>CAYZEW010000018.1:0-21097 GCA_964477825.1 uncultured Candidatus Izemoplasmatales bacterium | reverse complement strand
ATCAACACAGCCGCTGCTGTTAATTGTTTCTGTTAACTTAATTGTTCCCGGGTACTATTATAGAATGACAGCCAACGATTCATTTAGTAATGGTAGTGGAACCGGAAACGAGACAGCCAGTGAAAACTACATGATGCGTAAATTCATGGTAGATAGTGTAGTTTTTTGGGCATCTGAATATCATATTCGTGGTTTTAGATTCGACTTAATGAAACTTCATGATATTGAGACAATGAACGCAATAGTTGATGCTTTACATGAAATTGATGATACTATTTTAGTTTATGGTGAACCATGGACAGGTGGTACTTCAATGCTTCCCGAAGAGTTATCAGCATATAATGCTACTTTAGATCAAATGCCTGGGGTTGCTGTCTTTAACGACGATACTAGAGATGGCATTAAAGGTTCAGTTTGGACTGATACTGATACTGGCTTTATCCAAGGAAATAGCAATGTTGATGAAAGAATTAAATTAGGGGTTGCCGGTGCTGTTCACCAAACTAATTTAAACTTAGGGGCTTTACCAAAAGGCGCATGGGCTCCTAATCCTAATCAAACAGTTAACTATGTAACAGCCCATGATAATAACACTTTATTCGATAAATTAATGTTATCAACTAGTGACTTATCCTGGGAACAAATAAAAGATATGCAAAAACAAGCAAATGCCATTATTTTAACATCTCAAGGAATTCCTTTCTTATACGGTGGAGTAGAAATAATGCATTCAAAACCTTGTACAATTATTGGTGGAGTCGCGCAAGGAGAATGTGATGCAACATTATCATATGATCATAACAGTTACCGTTCACCTGATTCTACGAACCAAATAGATTGGTCACTTAAAGCTGATAACATGGATGTTTTTAATTATTATAAAGGTTTAATTGCTTTAAGAAAAAGTATTGATGTCTTTTCATATGATAGTAAAGACGAAATTAATAATAAAATGTACTTCTTCCCAGATGACCGTGGTGTTGTTAGTTATATCATTTATGATGAAGATTCCCCATGGGAATACACATATGTAATCTATAACAACAGTGTTGTCCAACGCAATATGGATTTACAAGGAATGGATTGGAACTTAGTCGTAAATAAAGATACTGCGGGAACAGAAACCATTGAAGTCTTAACTGGTTCTACTGTCACTGTTTTACCAAATGAAACACTAGTAATGTATAAACTAGCTGATGGCGCTGTTTATCCACCAGTTGTTCCAGATGATATCCCAAATGATTTTCCAGAAAACAATCCTGAAGGTTCAAGCAACAATTTATTTATTATTGTTGGATCAGTTGCAGGAGGAGTTGCAATAATAGGTACCGGAGTGGTATTCTATACTAAAAGAACACATTAAATAATTAGCCAGATAATCTCTGGCTAATTTAATAGAGGTGATAAAATGCTTGATTTCACAATATACCATGAAGCTAAAAGCAAATATGCTTACATGTATGATGAAGATACTGTTCATTTACGACTTTTCGCAACTAAAAATAAAGTAAAAAAGATTAAAGTTATTTACAGTGATCCCTTTTTATGGCTTCCTAAAGATAACAATCTAGATGAATGGACCCAAATTGTTAATGAAGATAACTCGTTAATGAAAAAAGAATATCAAACAGCGCTGTATGATCACTTTTTCATTGCGATAAGTCCTCCTTATAAAAGAATGAAATATGCTTTTATTATTAATGATCAATATTTATTCGGATGTCGAGAAATCATCGATATTATAAAATATCCTAAAGAACGAAAGAACTTATTTAATCATTTTAATTTTCCTTATTTAAATGAAGAAGATTTATTTAATGCCCCCAAATGGGTGGAAGACCAAGTATGGTATAGTATTTTTCCTGAGCGCTTTAACAATGGTGACTCTACGCTTAACCCCCAAGGAACGCTTCCTTGGAGAAGTGTTGATAAATATTCTAATAACCAGTTTTTTGGTGGAGATTTACAAGGGATAATGAATAAACTTCCTTATTTAAAAGACCTTGGCTTTACTGGAATATATCTGACCCCAATTTTCAAGGCTGACTCATCCCATAAATATGATACTGTTGATTATTTTAAAATTGATGAATCATTTGGAGATAATGAGCTTTTTGGTAAACTAGTAAAAAAAGCACATAGTCTTGGAATTAAAGTGATGCTTGATGCGGTTTTTAATCATTGTGGTTTCCGCCATCCATACTTTTTAGATGTCGTAAAAAATGGTAAAAATTCTCAATATTATGATTGTTTTTATATTATAAATGATCAGTTACCAATTGTTAATTTTGAATTAAATAGTGATTTTTCGATTAATCGTGATAAAATTGCTCATATCTATAAAAATCCAAACTTATTAAATTACCGAACTTTTGCCTTTACTCCGTACATGCCAAAGCTAAACACTTCCAATCCGATAATGAGAGAACATTTATTAGCTGTTGCCACTTACTGGATTGAAGAATACGATATTGATGGTTGGCGTCTAGATGTTAGTAATGAAGTAAGTCACGATTTTTGGCGAGCATTTAGAAAAGCGGTTAAAGCTGTTAAAAAAGATACCTATATTGTCGGTGAAAACTGGGACAATTCTAATCCATGGTTAATTGGTGATCAACATGATGGAGTAATGAACTATGAAATGTTATTACCGATATGGAATTTTTTTGGAAACAAGCAATCATTTAGAAAAATCAATAGTACTACTTTTAAATATCAAATAAACAAAGTTCTTACTGATTATCCTAAAAACGTCTTAAAAGCAATGTATAACTTAATTGACTCTCACGATACTTCTCGAATTTTAGAAATTTGTGCTAATAACAGTGATTTAGTTAAATTACCATACCTCTTTTTATTTGCTTTGCCAGGAGCTCCTAGTATTTTTTATGGTGGAGAAGTTGGCCTAAGTGGAGGCCATGACCCAGAAAACCGTGGTTGTATGATTTGGGATGCAAAAGACCAAAATCTAGAATTAACAAGTTATCTTAAAAAATTAATTTCATTACGAAAAGAATATCCAGCTTTTAAATTACCTGATTTAACTTGGTTAATGAGTGATGATAACTTAGCAGTAATTATCTTTAAAAAAGATGATTTATTCTTTATTTTAAATAATAATTCTAAAGAACAAATGGTTACTTTACCAGCCATTCTCCAACATAAAACTCTCAAAGATATTTACAATAATATCTCCCTTACTACTCAAAAAACGCTTATTATAAAGCCTTATGGTTTCTATATTTTAGAATTAAAAAAGCATTTCTCATAACGAGAAATGCTTTTATTTTAACCTTTATTTGCTCCTGCAGTAATTCCTTCAATTAAGTATTTTTGGAAGACAATATAGAGTGTTGCAATTGGAATAGCGACAATAATCGCCGCAGCGGCAAAGGCTGGGTAGTTAGTATCTGAAACATCATTAATAAAATCAAAAATTCCGACAGCTAATGTCCATTTTTCAGAATCAATAATCAAGAATGATGGCAAGATATAATCCATCCATGGTGCCATAAATTGTGTTACTGCAACAAAACTAATAATTGGAACTGATAATGGCAAAATAATTTTAAAGAAGATTTGAAGTTTGTTAGCTCCATCAATTTTTGCTGATTCATCAAGTTCTTTAGGTATATTTTGCAAATATCCTTTAATTAGCCAAATATTAAAAGGAATTGACCCTGAAACGTAAATAATAACTAACGCTTTTGGTTCATTTGTTAACCCAAACGTTTGGAATAAAGTGAAAATAGCGATTAAAGATAAAAATGTTGGGAACATTTGTAATACTAAGATTGAAAGTAATCCTGTCTTTTTCCCTTTAAATTTATATCTAGCAAAGACATACGCTGTCCCAGTAACAAATAGTACTGAGAAAACCATTGTCAAAAACGCTACTTGTAAAGTATTCCAATACCAAAGAATAAAGTGAGTTGTTTCTTCGATTCCTCCAATCATTCTGCTACCAGTTAACAAGAATCGATAATTAACTAAACTAGGTTCATCTGGCCAAATCGTGTTCAAAATACCACTTGTCGGTGATAAACTTGTCCCTATTGTATAAATTAATGGAATAACAACGATAAAAGCAAGTAAAACCAATTCGCCATAGATAAAAGCTGTCCCTAAAATGTTTTTAGGTTTAAAAATATTCGGAATAGCTGTTTCACTTAATCTTCTTTCTGGTTCTATTTTTAAGTAATAAAGTAATCCAACAACAGGAATTAACCCAATTAAACCAGCAAGAAACTCTGACTTTCCTTTTTTATTCGCAACCGAAACAGTTAAAGATTGGAGAGTAAAAACGATTACTAAAACAGCATATATAAGCATTGCTTTTTCTAATATATTCATCATTAATCATCCTCCTTAAACGCTCTTGTCCGCGTAAAGTTCCAAGCTGATAATGTTCCAATAATTAAGAAGATTAAAATACTGAAAACACTAGCCATTGAATACCATCTAACATTTGGATCTACTGTTAAAGTATAAATCCATGAAATTAAGATATCCGTCGAGCCAGCATAAGCTGTTTCGTAAGTTCCGCCACCAGGACCTCCACCGGTAATGAAATAAATAACTCCAAAGTTATTAAAGTTACCACTAAAAGTCATTACTAATAATGGGCTAGTCGCAAATAAAACTAACGGCATTGTAATATACTTAAACTGTTGGAAACCAGTTGCACCATCAATTGCGGCAGCTTCGTATAATGATTTATCAATTGAAGTCATTACCCCACTCATTAAAGCCATAAAGAATGGGAAGCCGAGCCATACATTTAAGATAATTATAAAGACTTTTACAAAAGCTGGATTTGCTTCATTACTTAACCATTGGAAATTTTGGTCTCCAAAATAAAATAGTTTTTGTAATCCGGTACCGGCCTCAGCAAACGGTCTTCCTAACATTCCCCAATCCATAAATAACTTTGTAATTCCAGTTCTAGTTAACACTTGATTCACATATCCTAAGTCATTAAACATAACTCTAAAAATCATTTGTGAAATCAAGGCTGGCATTGCCCACGGTAAAATTAAAATAGAACGCCAAAACTTTCTAAAAACAACCCGTTTATTATTCAAAATAACTGCTTGAATAAACCCCCCAAAGAAACATGTGAAGGTTGCAGCTGTAGCCCAAATTAAAGTCCATGAAAAGACTTTCCAAAATTGGCTACCAAAATCAATTGAACTTCCTGAAGTTAAACTAAAGACTTCAATAAAGTTTTTAAAACCAACCCAGCTAATTAGCTGTCCTGGTGGAATATGTTCAATATTATAATTCGTAAAAGCAACCGCTAAACCAAAGAATATCGGCATAATACTAATAAAAGTAATTAACAACAATGCTGGTGTTAAAACAATATATTCAAAGAAATTTTCATAAAGATTAGCAAAATACTCTCGTTCTTTTGGAACCTTTTTCGTTTCTGAAATTTCTAATGATGTTTTATAAGCATCTTTAATATTCCATACATAAATAAACGAAATATAAATTAAGACTAAAGCAGCAATGATTCCTCTTAATAGTAACTGTGTTGAATGATGTCCTGCAATTTCAATTGATCTCGCTTCAATACTCACAGTTCCAGAACTTGGAAGTAAAAAGGACATTACTTCATGTTGATATAAAGTTTTTTGAGGGATTGTCCCCATTGTAATTAATCCCCAGATCCCTTTGACAAAGAAGCCGCCTCTTTCATAGTAGAAATTATCTACTTGACTAAGTAATTCCTGGTATCCCTCTGGATTATAAGAAAAATAAATATGGGCAAGCATCTTATTAAAATCATCATTATCCATATTAATATTTTGGGTAATTCTTCCTTGCAACATATCTGCAAAGGAGCGTACAGAATCATGTTCTAAAATTAAATCGCCAAATAGTTTGTTAAAATGGCCATTATAATAACCAACATAATAAACCGCTCTCGTTGAACGATCAATATCGTCATAAACGTCATCATATATTCTATTATATTCTTCAGTAATTAACTCATCTTCAGCTTGGACAACTAAATCTTCATTATGAGCACTTATATATGTAGAAACAGTATCATCCCATCCTGCTTCTCCTTCAACGTGACCATCTGCTACTAATATCCTAGTAACTATTGAATTAATTCTATCAAGACGTAATGTTTCAAAATTACCACTTGATCGAATATCTCTTTCAGCTTGCTCAACAATTAAGTCTTCAACGATATTTAAAACATCCTGATTAGCCAATACTTCAGCTTCAACTTCTAAATCTTGAACTCCATTGTCAAGTTCCACTTCTTCAATAATTCTAATTTGTTCACCAAGAAAATCATACATATCCTCATTCGAATATGAAATATTATCAACTTCAATTTTGTCATTATTTTCATCATAAAAAGTAAGCGTATCCTCATTAAATGTATAGCCATTAGATTCAGCAACATCTTGTAACAATGCAAAATCTTCATAAGCAAATTCACTTAATGGATTATACTCCTTTAAATTATAATAATACCATGTTGGTAAATAGTTTGATAATTCTTCTTGCATTTCATTTCCTGGAATTTTATCGTTATATAAATCAAATTCAGTTCCATAACTTCCGGTACTAATTTCAATAAAAATAAGTAATGAAAAAATTCCAAAAAAGATTGTAGCCTTAATAAATTGTCGATTAAATAATTGACCTAGTCCCCAAATCAAAGATGAACTAATCGCTTTAATAATGGCAATAATTTTTTTTCTTTCCATTGTTTCACCCCGTATTTATAAAAAGATAAAAGGCCATGTTTCCACATGGCCTTTTTAAATGTAGTTGTTAACTAATGTTTGCCTGTGAGTTAAATCCGGTTTGAGCTGTTTCAGCAGCTTCAGCTGGAGTAGCAGTTCCGTTCCATGCACTTGAGTACATAGTTCCTGCATTGCTCCAGAAATATCCCATTTCAGGAATAATTGGCATTGGATGTGAATAAGCTAATTGAGCAGAAATTCCGCTTAGGTATTCATCAGTTGCAACACCGGCAACAGTTGAAACATCTTTTAATGCTGGCAACTTATTAGTTGTAGCATATAAGATAGCAAGTCCTTCATCTGATGTCATAAATTCAACAAATTTAAAGGCAGCAGTAGGTTCATTAGTTCCTTTACTTACAGCAGCGATTTGTACACCAGAGAATGTGATTGGTTGAACTCCGTTAATTGTAGGGATTTTTGCAACTCCCCATTCAAAACCATTAAGTTCTCCAGCTGATTTATATCTTTGGATATCCCAAGGACCATCAATAATATAAGCTAATTCTCCACTTTCGAATAATGCTTTATTAGCATCTCCACTTAAAGAAGAATTATTAAGATTTAAAACTGCAGGGCGTAAAGTTCCATTTAACCATGATAAGGCATTAATCATTTCAGTAGAACCGAGGTTTGCTTCAGTTTTATCTAAATGATCTTCACCAAATAAATCAAATCCAAATGCTGTAGCAACAAAATGCATATCATAAGCATTACCAACGTCTAATGCGAAGTATAATTTTTGATCTTGTGATTCATCAACATCAGCGGTATTAGGATCATCAACGATTAACGGTTGATTATAGTCTAATGCACTAGCGATAATTTCTTCCCAAGTTGCTTCTGGATAAGTTTTAGTATCATCAATAGATTCTAATAATGTTTTGTTATAGAATAACGCAACAGATTCACCACTTAAAGGTGCACCAAATAATTCTGATTCATAGTCTCCACCACATGCAACAGCAGTATTATTTTCACTGTCATAACAAGATGTAGCAGTACCAATAGCAGAACTTACCATTCTATCAATTAAATCTGCTCTTAAAGAGTCAGGGAATGGATATAATAAGTTTGAGTTCAAAGCAGCTCCAATGTGATCATGTGGGAATACCACAACATCAGCAGCATATTCAGAACCACTATAAGTTTCAAGTCTTTGACGAGTATCCACAGATCCAACTTGTTCCCATTCAACTTTAATGTCTGGGTATAAATCTTCAAATGCATCAATTAAAGCAGTTGCATAAGCTTCGTCATCTAACCATACTTTAATTGTAACTACTTCAGTTTGGTTTTTATCAAATTCGTATAATGTCCCATTTGCGGCGTTATTTGTACATACATCAGGATCTTGGTCATCAGTGTTAGAACCACAACCAGTTAGTGTCAACGCGACTAAAAGAACAGATGATAATAATAATAGTTTCTTCATTTTCATTCCTCCTTAATACTCGCGACGCAGTGTAACCATCGCACCAAATGCAAGAGGGATACCAATTAATAAGGCAGCTAATTCAGTATTAAAATTACTTGCGTTTAAGTGAGCAGTAGGATCACATGGGTCAGTTACAGTTACAGTAATTGTTTCTTCTACAGTATTACCAAATAAATCTTCAGCAACAATTACGACTTCATAAATACCAGCAAATCTAGTATCTACAGTACCGTGGCCTTCTTTAACTTTTACGTTATAAACAGCAACAGCTTCATCGCCAACCATATCGCTTGCGCTATATGTTGGAAGTGAGTAAGTATCTCCAAGTTCTAATGTAACATTTTGAGAACCAATAATTGTAATTACTGGTGCTTCATTATCTACATCAAAAGCTTTATAAAGATAATAATTAGGAATTTCATATACAACTGTATAAGGTCCCATATCTCCACTCATTGGATTAGCTAAAATAACAGTGAAAGTATCATTTCCTTCAGTTGTAGAGTTATAACTAACTTGAGCAACATCAACAGCATGCATTAAGTTGTCATAAACTTTGAATGATGATGCTTTAAAAACATCAACATCGTCCACTTTAGTAATTACGTCTTTATTAAATACAACTTCGATTGAGTTTCTATCAAGTGGTGTAGCACTTGTAATTTCAAATAAGTTTACAACACCTTCAAAAGCACTAAAAGTATCATAGAATTTGTCAGCTCCACCAATGTAGAATGTAAATTGTGTACCGCTTCCTTTAATACCTGTAATGTCGATATGTAAGTCATCTGCCCATTGTTTTTCCCAAGCATCTGTTCTTACGATGAATCCCATTTCATCATCAGCATCAGCTGCGATATTAAAGACAGCAACTTTGAACATTCCACCATTTACATCTTGATCAATTCCTAAATTCCATTGGAATGGAACTCCAGAACCACCAAATGCATCACCAGCAGATGTTCCATCAGTACCAGTTCCCCAGTTCCAAATATTCCATCCGTTATATGCTTCAACTGGATCGTAATAAATTACTACTAATGTTCCAAATCCATCTTCTTGGAAGAATGGCATACCATCTTCTGCTGTATAAACTTCTGCAGAACCTTGTAGTACATATACGTGTTTAATTCCATTTGCATCAAATCCGATAAAGTTACCTTCAGCGTCTTTTAATGGGATTGATTTGTTATCAGTATCACCATTATTATCAGCATCAATACCATCTTTATAAGACCAATCATTTAATCTTGGAATTAACCCAGCAGTTTCATCTGCATCATCAGCGATACAAAAGTAAGCTACTGCCCCAAAATCGTCTTCACCAACGATTTGCGGGTTACCTGAACCACCAGTTCCGGTTCCCCAAGTCCAAAAATCCATGTCAGTATAATCATTATCCCAACGATGATAATGAACTACTACAGTACGATTAGTACCACAATCATTTGCAGGTACTTCTGCCGCCACACTTGGCGCAGCTAGCACGAACATTGCAGCTACTAATGTTAGAGTTATTAATAAACTCAAAATTCTTTTCATTTGTTCTCCTCCTATTAATTATTTTGCTTATATTTTTGTTACCTTAAATATATCATAGTGAAAACGCTTTTTCAATCGATTAACAGGGTTATTTAATGTAACCTGTTTCACATTTTAGGAATCTTATATAAAAAAGAAAACATTTACCGAAAATGCTTTCTTTTTTAATTTTTTTCTTTCACTTTTCTTACAAATTAGCTTCAATTTCTGCCCGACTTGCTTTATACATAAAATAAGCAATAATAGGCGTAATAATATTGTAACTAATTGAAGTAAATGCACTTAGCCCAAAAAAGCCTAATCCTAAATTAATAAATGAAGGAATTGTAGATGCAAAAATCATCAGTTTTATCATATCCTGATATCTTGGAAATTCACTCTGATTAAATTTAAATAACATTGATAAACTTGCCAGTGCTAATATTAAAATAATGTTCATCAACATTAACGTTCCAACAAAAAACAAGATAATCGGTAAAATAATAGCTGGTTTTAAGCTCTGAAATACTCCTTCAAATAAAATGTCTGCAGCTTCTTCAGGGTTCATCTGATTAATTTCATTAAAATCAATATACCCAAATCCAGAATATGTCAGGTGTAATACTATCGAATCCCTAAAGTTCATATCAAACCCTGATTTATAAAAAATAATGGTATTACTTTCTTTAATTTCAACATTATCATCAACATTAAAATAAATGTGGTAAACAGTATCACGATTTACAAGATCATATTCATAAACAGTATTAGTTGCACAAAGCAATTGATTATTATCAATTTTACAGTGAGTTGGTAACCCACTAGGTAACCAAGACGGTAAATCTGTCGCAAAAGTCATTCCATATCTTTCATAATTTGGATGTTCTAAGTTAACAACCTGCATTGTTATTGGCAAGAACATCATTAAATTTAGTAATATAAAATACATAAAAACTTTAAACAAACTAGCTTTAAATAAATCAAAAACCTTATTATATTTAATTAACGACCAAGCAAAAATATTAGAAAAAGTTATTTTACTACTCATAAAAATCATCCATCATTTCATTCGATATTTTCAAAATAAGGGTTGTTTCTCCACTCATAGTTCCATCAAAATTTTTTACTCCTAAAGAATAATACATTATTTCTTCATCGTTTAAATATAATAAATATTCCCCATCACTAACATTATGTAAAACAAGAACGATTTCTTGATATTCATCACTATAATTAAAAACCCGATAATAACCAAGTAAAACATTATTAGTATCTTCATATGCGAAGATATCGCCATATTTTAAAGCATTAGAACTATTTCTAACAGCTAAAATAGTTTTATAAGTATGAAACAAGGAATTACTATCAAGCATTTGATCAGCTGCAGTTTCTAAACTACCGTTAAAATCATCAACAAACCAAGTTGTTGTATAGTTATCTCCAAAAGGAAGCGGTAATCTTCTTGTTTCGTCCCATGAAGGTCCGGTACTTTTAACGCCATACATTCCTAATTCTTCTCCATAATAAATAACAGGATTTCCTGGAAGAGTCAATAACATTTCAGCTGATAATTTTAATTTTGCCATATCGCCATTTAATTCACTAGCAATTCTATCTTGATCATGATTTCTTAAAAACGGTGAATCAATTCCATTTGGATTATATGAGGCAATAATTTGATTATATCTAATAATTTTTGTAACATAATCAGTACTAAATCCAGCATTAACAGCATGGATAATTTCTCCACCAATTTCAAAATTCAAAGTACTATCTATTGCTTGGTAGAATAAACTAGAAACACTAAAAGCATCATATATTTCCCCAACAAGATAAGTATTTGGATAATCTTTTTCTATTTGGTATTGAAAATATTCAAGTTTATTTAAAGTCGAATCAATCGGCACAGTAGGTGGTTTTACTTCATTAACCCCTTCTAAATGAAGAGCGGCATCTAATCTAAAACCATCAACGCCTTTTTCAAGCCAAAATTCAGCAACATTAACCATTTCGTTTTGAACAACTGGATTACTCCAATTTAAGTCAGGCATGTCTCCCCCAAAATAACCACAGTAAAACCCTCCACTCATTGAATGCCAGATATCTTGTCCCCATGCTCCTGCGTTTTGCAAGCGAGAGTCACCAGCAGTAATTTTTCGGTAATACCCATCATATTGAGGGTCACCTGCTAACCATCCTTGAAACCACGGATGTTGACTTGAAGTATGATTGATTACTAAATCCATAATTATATCAATTCCCATTTCCTCAGAAATCGTTAATAAATTCTCAAAATCTTCCATTGTTCCATAATCTGAATTAACAGCATAATAATCCGTAACATCATACCCATGATAGGTTGGAGATGGATTAATTGGCATTAACCAAATTGCAGTAATTCCTAAATCTTGAAGATATCCCAGTTTTGCAGTAATCCCGTTAAAATCACCAACTCCGTCACCATCACTGTCAGCAAAACTTCTAACGAAAAGTTCGTAATAAGTATTATTATTTGGATATATTTCTGAAAAATCTAGTAAATCTACTGTTTGATCAACACATTCGCCATCAACTATTTGTTGATTATCTTCACAAATTAGTTCTGAATCATTTCCTTTACAACCAGTCATAATTAAAAGACTAGTACTTACCATTAAAACTAAAATGATTTTCTTCATACAATCACTCCTTCAAGATACTAAAAGCATAGCATAATAATTTAATGATGTAAATAACTGTAACTGTGTAACCCTTACCTAGAAAAAAACGGAGAAAGTTTCTCCGTTTAAATTATGATGATAATTTTTCAATTGTCATATTTGTTTCAGCTTCCTTAAAAGTATAAGTTATCTTATCCTTCGTAACATTTAAAATCAAATATGATGGTGCTGTTTTTGATCTTGGGCTTTTAATACTTCCTGGATTCATAATTAACATCTCATTAATATAATCAACACGTGCAATATGAGTATGACCATATAAAACAAGATCAAAATCTTGACTTAAAACATATTTTAAAAGTTTCATCAATGACTTATGAACTCCATATTTATGCCCATGAGTTAAATAAATCTTTTTCCCTTCAATTTTTAAAACTTTATCATAAGCAAGCCCCGCATCTCTTGGATAATTTCCCTTAATAGGGATAATATCTAAATCCAATAAAAAATCTAATGAAAGCTCACTATCTCCTAAAGAAATAAAATAGTCAGCATCAGGATTAAAACTAATAATTCTTTCTACTAAGACTCTACTACCATGTGCATCACTAAATACAACCACCTTCATAAAAATCACCCCTTTTGTCGTTTACCTAATAATTATATCATAAGGATGTGAATATCTTTTGAATAGTAGTAATTTATCAAAAAAAATAAGAGTGAAGCTATTTCTTCACTCTTAAAATAATATTAAAAATTAGTTTTTCTTCTTTCAAAGTAAGCTTGTGGATGCATACATACAGGACACATTCCTGGTGCTTTCTTTCCAAAATGGATGTGACCACAGTTACGGCAGAACCATGCTGTTTCTTCATCACTTGTAAAGACGATATCTTGTTCAATATTTCCAAGTAATTTACGATATCTTTCTTCATGTTCTTTTTCGATTTTGGCAATCATTTTAAATGAAGCAGCAACTTTTGGGAAGCCTTCTTCTAAAGCTACTTTAGCAAATTCAGGGTATAATTCATCCCATTCTTCGTATTCACCTTCGGCAGCTGCTAATAAGTTTTCAGTAGTTTTTCCTTCAATTCCAGCAGGATATGCTGCAGTAATTTCTACAACTCCACCTTCTAAATGTCTAAAGAAGATTTTAGCATGTTCGTATTCATTCGCAGCTGTTTCTAAAAATAAAGCAGCAATTTGTTCATACCCTTCTTTTTTTGCGATTTTTGCAAACATTGTATAACGGTTTCTTGCTTGTGATTCCCCTGCAAAAGCTTTAAGTAAGTTTTTCTCAGTTTGTGTACCTTTAATTGACATCTTATTCCTCCTTCTAATATCTATTATCAAAATTATAACACTTATAAATCCCTTTTTAAATAATTTATTAACTTTACTAAACACTTTCCACGATGACTTATTTTATTTTTTTCATCTAGTTTTAGTTCTGCTAATGTTTTATTTAACGTTGGAAGATAAAAGATTGGGTCATACCCAAAGCCATTAGTTCCAACTGCTTTTTCAGTGATTTCTCCATATAAATAATCTTCAAAAAAGATTGGATTTTGATTTAAAGAATAAAGACATATAGTTGTTACAAATCTCGCTTTACGATCCTTTATTCCTTTTAAGTTCTTTAGTAAGAGTTTATTATTATCTTCATAACTTTTATGTTCACCACTATATCTTGCCGAATAAACTCCTGGTTCATTATTTAAAGCAAAAACCTCTAATCCTGAATCATCAGCAACTACTGTTTTGTGTAAATAAAGGGATAATTCTTTTGCTTTTTTTAAAGCATTTTCTTTAAATGTTTTGCCATCTTCTATAATTTCTGGAAATTCATTAAAATCAAAAAGCGTTAAAACTTTATATTCCAGCGGTTCTAACATTTTTTTCATTTCAATAATCTTATGTTCGTTTTTTGTTGCGATTACGATTTCTTTCATTTTATCACCTATTAATCTTGAGTTAAGACATTTTTATTTTTAGTTATTAAGTAAACGATTAACCCAATGATATTTGTAACTAAAATCAAAATAATCCAAAAGATTTTGCTATTATTGTTAATTTCATCATTTTCAATTATATTTACAATCGTTTTAATAATTATTACTAAAACAACGATTGTAACAACTAAAGATAACCCTGCGAAAATAGTATATATACCAATTAAAGCCCCCATAATTTTCCTCCTATATTTTAAATATTATGTCCTCTTTTTGGGACAATACAAATAAATTTGAAAATAGCATCACCCGTATTTCTAAACTGATGAAGCGTATTTGGTGGGATAAAAGCATAAGCATCTTTAGAGACTTTATTAATTTTTCCGGCAATCATGATTTCTCCTTCACCTTCAGTTACAAAATTAATATGTTCCCATGGATGAGAATGTTTAGGAGTATAGCCACCTTCGCCTACTTCAACTAAGCGCATCACATAATCTTCCCAGCCTTCATTTTCAGTAACTAATACTTTCATTGTTGTAAACTGTGCTATCGAAGAATCTATTTCTATCTTTTTTTGCTTTTCAGCATTACCAACAACCATTTTCTTCACCTCTTTCTTCATCATTTCTATTGTTATAATTAATTATAGCATAAAAAAATACCAAAAAAATTGGTATTTTATTTAAAGCCATTTTCATCTATCCAAAGTCCTAATGCTGGATTAGAAATATAAAGAACTCTTCCCCTTCTTTTAAAATATTCTACCCATTTTTATTTTAAATCGTAAATAGTTTTAAAAAATATATATATCATGCATATTTTCTTGCATTGAACGTGCAAAAAATATATAATTAATTGTAACTGTTATTGAATAAAGTTGTTTACTAAATACAATTCCAGAAATTAATGAAGTTTAATAATAGTTTAAAACGAGTCATCTAAAATTATTTCAATAATAATTAATAATACAATAAAATATTTGAAGATAATCCACGGATAATTCAAATAGGAAAAGAGGAAAAATGAGTAGAATAGATTTAAAAGGAAATCCCTTTTATTTAAATGCATCACAAATTTTATGGGTTAATGAAACAATTAAAAAAATGACTATCAAAGAAAAGATAGGACAACTATTCTTCCCAATGGGAATGACAACAAAAGAGGCGGAATTAATAAAAGTTGTGAATGATATTAAACCCGGTGGAATGATGTATCGTCCATCAAAAGCTAAAAAAGTTATTAAAGTTCACCGTGTATTACAAAAAAATAGTAAAATCCCAATGTTTTTAGCTGCTAATTTGGAAACTGGTGGTAATGGAATTATCGATGAAGGAACTTTTTATGCTACTAATATGCAAGTGGGAGCTAGTAAAAACCCCAAAAATGCATATCGGTTAGGTTATTTATCTAATCTCGAAGGGAGTTATGTTGGTTGTAATATGGCTTTTGCTCCTGTAATAGATATTAACTACAATTTCAGAAATCCAGTAACTAATGTTAGATCTTTTGGAGATAATCCAGAGTTGGTTTCTATGATGAGTGCTCAATACGTTAAAGGGGCTCAAGACGCTAATTGCGCTGTTACAATTAAGCATTTTCCCGGTGATGGAACAGATTCAAGAGATCAACACTTAGTAAGTACCCAAAATCATTTATCTTATGAATCATGGATGAAAACATATGGCAAAATTTATCTAGAAAGTATAAAAATAGGTGCTAGAGGATTAATGGTCGGTCATATTAGTTTTCCTGCCTATATTAAAAAGTTTTTCCCTAAAGATACAGACCAATATACAATGCCAGCCACTCTGAATAAATACCTAATTAATGAGCTTCTCCGTAAAGAATTAGGATATAATGGTTTAACAATGACTGACGCATCTTTAATGACGGGGTTTGGTTCTTTTGGTAAAAGAAAGAACCTTGTCCCACTATCTATCGCAGCCGGATGTGACATGTTTCTCTTTAATAGAAACATTAACGAAGATTTTGATTTCATGATGGAAGGTTATAAAAATGGAATTATTACTGATGAGCGTTTAAATGATGCCTTAACAAGAATTCTCGCTTTAAAGGCCTCAATGAATTTACATGAAAAATCATTAGATGAACTTGTTCCTAAAGTTTTTGAGAATAAAACAAAAGAATTACATAAAAAATGGTCTGCCGAACTTGCAGACGAATCAGTTACACTTGTTAGGGATACTCAAAACATTATCCCCCTTTCCCTATCTTCTACAAAGAAAATCGGGGTTATCTTTAATGGAAATGAATCTGGAATGGCGTCATTATTTACAAACGTCCCAGGTATTAAAGGCTTTCTTATTAGATCTTTAATAAAAATATCTAATGTGTTTGGTAAAAAAACATATACTCCTACCGAAAGTTTTGTGAATCTATTAAAAAAAGAAGGTTTTGATGCTTTTGAATATTCTTTTGGCGATATTTTTAAAGTATTAAAAGATTTAGATAAGCCCCTAGAAGAATGGACAAATCAGTTTGATTTAATTATTTTCCTCGCTAAATGGGAAACAATGTCCAACCAAACATCTCTTCAAATGCAATATAAAGCAATTGGTTTTGATGCCCCTTGGTTCGTTAAGGAAATTCCAACGATGCTAGTAAGTATTGCTAATCCTTATCAAGGGTTTGACGTTCCAATGATTCAAACCGTTATTAATGGTTATAGTCCCAAAGATGATGTTTATGAGGCAATCATTAACAAACTTCTAGGCAAATCTAAATTCAAAGGTACTTCTCCTGTCAATTTAGATTATAAAGAATTTGACCCAACTAAAATTTAAGGAAATTAAAGACAACCCATAATTAATAGAGGTGAAAAAATGAATTACTATAATAATATATTAAAAGGTGTTATCTTTGATCTAGATGGGGTTATAACTGACACTGCAAAGTATCACTATCTTGCTTGGAAAAGGTTAGCTGATGAAGAAGGAATTTCATTTAACAAAGAGATTAACGAGAAACTTAAAGGAGTTAGTCGAATGGCTAGTTTGGACATCATTTTACGAAACAGCAACAAGAGATATACTCAGGCTGAAAAAATAGCACTTGCAAACAGAAAAAACAGCTTTTATATTGAACTACTTAACCAACTTAGCCCTAACGATATTTTGCCAGGTATAACTAATTTTATAGATGAACTTAGAAATGACCATAAAAAAATAGCATTAGGGTCTGCTAGTAAAAATGCCCCAATAATCTTGGAATATTTAAATATTGAGCACCTTTTTGATGTCGTTATTTGTGGATTAGATGTTAAAAAATCAAAACCTAACCCTGAAATTTTCTTGTTAGGTGCAAAAAAACTAGGATTACTCCCTAAAGAATGTTTGGTTATCGAAGATGCAGCAGCTGGTATTCAAGCAGCTATAAATGCTAATATGAAATCAATTGGGATCGGAAATCAAGATTTAAAAGATGCAACAATTGTTATTAGTCATACTCTACAATTAAATACTTTCTTATTAAAAAAACTTAAATTATCAAATTAAAATTAGTTATTTACTTAAGCAATTCTTTAATCTATAGGAAGTCATTATTATCTTTTGTTTCTTGAAATTATCCAAATAGATGTTATAATATTTGTAATACTTAATCCCTTTAAACAAGGAGGAATTGGCCATGAATGAAATACTTAATTATAATGAAAGTAATGTTAAAATGAAAAAACGTAAGGAAATTTTGGATAAAAGTATCAATATTTTTATAAGAGAAGGAATTCATCCAGTAAAAATGGGTGACATTGCCAAAGAATGTGGTATTTCCCTACGTTCACTTTATTATTATTATCCTAATAAAGAATATCTCGCAGTAGATATTCAAATCTTGTGTATGTCCGCTTTTACTCAGATAATCAATGATTTTGATCATTTCTCTAATGTTAACTATGATAAATTCACTAATTATTTAGATACTATTTATGATATTATTGAAAAAAATCAAAAAAATATCAAATTTATTACAGCATTTGACTATTACTTTTATAACTCTTATCCTAACGAAAAATATACTAATTTCTTAAAAACAAAACTTACTAATAACTTTATTTTTAGCAATAGCAATTCTAATCCCCATGATAATAGTATTGATTTTCTAGGTGAAGATCCTAACTTATTATTTACAACTATTATTCAAAGTATGTTGGCTTATGCTCAAAAGATTATTTATCGTGAAAAAGCAATGCTTTCAGAAGATGTTGAAAGTCGAGGAGAATTGCGGATATATCTAAAACTAATTAAAAATGCAATCAAAAAGCGCTAAATAGCGCTTTTTTTTAACCTTTAATAGTTTTCCATATTCCTCTTAAAATTCTTTTATTCATTAAATCTATTAATCCTAAGGCTCTATTTTCTGAAATGGCTCCATTACTAAATGTTACCATACTACGGAAAGGCATTTCATCAACCATACTTTCCATCATTTTCAACATTGCTTCGTTTTTCTCACCATCACCAAGCATATTAACAAACTGTTTAGTTATCATCTTATGAAGCATTTTTCCAACAAAAGTTGCTTTCAACTCATTAAAAACACTATTCAAATTATATGGTTTTATATTAGGATATGCTGGAACTTCTTTTCCATACATTCCTTCAAAATCAGCTTTTGATGGTTCAAAAGAATTATCAATGTTTTTATATGCATTTAGATTATCAGCTATGATTTTGCTACTACTTTTAATACTAATAGTTTCTTTTAAAACAATTTCTTTTGATGATTTTCCGACTTTTACTATATATTCTCCACCTTCTAGTTTAAAACTATCAACATTATATATTTCTAACGATGATAATGGGATAACTAGTTTAACAGGTTTTGCTTCCCCTGGCTTTAACGATATTTTTTGATATCCTTTTAATTCCTTTTCAGGTCGGTATACTGCCGAATTATCGAAAGAAATATAAACTTGCGCAATCTCTTTTCCTGCTACTTTCCCAGTATTTGTAATAGTAAACGATACTTCAATAGCTTTATCCATTGAAACTTTTAAATCACTATATTTAAACTCAGTATAGCTCAGACCATACCCGAACGGAAATAATGGTTCTACATTAGCTGAATCATAATAGCGATAACCAACATATAATCCCTCACGGTACTCTTCTTGTCTAGGAAGACCAGGAAAGTTTTGATTGGATGGGAATTCTGTTAAACTATTTGGAAATGTCTCCGCTAATTTCCCAGAAGGATTTACGGTTCCAAAGACAACATCGCATAATGCTTCACCACTAGCTTGTCCTCCTAAATATTGTTCAATAATCCCTTTAACATTATCTTTCCAAGGCATAAGAACAGGACTACCATTTGAAAGAGTAATAATAATATTTTTATTAACCTTAGTAATTTCATCTACGAGATGTAAATGGTTATTAGGGATATTTAAATGTGATCGATCAAATCCTTCACTTTCAAATAAATCTGTTAGCCCAACCATTAACACAACTACATCAGCTTTTTTTGCAATTTCTATTGCCTCAGATATTAAAGAATCTTCAATAATATCATTTTTAATACTATACCCTGGTGCGTACAAAAGTTTATCTCCTAAAACCGCTTTAAAAGCATCATAAGCTTTAGTTAATTTAAGTGGATTTATTAAACTTGACCCACTTCCTTGATATCTTGGTGTTTTAGCAAATTCTCCTATTAAAGCAACAGTATTATCTTTGTTAAGTGGTAAAATATTATCCTTATTTTGTAATAAAACAATTGTATCAGCTGCGGCTTTTCTAGCAAATGCATGATGTTCTTCCTTATCAAATTGAGAGTTTTCTTTATTTAAAGTCTCTTTAGATTTCAAGATTAATTCTACTACTCTAGAAACTCGCTCATCTAAAACTTCTTCACTAAGTTTTCCATCTTTAATTGCTTTCATGATTTTTTGATCATGGATACCATTACTTCCAGGCATTTCTAGTTCTTGACCAGCAATTAACCCATCAACTCGATTGTTACAAGCACCCCAATCAGTCATAACTAATCCCTTATGTCCCCATTCTTTTTTCAAAACATCATCAAGAATTCTTTTGTTTTCACTTAAATATGTCCCATTTAATTTATTATATGAACACATCACAGTCCATGGCTGTGCATCTTTTACTGCAATTTCAAAGCCTTTTAAATAGATTTCTCGCAATGTTCTTTCATCTACTAGTGCATCAACTCCCATTCGCATTGTTTCTTGATTGTTAGCAACGAAATGTTTCATTGATGTACCAATTCCTTTGCTTTGAATTCCGTTTATTAAATTAGCTGCTAATTTTCCTGTTAAAAATGGATCTTCACTAAAATATTCGAAATTTCGTCCACAAAGTGGATGTCTTTTAATGTTTGCCCCAGGACCAAGTATAACCGATACTTTCTCAGTAATACACTCTTCAGCAAGTTTTTCACCTAAACTATAAATTAAATCATCATCCCATGAACTTGCTAATCCAACAGCGGTTGGAAAACATGTTGATGGAACACTGCCAAACATTCCTAAATGGTCTGCATTTTCGGCTTGTTTACGTAATCCGTGTGGTCCATCAGTTACCATTATTCTTGGTAAATCTAACCGTTGAATTCCTTTTAAATGCCAAAAATCATCCCCAGAACATAGTCCTATTTTTTCTTCTAATGATAATTGACTCACTATTTTTTTAATATTTTCTTTCATCACATTCTCCTATGTTTTAAATTGCTAAACTATTTCCTTAGAATCCTTCATTTCATCAATCATTCTAG
>CAYZEW010000017.1:0-21502 GCA_964477825.1 uncultured Candidatus Izemoplasmatales bacterium | reverse complement strand
AAGCAATGGTAGCTAACTTGAAAGAACAATATGAAGCTTTATTAGTTGATGATGTTAACTTTGTTAAAGTTATTCTTAACGTTAATGACGTTGATTTCCCTGGTAACTATTACGATCATATGATGATTGCTGATATGGACCTTGGAATCGGTGGAATTAGTGGTTCATTATTAGATGCACCTGGTTTCTTAGATGTATTCTGTGATGATAACAGAGGCGG
The DNA here is from genome assembly GCA_964477825.1 of uncultured Candidatus Izemoplasmatales bacterium. Classification (GTDB taxonomy): domain Bacteria; phylum Bacillota_I; class Bacilli_A; order Izemoplasmatales; family Izemoplasmataceae; genus JAFGXW01. Next base: position 21,282 of record CAYZEW010000017.1, on the reverse strand, counting down.
ATTTACATTAAACTGGGGTATTGATACTTCAACTCCAAACATCGCAGTTACTTATACTAACTTAGATGGTGTAGAAGTTTCTGAAATCTGGTCATACAATGCATTAGTTGCTGCTATCAATGGAAATGTTTATATCAAAGATGGTCAAGAACAAGTTGCATGGACAGATGCTGATAGTTTAATCGATGCTTACTTAGATATGAAAGGTGAAGTATTAGATAGTTCATCTGATGGTAGTGATCTTTCTGAATATGTTTTAGGAGATACACTAACTAATATCGCTACTGATGAAGAATTTGATAGTTTAATTGCGAAAATCGTTGTTACTGAAAGTGGACAAAGTGTATTATATGTAATTTCTGTGGAAGGTACAGAATACAAATTATACAGTCAAGCTGCATTATTCACTTCAGCTGAAGACGCAATCAAAGATCATTCAGGATATGCAGGTTATTATTTAGGTTCTACTGGACCATTAACTGATGCAGAAGTTGCTGCAAATGTTTATTTAACTGGTCTTGGAAATGGCTTCACAACTGTTGCTGAATATGCAGCAGATAATGGAGCTCCTGAAGCATATACTGAAATTTATGCAGTAGATTGGAACGGATGGAGCGACGCTTATATCGTATTACATATTGGCGATTACTACATCGGTTGGGTTTGGTTATAATATTTAGTTATAATAACTGAAATTAACTCAAAAAGTAAATAAAAATTAAGTAATAAGGGGATCATAATACTATTGATAAAATAGCCTATGATCCCCCTTATTTTTATATAAAAATAACCTTGTATTTTTATATAAAAATAAATTGTCTTTCATAATAAAGTTTGTTATAATTGTTGTGTTAGAATAAATTTTAAATAGTGAGGAAGAGATTAAATGACGAAGTATATAATTCAACGGGTAATTTGGATTTTCATTATCCTGTTTACAACATTAACAATCACTTTTGTTTTGTTGAAGTTAGCACCTGAATATCCGCCAACTAAAAATGACGAGAAAGATACTTGGCTAGAAAAACAAGTATCAGATGGGTTTTATACCTCGAAATATTATGATATCAATAATTCAGAAGATATGGCTGAGTTAGATGAAATTCGAGCAAATAATCCCAACATAAACAAAACAGTTTTTATTGTTAATCCTGTAAGAGATAGTACGATTATAAAAGTCTTTTATCGCGTACCTATTTCAACACAATACACCAGTTGGCTAAGAAATGTATTAACTGAATGGAACTGGGGGACTTCAACGAAGATCCATGTTAATGTTCCTGCTTTTTCTATTATCACCTCTCGTATGCCACTGACTTTGTATTTGAATATCGCAACATTGTTTTTCTATTTGCCGTTTGGATTCGCTCTTGGAATTTTAACAGCTCTTAAGAAAGACACTTTTATTGATAACATTGGACAAGTTGTTATTATGGTGTTTTTATCTTTACCAAGTTTAGTATTTATTTTGATCTTAATTATTATCTTTAGTTATAAGATGGATGGATTCTTACCGTCCTTATTCCCACTTGTCGGAGTTGAAGATTGGAAAACAATGGCTAAGGGATTTGTTATACCGGTTGTTGCAAGTGGATTACCTGCGATTGCTGGATTTACAAGAATGTTAAGAGCAGAACTTGCTGAAGTACTAACTTCAGAATTTGTTTTACTTGCAAAAACAAAAGGATTAAGTCATACACAAGCCGTATTACGTCATGCAATTCGTAATTCAATCGTACCGATGGTACCGATTATTATTGGATCATTTGCGGGATTACTCGGTGGTTCTTTCATTATGGAAAGTGTTTATGCAATTCCTGGAGTAGGGAAAGTTACGTTACAAGCCTTAGCGTTTGGTAATTATGATTATAATGTAATTATGGCATCAAATGCCTTTTATGGTGCAATTGCCCTAGTAACTGTCCTAATCGTCGATTTATCATACGGTATCGTGGATCCACAAATTAGAATGGGGGCGAGAAAATAATGAATAATAAAAAATATCCTCAAGATTATTTCTCACTAGTTCAAGATAACGAACGTCTTCTTGATAAACCTTTACAAACAAAACAACTTTCATATTTCCAAGATGCGATGGTGCGTTTTACAAAAAACAAATATAACGTTATTGCTTCAATCATTTTGTTAATTATGATTATCTTATCAATTACTGTTCCAATGATTACTCCGAAGAATTTATATATGCAAACAAATTCTTCGTTAACAACGTTACCTCCGAAAGTTCCAGGGTTATCAAAATTAGGAATTTTGGATGGAACAAAAGAATATGAAGATCAACCAATTGATGTTAGTACAATCGACCCAGAAACTGGTCTAGGTTATCCAACACTCGGGTTCGATATTGAGTATATTGATATGGAAACATTAACTAATAAAGAAATCGTTGGTTCTGAAAGAAGCCCATTATACGTTGGGGGAACGAATGATTTATATATCAACTATGATAGAATTGCTTACGCGATTCAATCATATGACCTCGTAACAATTATGGATGGAACTACTCTTGAAGTAAATGTTGTTGACATGGACACAGTTGGAGTTATTAAAGCATATTTCTTACCTTCAGCAATTACTGATCCAGCTTCATGGGATGATTTTGTTTTGCTAGGAACAATTAATTCAGCTGGAATTCATGAACTTGATATGTTGCCAACGCTTAATGTTGGAGATACTGGTCGAATTATTCTAAAATACCAAATTCCAACACCTAGTACTGATGGTAGTGAATTTGTTTCATTAGAATCAATTACCGTAAAATATCCAACTGCAGATGATATTGTTTATGCTGGATATGATTTATCATCATTCTCATTAGTAGTAGTAGATCATTTAATTGAAAATGGTCGTTACTTACGTAAAGATGCTGTAATGACTGTTGCATCATTTAGATATGATGTATATGCAGCATTGTTTGCTGATTCACCAAAAATTATTGGGTTAGAAGAATATAATGAAATTTTAGCTAATAACCCAGGAATGGAAGATACAATTAATGTCGATCCAGATAACCCAGAAATGTGGACATTTGGTGATGGATACCCTTTAACTGCAGTTACTAGTGTTGACTCTATTACCATTGCTGGAACAACATATAGTAATTACCATGTAATGATGAACGGAACTTATTCAATTGGTTTTGAAGATGATCCTTACTTCTTATTTGGAACTGATGTATTTGGAAAAGACTTATTTACTTTAATTTGGCTAGGCCTTAGAACATCCTTGCTTTTAGGAGTTCTAGCTTCTATATCAAATATTATTGTTGGAGTTATCTGGGGAGCTTTTAGTGCTTACTATGGTGGCCAAGTCGATATCTTAATGGAAAGATTTACTGATATTTGGGGAAGTTTCCCACAAATCACAATGATTGGGATTATTACCGTCTTAATTGGTCCGGGATTCTTAGCCCTCTTTATCTTCGTTGTTTATGACGGCTGGATAGGCGTGGCTAAAATCACTCGTCTCCAGTTCTATCGATATAAAGGTCGAGAATATGTTTTAGCAGCTCGGACACTTGGAGCATCTGACCGCCGAATTATCTTTAAACATATTTTACCAAATACCCTTGGAACGATTGTTACAAGAGTTATCTTAGCTATCCCATCTGTTATCTTCTTAGAAGTTAACTTATCATATTTAGGATTTGGGATTGGGAATGGACAATCATTAACAATTGGCCCAATCAATTTAACAGGAACATCAATTGGAGTAATTCTAAATGATGGACAACAACAAATTTTTGCTGGAAACTTATGGTTAATTATTTATCCAACTATTATCGTTTCAATCTTAATGATTACTTTTAATATGTTTGGTAATGCGTTGCGAGATGCCTTAAATCCACAATTGCGAGGTAGTGAATAATGAATAGAGAAAAAGTATTAGAAGTTAATGATTTAACAGTATCGTTTAAAACACCTAACGGATTAGTTCGTGCGGTAAGAGGAGTATCATTTGATTTATATAAAGGAGAAACATTAGCAATTGTAGGAGAAAGTGGGAGTGGTAAATCAGTTACAACTCGTGCAATTATGGGGATTCTTGCTGGAAATGGGATTATTGATGATGGAAGAATTATTTATGAAGGTGAAGATTTAACAAAAGTTGATGAAGATCATTTCCATGAAATTCGTGGTAATAAAATTGGGATGATATTCCAAGATCCAATGTCAAGTTTAAATCCAATTATGAAAATTGGGAAACAAATTACAGAAGCGATGCTTGTTAATGGGAATCATTTAAAAACAAGATATCATGATATCTTCCATCTTGAATACCATGATTACCTAAACAAAATAACTTTAATTAAATTAATTCACAGTAGAATTAAACATCATACAACAGAAATTATGTTAGATGATAGTTTATCAAAAGCTGAAAAGAAAGCTAAAATTAAGGAATATACGGTTGAACAACATGCCCTTATTAAAGAGTATAAAAAAGAACTTCCAGCGTTAAAAGCTAGATATTTAGCTAAGAAAAAAGAAGCAAAAGCAGAAGTTAAAGCTGCAAGAAAAGCAATTAATACTGAAAAAGCACAAGAAAAAGGCCGAATTAATGCCGCTGTTAAAGAATTAATGGTTCGGTTAAGAGAAGATAAAGCTTTGTTAAAACAAGCTACTACTGACGATGAAAAAGCAGAAATCCGTGAGCAAATTCAAAAAGATAAAAAAATTATTGCTGAAACTAAAGAAGAATATATCAGAAAATTAAGAGTTACAAAAGCAGAAGCTAAAGAAAAAGCAATTTCAATAATGAAAGAAGTTGGAATTGATCAACCTGAAAAACGTTTTAATCAATATCCTTTCCAGTTTTCTGGAGGAATGAGACAAAGAATTGTAATTGCGATTGCTTTAACAGCTAACCCTGAAATCTTAATTTGTGATGAACCAACAACAGCGTTAGATGTTACTATTCAAGGACAAATCTTAAACTTAATCAAACAAATCAAGGAAGAACGTGATTTATCAGTTATCTTTATTACCCATGATCTAGGAGTTGTAGCTAATATGGCTAGTAGAGTTGGGGTAATGTATGCTGGTAAAATTGTTGAATATGGAAATAGTGAAGATATTTTCTATCACCCTAAACATCCATATACTTGGGCATTATTATCAAGTGTTCCAGATCTAGATACAACAGATAAATTGTTATCTATTCCAGGAACGCCACCAGATATGTTATTCCCACCAAAAGGTGATGCTTTTGCAGCAAGAAATAAACATGCCTTAAAAATTGATTTTCTTGAAGAACCACCATTCTTCAAAATTAGTGATTCTCACTATGCTGCTACATGGTTGCTTCATCCTGATGCACCTAAAATAGAAATGCCAAAAATAATAAATGAACGTGTTAACCGTTATAAACAACAAGTAGGAATTGACAAAAAGAAATTTGCTAACAACGGACAAGCACATAAGAACGTAGGTGATCAAGTTGAATGAAAATAAAGAAGAAATTTTAAAGGTGGTTAACCTTAAACAATACTTCAAACATGGTTCTGGAAAGAATAAAATTATCGTTAAAGCAGTAGATGGAGTTTCATTTACCCTTTATAAAGGGGAAGTATTCTCATTAGTTGGTGAATCGGGTTGTGGAAAAACGACAACTGGCCGAACAATTATTAAATTATTACCATCAACTGGCGGAGAAGTCTATTTTCACGGAACAAGAATTATTAGTGATGTTAAAAGAGCTAAAATTACATACAAAACAATTAAAAAAGAATTAAAAGAAAAGCTCGAAAATGGTGTCATTAATCAAGACCAATATAAGGAAGCTAAGTTAGATGCTTTAAATGTTTTGCGACAAGAAAAAAGAGATCGTAAATTTGAACATTATGTTGATCCTGTTGCGAAAAAAGAAGCTCAACAGTTTAACGAAGAATCAAAAGAATATATTGAAATCTCTAACATGTATGACGAACGCACGAAACAAGTTGAAGAAGAAATTCGTGAGTTAGAAAATAGTCTTCCAACTGTTGATGAAAAGGCTGAAATAAAAGAGATTAACAAAAAAATTAAAGAATTAAGAAAAGAAGTAAAATTAAACTCTTTACGTAAAAAACAAGATATCGCACGTTATAAATATAATCTTGTTAATAAAAACAGATTATTAATGCGTAAAATGCAAATGATTTTCCAAGATCCTATTGCCTCTCTTAATCCAAGAATGACAGTAAAAGAAATTATCGCAGAAGGATTAAGAATCAATGGGGTTAAGAATGAAGCAATCATTGATGCAAGTGTAAAAGAAGCTTTAAAAACAGTAGGGTTAGTTCCTGAACATGCTGGTCGTTATCCTCATGAATTTAGTGGTGGGCAACGTCAACGTATTGGGATTGCTAGAACACTTGTTGTTGAGCCATCATTTATCATTGCCGATGAACCGATTTCTGCGCTTGACGTTTCTATCCGTGCGCAAGTTATTAACTTGTTAAATGATTTACGTGAAGAAAAAGGAATTACGATTTTATTTATTGCCCACGATTTATCAGTAGTAAAATACTTTAGTGATCGTGTAGCAGTAATGTATTTTGGAAAGATTGTTGAAATTGGAGATAAAAATAAAATCTTTGATAATCCATTCCACCCTTATACTTTATCATTAATGTCTTCAATTCCGCTACCAGATCCAATTTATGAACAACACCGTGGGGAATTAAAAAGATATAATCCAGAAAAAGAACATGATTATTCAGTAGAACAACCAATTTTACAAGAAGTAGAGCCTAACCACTTTGTATTATGTAATACTGCTGAACTTCAAAGATATCAATCGCAGTTGAAGAAATAATGAAGAAATATCGGATTTTCCTAATTTTATTAGGAGCGCTTTTTACAGCGTTAGTTATTCAACTGTTAGTCTATCATTTTAATTTTACAACGGAATCTATCTCTAATAGCTTGTTTGTAATTGGCGTAATCCTCTTCTTTACATCGCTTATTGCTTTGTCGGGGTCGTACGAAATATTTCATGGAATCCGTTACTCTCTACAGGCGTTATATCGAAAAGATTTTCGTAGTAACTATCCAACGTTTTTGGAATATAAAACTGAAAAAGCTAAGAAATTTGAACTAACTGGCTATGTTGAAGCTATAATAATTTCAATTGTAATTATCGCTGTTGCCTTTTTCCTAGCTAGTAGGTGATTTAATGGATGATTTAAAAAGAGTTAATCGCAAGTTTTTAGGAACAATCTTTGGCTTTGTTGTATATATCTTGGGTGTTACCTATCTAATTTGGGAAAGTTATTTACTTTTCTCAAAGTCTAGTTATGCTTATGCGTTGACGTTTGCGATTTTACTGATTACCTTATTTGTTATCTCGCTTTTTAGAGCGAAACTTGATGCGATAATTAATATGTCATATTTAGTAAAAATTCGAAAAAATGCTGGAGAGCCCTTGGTTATTAAAAGATTGAAGTCTAAAGAATTCTTACACACTTATTTGATTAATAATAATTATATTATGTTTGCTAAAGATGTTAGTTATGTAATGTATTATAAGGTTGAGAAAGATCATATAAAAAAGATGTTACGTAACTATATTTTAGAAATAGTAGTTTACATTAATGATTCAGAAAACGAGTTTTATTTGGAAATCGTTGATGAACAAATTCAAAAATTACAAGAGATGTTGAGAAAAGAGAAGAAAAAAGTTGAGAAGCTACTAATAACGCAGTTTAAAGCGGTAGATGAACTTAACGAACAAACAAAAGAAAGTATTAAAGAAATTGTTTTTATAAGATCTCAGTCAGGGATAATATCAACAATTAATGTTGGGTTACATTATGAATCAAATCTAGCAGTCTTATTATATTCAGATACTTATAGTCCTAGTTTATACTACGCATATCAAGTAGCTGAAATTAAAAAGATGATTTAAATCTTAAAATTTATAAACCTAAAAGATTGTGAATATTTCACAATCTTTTTTGATAATATTATGATAAAATAAAGAGTAGGAACAGGAGGAAAAAAGATGATTAGAAAAGTAACTACAACGAAAGATCTTCATCAATTCATTTATTTTATTAAGGATTTATATCAAGACGAGGAGCATTATGTTTTCCCGATTTTTAGGGCGTTAAAAAAGGAGTTAAAAGAACTTGTTTTAAATGGTAACGAATATACTGCACTTTTATCACTTAAAGATAATGTAGTTCAAGGTCGTTTACTTTTTACATATGACCATAATAAAAAGCGAAATGAAACAATTTGTTATTATTCTTTTTTTGATACAGTCAATGATTATGCTGTTGTTAAGGAACTATTTGATTATATGGAAAATGATATGAAGCAACATAAGGTTGTTTATTCAGAGGGAACATATGCTCCATATGATCCAGATACAAGAAGAGGGGTATTAGTAAGTGGGTTTGATATTGATCCTACAATCTTTACTGCATATAATTATCAGTACTATGGGAAACTATTAGAAGAATATGGTTTTAAAAAGGCGATAGATACAGTTAGTTTAAATGCTGATGTTTCAGCAAAATCGAAAAAACGTTTGAATACAATTTCCAAATATTTTTCAAGATCTAATGATGTTAGAGTAGATCCAATTGATTGGAAAGAGATAGACCGTGACATGTTAGATATTTATGAAGTTTTAAAAACCGCAACAAACGAAATTGTGTATCAAGATGCTCCTTCAATTGAAATTATCGCTGAAACTGCTAAATCTATGAAAGCCTTTATTAATCCTAATTTAATTAGAATTGCTCGTGAAAATGGAACAAATAAGCCAATTGGGTTTTGTTTAGTGCTTCCTGATTTTAACCAAATATTTAAGAAAACCAAAGGAAAAATTCGCCCAATTAAAATGATGCTTTTAAAGAAAAAGATTACTAAAGCTAGAGGGACAATGCAATATATTATCCCTGAATATCAAAACAGTGGATTAATCGGTCATATTTTTAAAGTCATTTTTGAAGAACTTGAAAAACTAGGAATAACTGATTTTGAAGCAGGGACAATGATGGAAAATAATCCTAAACCAATCAATGCATTTAAGAAATTTGGTGGGAAAATTATAAAAATATACCGTTTATATGGAAAGGAGCTTGATTAATGATTTTTAGTATTATTCAAATTCTTTCAATCTTTATTATCCCTGTTTTCATTATTAAATATCATAGTTTTATTATTAGTAAATGGATTGGAACAATCGGTACAGCCTATGTCTTGGGGATTTTGGTCGCAGTTTTAATCTATAGCTTAAACAAAATAGGATTAAACATTATCCCCAACTCAGATATTGGAGAGATTGGAAGTCACTTAGCAATTAGTATCGCAATTCCTTTACTTTTATTTAGTGCTAATTTAAAAGAAGCGAAGAAACTTTCTAAAGTAGTATTACTTTCTTTTGGGAGTTTAACATTATCTGCAGTTATTGTTTCAGCAATTACTTTTTATATTTACGGGTCAACAATTAATTTTGGTGCTGAGTTATCAGGAATGGCAGTAGGACTATATACCGGAGGAACACCAAATTTGAATGCCATTGGAAATATTTTTAGAGTAGATTCAACAACTATTGGAGTTGCTAACTTATCAGATATGGTGATTGGGGCAGTCTTTTATATTTTCTTGTTATTATTAGCTAAACCATTACTTTCTAAATTCTTAAGAAAATCTGACAAAGACGTTTATATTAAAGAAACTTCAAATATTCAAAACGTAGAAGATTTAGATGTAGAAAAGTTTATAATTTCAAAAGCTTTAATTAACCGCTTTTTTATCGCCTTAGGGATTGCTATTTTAGGAGCTGTTTTCGGGATAATTGTTTGGTTAATTTTAGGAGCAGAACAAGGTAGAATGACTGACTTTTTAGTACCTGTTATGATGATTACAGTAACTGTATTAGGGATCGTTGCTTCCTTTAACGAAAAAATCCGTAAAACTGAGGGAATGAATGTCCTTGGACAATACTTTATTTTAGTTTTCTCTTTCGCAATTGCTTCCTCATTAGATTTTACAAGAATGTCAGGATTATTTAATGATATCTTAATTTTATATGGAGTAATTACTTTAGGAGTATTTGTTTTACACGTTATTTTTAGTAAGTTACTAAATATCGATGTTGATTGTACCATTACAACTTTAACTGCAGGTGTTTACGGGCCTGCCTTTGTACCAGCGATTACTAAACAATTAAAAAATGATAATTTAACTGTTCCTGGGTTAATTATTGGTTCAATTGGATACGCAATTGGGACTTTCTTAGGAATATTGCTAGTATTATTATTTCTTTTATAAAATATGACAAAATAAAAAAGCCTATTTGAGTTTCTCAAATAGGCTTTTGTTTATCTTGATTTTTAGTATCTAGTGTCAAAGACAGGATCATCAACAATTGGAATCATTGTTGGTGATAAAATCGGATTAGTCGTTAAGAATGATGAATAAAGAGTTGCTTGCAATTCTAATTCTGATACTGCGATATCACGAAGTAATAGTCCAGTATTCTCAGGGTACATCCCATTTATAAATGGATAATAATCTTTATCAAAGACATAATCATTTGTAGCTACTTTATAATACGTGTCATCATCAAAGACATCAATCTCAGTATCATAATATGAACCAGCTCCAGCTTTAAATGCGTTGATTTGTGCACCAGTAAGCCAAACGGTTTTAACAACGTTATCAAATGGCCAAACTTGGTATAAAACACCTAAATTAATCGTATCTCCATCATCAATGCTTGTTCTTGTTCCACCAATATTATGGAAGGCAATATCACTATCAGTAGTTATTCTCATTAAGCGAGCAATCCAGTAGGTAAGTTCACTTTGTGATAATTTTTCACCAGCTGTAATAATTGGGTCATTAAATAAATCATCAGTTTCTAGTTGATATTTATCAATTAAAGCTTGAACAGCACTATTTTGAGTATGGAATAAGTCTGAATCGTAAAAGTCAAGATTTTCAGCTGAATATGCTTCTAACATTCCTTCATCATTAAAAGTGAAACGAATATGACCTACAAATTCACCACTTGAACCAGATTGAATAACTGGAATACCTAAATTTGTTAAAGCGTAGTTACGGTGAGAATGAGCGTTAAAGATTGCATCAACACGGTAATTACCACTTAAAGCGGCAACGTCTTCATTAATAGCTCCTGAATCATGGCTTACAACAAAGACCATATCAACTTTTTCAACAGTTCTTAAATAATATGAATAATCAGAAATAATTGGCACAGGTTCAGCAAATTCGTAACCAGTAATCTTACTTGTAGCAATAGAACTTTCAAGTCCGTATCCCATTGTTCCAATAATGCCGATTTTTAAGCCGGCTCGTTCAATAATTACATATGGATCAATTCCTTCAGGAATATTTCTTGTTCCTTCATAAAAAACGTTAGCGCCAAGAAGGGGAAAATTAGCTTCACCATTTTCAGAGTTACCATCGAAATATGCAGTGACAGTGTTTAAGCCCCAATCAAATTCATGGTTTCCTAAAGTATAAGCATCAAAATACATTTCATTCATCATACTGATTGTTGAATAACCATCATAATAATTTGATAAAGCAGTTCCTTGTAAAATATCTCCACCAGCTAAAATGATAACATTATCTGGATTAGCTTCTTTTTTTGTTACTAAGAAATTAGCGATATAAGCCATTCCTAATTGATCACTATCAGGTAAAATAGCACCATGAAAATCGTTAATATAATAAATATCTAGAAAGTCAGCTGGGACTTCGTTATCACATAACTCATTGTCAGGATCTGTTTCACAATCTAAAGGGGGTTCTTCATTGCTACATTCTTCGTTTGTTGGATCAGTAGTACAGTCTACTTCATCATCTGGATCAACTAAACAGTCAGTGTGAGTTGGATATAAATCGCAATCAACTGTATCATCTGTTTTTGGGGTACATGCTGCTAAAGTAAGACTTAAAGTTAATATTAATAATAATGAAAATGTTTTTTTCATATAAATACCTCTTTCATAAATAGATTTTAACAATATATCATACCACCTTTTCTTTGAAAATAAAATAGATATTTAATAAAAAAATGTCGTATAAACAATATTTATATTACTTTTAATAGCTTTAACATCTCAAAATATCTTTAAATATATTTAGGAATATCTTAAAAGTATGGTATAGTAAGAAGGATGCTTTTTTGAGATTAGATTAAAATAATGGTTTTTATCGTAGTTGGAGGCTTTATAATGAAGAAACAAACAGTAATTAATGTCGCAGTAATCGCTCATGTAGATGCAGGAAAGTCAACTTTAGTTGATGCATTACTAGGCCAAAGTGGCGTATTTCATGAAAATGAAGTAATTGTAGAACAAGTAATGGATAGTAATGATTTAGAGCGCGAAAGAGGAATAACGATTTATTCTAAAAACTGTGCAATTGAACATAATGGAATTAAAATAAATATTGTAGATACTCCAGGACATGCTGATTTTTCAAGTGAAGTCGAACGAATTATTAAAACTGTGGATACTGTTATTTTATTAGTTGATTCTAGTGAGGGGCCAATGCCACAAACGAGAGTAGTTTTACAAAAATCATTAGAACAAGGTTTAAAACCAATTCTTTTTATTAATAAAATTGATAAAAAAGATGAAAGAGCTGAAGAAGTAGTTAATATGAGTTTTGATTTATTTGCAGAACTTGGCGCAACAGATGAACAACTTGATTTTCCAATTCTTTATGGAATTGCTAAAGAAGGAATCGCTGTAAGCGAGATGGAAGATGAAAGAGTAGATTTAGAACCGCTTTTTAAATTATTAATAAAACATGTAAAACCATATCCAGATACACGGAATGAACCACTTCAGTTACAAATCTCAACTTTAGGGTATGATGACTATTTAGGAAGATTAGGAACTGGAAGAATTTCTCGAGGAACAATTAAAAAAGGAATGAGTGTTTCCGTTAGTAAAAGAGATGGAACAGTTGTAAATACAAAAATATCACAAGTATTTGTAAACGAAGGGTTATCTAGAGTAGAGAAAGAAGAAGCGTACTTTGGAGATATTGTAACTTTTTCTGGGATTCCAACAATTTCAATTGGCGAAACTGTTTGTACAGTTGATCATGTTGAAGCAATGGAAATGATTGAAATTGAAAAACCAACATTAGCAATGAACTTTTTAGTTAATTCTTCACCGTTTGTTGGAAGAAGCGGTAAACTAGTAACAACAAGACAAATAAGAGCTAGACTTAAAAAAGAATTAGAAACTAATATTGGGCTTGAATTAACGGAATTAGATGGAATAGATGGCTACAAAGTAAAAGGAAGAGGAGAATTACACCTTTCAATTTTGCTTGAAAAGATGCGTCGAGAAGGCTTTGAACTTAGTGTCTCAAAACCAGAAGTGTTATACCGTGAAGTAGATGGCGAAAAATATGAACCATTTGAAAAAGTAAATATATCTTTACCTGATGAATTTGCGGGAACAATTATCTCTCAAATTAATTTAAGACAAGGTAGAATGCAGCATATGACAAGTGAAAACGGCTATACAACAATTGAATATTTAGTTCCTTCAAGAGGACTAATTGGCTATCGAAGTGAATTTATTAACTCTACAAAAGGACGAGGTTCATTAGAAAAATCGTTCGCAGATTATTATCCATTTGCAGGAGACATAATTAATCATCGCAATGGTGTTTTTATTGCTAAAGAAAAAGGGAAAACAATGGCATATTCACTTTTCCATTTAAGTGAAAGAGGGAAAATGTTTGTTGAACCAGCTGTAGAAGTATATGCTGGAATGATCGTTGGACTGAATTCAAGGAAAAATGATTTAGTCGTTAACCCGTGTAAAAATAAACAATTAACAAATGTTCGAGCAAGTGGGACTGATGATGCTGTAAAACTGCTTGATCCCCGAAGATTCACCCTAGAAGAAGCTTTGGAGTTTATCGCAGATGATGAGTTAGTAGAAATCACTCCAGATGCGATTCGAATTAGAAAGAAAATTTTAGATGAAAAAGATCGTAAAAGAGCTTATAAACAACTAAATTATGAAGCATAAAAAAGTTAAAATGTTCGCATTTTAACTTTTTTATTTCATAAATTATTGATAAAATGCTTTAATAATATGGTAAAATAGAAAGAGAAATAAAAAGCACGAAAACCTAATAGATAAAGGATTGATAATGATGGCTGAAAAATTAATAATTAGAGCTGCCAAAAGAAACGAAACAGCAACTATTATAAAATTTATTAAGGCTTTAGCTTTCTTTGAAAAACTTAAAACTGATGTTATTGTAAACGAAACTGATATTATAAAAAATATCTTCGATAATCATTATGCAAATGTGTTATTTTTAGAAGTGAAAACTGAAGTTATTGGGTTTGCGGTCTACTTTTATACTTTTTCAACTTTTTTAGGAAACCCGGCCTTTACTTAGAAGATTTTTTCATTGAAGAAGCGATGCGTGGTAAGGGGTATGGAAAAGCAACTTTAGCCTATTTAGCCAAAACTGCTAAATTAAATGGCTGTGCACGGTTTGAATGGACTTGTTTGAAATGGAATACTCCAGCTATTAAAGTTTATGAAAAAATGAAAGCTATAAAGTTAGAAGAATGGGTCCAATTTAGATTAATGGGTTCTGATTTAGATGAACTAGCTAGTAAATGTAAAGAACCAATATTAGTTAATAATAAAGAGGGATAAAGAGAAGTAATCTCTCTTTTCTTTTTAAGTGAATAGCTAGTTAAATTTCTTGATAATTCAGGATTTTTAAAAACTATAAATAAGAATTTTGTTAACTATAAAATCCTAGTAAAAATCCTCTCTATATGATATAATATATATAATATATTTATATAATATTATATTCTATTGATATAAATTATAAGTTTTAAACGCTGAAAAATTATTTTTTTATTCAAATTTTGTAAGCGCTTGAATGAAAGAGGTGGAAAATGACGGACGGAATAATCTTAGCTGGTGGATATTCTAGCAGAATGAAAAAGAATAAAATGACGTTATTGTATGATGATATTCCGATAATTTGTAATGTTATAGAATCTTTGAAAGACTATTGTAATAAAATCGTTATTGTTACTGGACATTATCATGATGAAATAGTAAATGTAGTAAGCAAATATGAACATGTAATTGTAAAACGAAATGTCAATTATGATCAAGGGATGTTTAGCTCTGTTGTAACCGGTGTTAAAGAAATTGATAATGACTTTTTTTTAATCCCTGGAGACTATCCATTAATTCAAAAAGAAACAATTCAAAAATTGTTAAAGGTGGATGGAATAATTAGAGTTCCAACCTTTAATAATCGTAAAGGACATCCGATTTTTATTAAAAAGGAGTTAATTAATCCTTTGTTAAATGAACCACTAGATTCTAATCTAAAGGTTTTTCGTGACAAGTATCAAGTTGCTTACATTAATGTACAAGATGAGGGAGTATTAATTGATGTAGATACAATGACAGATTATTTAATGATAAAAGAGAATAAAGAAAGGAAAGATAGATAATGGAGATAGTTAATTATTTTAAGGCAAAAACGATTGAAGAAGCTTATGAAAAATTACAGGAAAACTCTTCAAATTTAATTATTGGAGGAGGAGCTTGGCTAAGGTTATCTTCGAAAACTGTTGATACGGCAATCGATTTAGAACATGTTGGAATAAATCAAATAGTAGAAACAAAAGAGGCATTTGAAATCGGAGCATACACTCCACTAAGAGAAGTTGAACGAAATGCTGCTCTTAAAAAGTATTTTAGCGGTATCATCAACAAAGGAATTAGCGGAATTATGGGGGTCGCTTTAAGGAATTTAGTTACAGTTGGAGGGAGCATTGCTGGGAAATATTCTTTTTCTGATTTTATTACTCCGCTCCTAACTGTTAATACCGAAGTTGTTCTTTATAAAACTGGGAAAATGAAATTAGAGGATTTCCTCAAACTTAGATCAAAAGAAAAAGATATTATTACTAAGATTATTATCCATAAAGAAGAAACAGTTGGATATTATTATAAAATGAAAAAAACAGGATTAGATTTTGCGGTTGTCAATGTTGGTGTTACTAAAACTGCTGGTAAATACAAAATTGTTGTAGGAGCTAGACCTAGCTTAGCAGCTTTTGCTATTAAGGCAATGGAATACATTAACACCCAAAAAGAAGTTACTGATGAAGTTATTAAAGAAACAGCAAAAATCGCAGTTGAGGAATTAAAGTTCGGAACAAATAGTAAAGCAAGTAAAGAGTATCGTACTGAACTTGCTAAAGTGTATATTAAAAGAGGCTTGAAAGAGGTGACAAAATAATGAAGGTTAATATTAACGTAAATGGACAAAATAAAGTTTATGATGTAGCACCTGATGAGTACTTATTAGATACATTAAGAGCTGATAATTTCTTTAGTATTAAAAGAGGTTGTGATAATTCAAGTTGTGGTGTTTGTACAGTATTAATGGATGGAAAAGCTGTGCAATCATGTACTATCTTAACAGTTAAAGTTGATGGGCATGTTGTAACTACAATTGAGGGACATCAAGATGAAGCTAAAAAATTAAGTGAATATTTCGGACATCAAGGAGCTGATCAATGTGGGTACTGTAATTCATCACTTGCTTTAACAGTTCATGCAATGAAAGATGAAATTAAAAACCCAACAAACGAAGATATTAAAGAATATCTAGTTGGAAACTTATGCCGTTGTACAGGATATGAAGCTCAACATCGAGCTATTGAATTATGTTTGGAGGATGACGAATGAAAGTAGTTAATCATGGACTGCCATCTATAGATGGTAAAGGATTAATGATGGGTAAAAAGGCTTATACAGATGATTTAGCTGAACCAAATTCATTAATCGTTAAAGTATTGAGAAGCCCGCATCCTTATGCAAAAATCGTTAAAATTGATACAACCAAAGCAGAAGCACTTGAAGGGGTTGAATTAGTTTTAACTTATAAAGATTTTGATCGTAGACCTTTCACTAGAGCAGGCCAAGGATATCCAGAACCTTCACCTCATGACAAATTCGTTTTAGATGAATATGTTAGATATATTGGTGATGAAGCAGCTGCAGTAGCTGCAGTAGATTTAAAAACAGCTGAAAAAGCTTTAAAATTAATTGATATTGAATATGAGGTTTTAGAACCAGTCTTAGATTTTGAAACAGCTTATGGAAACGAAATTTTAGTTCATCCAGAACCAGAAATTCATGACATGTTTCCGATTGGGTTTGATCCTAAGAAAAATTTAGCAGCATCATATCATATGCATGTTGGTGATGTTGAAAAATCGCTTGAAGAATCAGAAGTTGTGATTAAACAAAGTTTTTATACACAAGCACAAGCTCATGCGATGATGGAACCGCATAACGTTAATGCTAGAGTAGATTATCAAGGGAGACTTGTTATTTATTCTTCAACACAAACACCAATTCACGTTAGAAGAATTATCTCTCAAGCACTTGATTATCCGCTAAGTAAAATCCGGGTTATTAAACCACGTGTTGGTGGAGGATTTGGTGGAAAACAAGCAATTCATGGGGAGTTACTTGTTTCAACAGTTACTTTAAAAACTGGTAAACCTTCTAAAATGATGTATACAAGAAAAGAAGTCTTTGAATCTAGTTATTCAAGACATCCAATGCGTTTTGATATCCGTCTTGGTTCAACAAAAGACGGAGTATTAAAAGCAATTGATGCTTTTGTTATTTCAGATACTGGAGCATATGGAGAACATGCTTTAACAGTGTTTATGGTTGCCGCAGCTAAAGTATTCCCACTATATAACAAAGTAGACTCAGTAAGATTCCATGGGAATGTTGTTTATACCAATCATACTCCTGCTGGAGCATATCGTGGATACGGAGCTATTCAAGGTAACTTTGCGCTTGAATCTGCGATTGATATGCTTTGTCATAAATTAGAAATTGATCCAGTAGAATTTAGACAAAAGAATATGATTAGAGAAACAGAAACTTCACCAATCTTTAAAATTATGGGTGAAGGAACTGAAGGAATTGAAATGTTTATGGAATCTTGTAAACTTGATTACTGTGTTAAAAGAGGGGCAGAGTTAGTTAAGTGGAAAGAACTTTATCCAAGAAAAGTATTAAGTGAATCAAAAGTTAAAGGGGTAGGAATGGCAATTGCGATGCAAGGTTCAGGAATCCCTTATGTCGATATGGCAGCAGCGACAATTAAATTAAATGATGATGGGTTTTATAATTTGTTAATTGGAGCAACAGATATTGGGCAAGGAAGTGACACTATCTTAGCGCAAATCGCAGCTGAAGCACTAGGAACTACGCTAGATAAAGTAATAGTTTATTCTTCAGATACTGATTTAACACCATATGACACTGGAGCCTATGCTTCAAGTACAACTTATGTTTCAGGAAACGCTGTCTTAAAAGCTGGTAAAGAAATGCGTCAACAAATTATTGATGAAGCAGCTAAAGTGTTTAAAGTAAATCCTGAAGATGTTGAATATGACGGAGTAGTATTGACTTCGGGAGAACAAGAAATTACCTTGAAAGAATTATCTAATCGTCTTTTCTATAATGAGGATCAAAAACAACTTCAAGTAACAAGTAGTTATTATGGAACTAAATCACCACCTCCATTTATGGCTGGATATGTTGAAGTTGATGTTGATAAAGAAACAGGAGAAGTTGATATTATTGATTATATTAGTATCGTAGATTGTGGTACTACAATTAATCCAATGCTTGCAAAAGGGCAAGTAGAAGGAGGAATTGTTCAAGGAATTGGAATGGCAATGTACGAAGAAGTTAACTATACTAAAAAAGGTAAGTTAATTACTAATGACTTTATGAATTACCGTATTCCGACCCGTCGTGAAATTCATAAATTAACAACAGAATTTGCCGATAGTTATGAAGAATCAGGTCCATACGGAGCTAAAAGTGTTGGAGAAATCGGAATTGATACTCCACCAGCAGCCCTTGCGAATGCAATTTATAATGCTGTAGGAGTAAGAATTACAACATTACCGATTACTGCTGAAAAAATACTTTTAGCAATTAAAGAAAAAGAAAAAGAAAAAGGAGAAAAATAATGATAGAAAATAAAAATTTTAAATTACTAACACAAATTATCTTTTATGGAGCTTTATGGGGATTTATTGAAGCAACTTTAGGATATGCATTACATTGGATTCCGACATTAATCGCCGGAACTATTATGTTCCCAATTGCTTCGACAATCTTACTAAGAGCTTACAACAAAACTAATTCTAAAAAAGCATTACTGTTTATCGGAATGGTTGCAGCAACAATTAAGAGTCTAAACTTGTTCTTACCATCATACTCAGTTTTTAAAACAATTAATCCAATGATGTCAATTGTTTTAGAATCACTATTAGTGTTTGCTGTTGTTGTGATGTTCACTAGTGAAAAAATTACTAATAAAATTGCAGCTATTCAAATTGCCAGTATTGGTTGGAGAGTGGGTTATGTTCTATTTATGACTGCTCAATTTGTCTTTACGGGTTATGTTGCAACTTCAATTTCAAGTGTAAACAACTTCCTAGGATTTGTAGTATTAAGCGGTGTTTTAAGTGGAATGTTTGCCTTAGGATTTATTTATATTGATACAGTATTAATTAATAAAATTAATTTTAAACTAGATACTAAACCTGTCTTTGCAGCAGGGCTATTCTTACTAGCAGCAGTAGCTACAGTTATTTTATAAAGATAATGTTAGCCAAAAGATCAAAATTGATCTTTTGGCTACTAATGACATAATCTATTTTACCTAAGAAAGTTGTGATATAAATGAGTAAAGTTTTTGACACAATGATGCGCTTTAAAAATAATGGCGAATCATGTATTTTAGTCACGGTAGTCCATAAATTTGGTGATGGTCCAGTTGAAGTTGGGAAAAAAATGGTTGTTAGTGAAACCGGCGAAGCTTTTGGAACTGTTGGTGGAGGCCAAATCGAATATGTTGCTCGTGAAAACTGTAAAATTCTTCTTAAAAAAAGAGAAAGTATGTTAAAAAAATATTCTCTTAGTGGTGGAGAAATGGTTGAAGGGGCAGAAACATTATCAATGGTTTGTGGAGGAGTGGTTACTTTGTTTTATGAATTTATTGGTGTAAAAAATAATATTTACATCTTTGGGGCAGGTCATGTTGGTCAAGCCTTAACAAATGTTTTAAATAAAATGAATTATCATATTACCGTTATCGATGAAAGAGAGGCAGTTTATAATGCCTTTTCTGGGGCAGACAAAAAGGTTCATAAATCTTTTGTTAAATTTATCGAAGAAGATGGGATTAAAGCAGATAGTATGATTGTTGTTTGTACCCCGTCTCATGAACATGACTATAACGTTATTAATAAAGTAATTGAATTAAAGATTAATCCAAAATATATTGGGATGCTTTGTTCTCCTGAAAAATTGATGGATTACTTAGATACAACATATGCTCAGTTTGGAGAAAAAATCAATCTTAAGAATTTTTATTCTCCAATTGGCTTAGATACCGGCGGGGGAAGTCCAGAAGAAATTGCTATATCAATTGCGGCTGAGATTTTAGCTGTTGGTTATAATAAGCATGGTCACAACCATATGAGAGAGTTGATTAAAGATGATAAATATCGTTACTGGGAGGATTAATTCTAGTAAAACTACAAAAATAAAGGAAATTTATAATACAAAAAAGCAAGGTGATGGCTTTATTTCTATTAAAAAAATGCATGGTCATCTTGTTCATAGTTATACTGCATTACGTTTATCAACAAACGATAAGTCTTTACTTGTGATTAGAGATATTTACCAAGAGGATAACTTTAGCAAATGTTGTCAAATTGGACCATATTTATTTAATGATGAAACTGTAAAAAATATTGAGAGAACTTTTGATCACTTAATAAAAGAAAAAGTATCACCACTCTTTTTAGATGAAATCGGGCTTCTTGAATTAGATGATCAATGTTTTCATCAAGCATTTAAGAAGTTACTAAATTCACAGTTAGAAATTTATGTGACGATTAGAAAAGACTTATTAGAAAAAGTATTACGAAAATACGAAATAAGAGAATATAACTTAATTGATGTAGATTAATGGCTTATTTTAAAAGAGGTGAGATTATGTTTGATTTAGCAGTAATGGATGGCTTAGTTTATTTAGATGGAAAGTTTGTGAAAACTAATGTTTACACAAAAGACGGGATAATAACTAAAATATCAAAAGATCATTTTGATGCGAAAGAATACTTTATCGCTAAAGAAAAATTAGTAATTCCGGGGTTAATTGA
>CAYZEW010000016.1:0-22202 GCA_964477825.1 uncultured Candidatus Izemoplasmatales bacterium | reverse complement strand
TCCTGCGATGTAGTTATGTCCTTTATTTAATAATTCTCTTTCAAACTCATACATAATCTTTTACATAATCCATAATGATTTTTCCAAATTTTTGATGACGAAAATCGTGTAAGAATAAATCATTTACGCGGTCATAATCAATTTGTTTACCAGGAAGTAAACATCCTCTTTTAATTCCAATATCATGATAAATCTTCAAAACATCGTCAATATCTACTTTAATATCATATCTTGCTTCAAAGCGATCAAGATAATGTTCATTAAGATATTTAAAACCATATATTGCTATTTCATCAATTGGTAAAATATCATCTTTTATCGCGCCAGTTATTGCCAGTTTAAAAGCAACATCCTTATTATCAAATTTAGGCCATAAGATTCCTGGTGTATCCAGTAATTCAAAATCAGTTCCTACGCGAATATATTGCGTATGACGAGTCACCCCAGGGCGATCTTCTGCGACTAATTTTTTCTTTTTAGCTAGTCGATTTATTAATGTTGATTTCCCCACATTAGGAATTCCTAAAATCATTGTTCTAATTGGTCGTTCTTTTCTTCCTCTAGAAATCTCTTTAGCAATTTGTTCTTTTAAAACTTCTTTTAAAACCCCTTTAATCTTGTCAACACCCATGCCACTTAAAGCATTAATCTTTAAAGTTTTAACACCCTTTTTTTCAAAAAAAGAAACCCATTTATCAAGTTCTACAGGATCAGATAAATCCGCTTTATTTAATAAAATAACCCGCGGTTTATTCCCGATTAACTCCTTGATAACTGGGTTTTGCGAAGCATATGGAATTCTTGCATCTAGGAGTTCTAAGACAACATCAACAAGTTTTATTTTTTCTTTAACTTGTTTTTTGGTTTTAGCCATATGGCCTGGATACCATTGGATTTGTTTCATAAAATCAACTCCTAGTTTAAACTACTTCTAAAGATATTATTAAATTTAAAAACTACTGTTCCGTATAACTGTTCTTCAGTGACAAATCCTAATTCATCAAATCTCGAATCAAGAGAATGTTCACGGTTATCTCCCATTACGAAATACGATCCTTCCGGAACATTAAACTCACAAACCGTTACATGTGATGAATTACAATATGTATAAACATTATCTTCATCAATAAATGGTTCATCAATGGCGCTACCGTTTATATAAACAACACTATGATCAATCTTCACAGTTTCCCCTGGAAGACCAATAATTCTTTTTAAATAGTATTCTCCACCATTTGTTTTTAAAACAATCACATCAAAACGGTGATAGTTCTTAGTGATGTGCATCATCACTAAGTCTTCTCCTTCGTAGAACGTTGGTTCCATGCTTTGACCAACTACTGTTGCCGGAGATACAATAAAACTATTAATAATTGAAATAAAAGCCATAAAAAGCGGAACAACACTAACTAAATCAAAAGTACTATGTAACTTTTGATAGTTTTTATTAATCTTTTCTGTTTCAACTAAATTTTTAGTTGAAACAAGATAAATTAAAATCGCAATCCCAAGTAATACTGATACGAGTAACAACACTAAAAATAAGGTTGAAGAAATAATAATATCAAATGGCGCATATTTTAAAAATCTCGTTATTAAAATAATAACTGTACTCAGAAAAACAACTGATGTTTTTCTGATCAATTTCTTTTTATATTTATTAGTTGATTCTGTATAATCAATAACTGCACTTGTTTCTTCTAAATCATCTTGTATTTCACTTATTTTTTCTGTCTTGTTTTCCATAAAATCCACCTAGTTCTTATTTAGTAACTCCGTAAGCTCTTCTTCATTAATTAAAACACTTCTTGCTTTAGACCCAACATTGTCAGATACAATTCCTAAATCTGCCATTGTCTCAACAATTTTTTGAGCACGGTTAAAGCCAATTTTAAACTCTTTACTAATCTTATTAATAGAAGCTTCTTTATTTGAAACAACATAGCTCGCTATATCATCAAATAATTCATCTCTTGTTTCTTGTCTTATTGCTTTTTTCACAAGTTTTTCTTGAGTAAAGAAGTATTCTTGTTTGCGTTGTCTTGTAATAAACTCAATCACATTTTTAATTTCTAAATCAGAAACATAAGCTCCTTGAACACGGCGTTGTGGTTGTCCGCTTTCAGCGTACAACATATCGCCTCTACCAAGTAATTTATCAGCACCAACACTATCAATAATTGTCATTGAATCAACATAACTAGAAACCATAAAAGCCAGACGCGTTGGAATATTTGATTTAATCGTTCCTTTAATAACATCGGTTGACGGTCTTTGCGTTGCGATAATTAAATGAATCCCACAAGCTCTTGCTTTTTGGGTTAAGCGCATAATCGCACTTTCAACTGTTCTTGAGGCAACTGTCATTAAATCAGCTAACTCATCGACAACAATTACAATATAAGGCATTAGTTTTAATTTACCTTCTTCTTTTACTTTAAGATTATAGGTAGTAATATCTTTTACTCTTTCTCTTGAGAACATTCTAAAACGATTTTCCATTTCTTCTACCGCCCATTTTAAAGCGGCTGTTGCGATTTTCGCATCAGTGATAACTGGAGTAAGTAAATGAGGAATCTCGTTATAGGCAGATAATTCAACCATTTTAGGGTCAACTAACAATAACTTTAATTCATCAGGTGAATATTTAAATAAGAAACTCATTAAAATCGTATTAATACAAACTGATTTACCACTGCCTGTAGCTCCTGCTACAAGGCCATGCGGCATTTTAGTAATTGAGGCATAAACTCCTTTACCATCAATATCTAATCCCAACCCAACAGTTAAAGGGTCTTTCGCATCAACAAATTCTGCTTGTTCAACAATATCAATAAACGGAACAATTTCAGCGATTTTATTAGGTACTTCAATTCCAATCGTACTTTTCCCAGGAATTGGTGCTTCTATTCTAATTTCTTTTGCGGCTAAAGCCATTTTAATATTATCGGAAATACTAGTAACTTTTTTAACATTAACCCCACTATCTAAGACTATTTCATAACGGGTAACTGTTGGCCCTTTAGTATGAGTAAAGACACTAGCTCCAACATTAAACTCTTGAAAAGTTTTATTTAATACCGCAATTTGTTCATCAATCCACTCATGGCTTTCTTCTGTTTTTTTCACTGGTTTTGAAAGTAATGAAAAAGGTGGTAAACGATAACTTTTTTCAGTTTTAAGTTCTTGATGTTTTTCAATAACTTCTTTTGGAATATCTTTTCTTTTTTCTCTTAACTTATTAATATAATCATTAATATTACTATTTGGTTTAACTGGCGTAACTTCTACTTTTTCAACTGAAGGAGTTGGTTCTAAATCATTATTTATTTCTTCAGTAATTTGTAGTTCTTCTACTCCTTCATATCCTTTATTTTTTCGACTAGATCTTTTTCCTTGGGCTTCCATTGCTTCATTTAAGTTTCTCCCACTTACTAAATCAAACTCCGAAAATTCTGAACCATACTTTTTAATTCTATCTTCTTTAGTAAGGCGGGGTTTAGTTCTAAATGTATCGTATTGTTTATCAGTATCTCCAAATCTTTTATGAGGATTTGGAATAACAATTTCATCCTTTACTTTTGTTCCAAAAATCGGCGAAACAAAACGGTTTTTTTGATAAGGTTCTTTTTTATTTTCTTCGGTAATTTCTGGCACAACAAAAGGCACCGTATCCGGTGTTCTTTTTTCTACTGCCACTAGTCTCTTCTTCTTAAAAACCATAGAATCACCCTTTACTAATAATCATTTTTCTTATTCTTTGTCTTCATCCTCTTCAACAATTCCTTTTTCAAGGAATGTTTCAACTTCATTTTCAATCATGTCTAGTTCTACTGGTTTATCAAATAGTTTTTTAGAATAAACTTTTGTCGTTTCTTCCCCAACTATTCCAATAATTACTACACAAATCTTTTTTGTCATCGCATCTACGGACGTATTAATAACTAACTTTCTAAACCAGTAAACTGGATTAAACAAATTAATTGCAATTCCGCCATATTTTACAATTTTACCAACCTTATATTTCTTCGCTGTTTTTACTACTTTATTTTCAGTAATGAATTTTTTCTTTTCAAACATATTCCTTAACTGAGTCATTTGTAAATTCATAGTGTTTTTTAAAATTGGTTTATCTAAAATAGTTTTAATTCTGTCAGTTATATAATGGTTAAGTTCAAGTAATTCATGAACATTTAATTCTAACATTGGATATTTTGATTCTGGGAAAAAATAAGAAGCGATTTCTTCTACTAATTCATAACTCATATCAAAAGTAAGTTTAGCAACACTTCTGTCACCTAACTTTTTATTTTTCTTAAATAGTTTTCTTTTTTCAACAATCATTGCCTTGATTTCTTCTTCATCAACATCAACTGCCGATTTTTTAATTTCTTCAATATTTATGTTCTTTCCTCTTAAGAGTAAAGCAACAAAAATCGCTGTAAAAGCAATGGCTCCAGTAGCCATTCCTAAGAAGAAATTTATAAACCCACCAAAAGAAATATCAAAAAACATGATATCAACCCCCAACTTATTAAATATTATAACATATTTATCATTTTTATTGTGTAAATATTATGATTATGCGATAATAAAAAAAGGTGATATTATGAAAAAATACTTAATTGCCCTCGATTTAGATGGGACATTATTATATGATTGGGAAACCTTAAAAGATGAAACAAGAGATTACTTAATTAATCTTACTAAGCAAGGTCATCAGATTGTAATCGCAACTGGACGCCCTTGGCGGAGTTCAGAAATGTATCATCAAATGTTAAAATTAGATACCCCAATTATTAATTATAACGGTGGGTTAGTAACTTCAAAAGAAGATCCTAACTTTAAATGCTTTAGTTTAACCGTGAAAAGAGAATACATTTTAGATATCTTTGAAAATACTAAACAATATATGGAAAATGCTTTTGGAGAAATTGGCGATCATATTTATTTACTCCATGATACTGAAGAAATTAGACCGTTAATTCATAACTTTAACGGTGCCCAGTTAACTGTTGGTGACTTTAACGAAACTTTACCAGGAGATACTAATGGTTTTATTATTATTGCCAATAAAGGCCAAGGAAAATATATTGAAGAATACGTTCAAAAACATTACCAAGGAAAAGTCTTACACCGTAACTGGGGAAATGAGTATAGTTTTATTATTGAGTTATTCACCCCAAAAACTAATAAAGGTTATGCTTTAAAATACGTTGCGGATTATTTAGGCTTTAAAAAAGAAGATATTATTGCCTTTGGCGATGGTCATAACGATATTGAAATGTTAGAATATGCTGAAGTTGGCATCGCCATGGCAAACGCTCACTTTTCTTTAAAGGATGTTGCAGATATTATTTTAGAAGAAACAAATAAAGAAAACGGGATTGAAAAGTTTTTAACAAAGTTTTTTGAAAACGAAAAATAACCAAAACAAAAGAGACAATTTTAGCATTGTCTCTTTTTTTAATATCTAAATCTACTACGGTTTTTCCCTTTTCCTTTTTTAACTTTTGTTTTGGTATTTTGCATTGCTTTTAAAGCACTCGCAGAATTCATTTTCGCAGGATCCATTGTTCCCATTCTTTTCATCATTTGCGTTTGTTGTTCTAATGATTGAATTAAACGGTTAACTTCACTGACACTTCTTCCAGCTCCTCTTGCGATTCTTCTTCTCCGTGAACTGCTCCGTTGAATTAATTTCGGATTTTTTCTTTCAGCTTTTGTCATCGATTGAATTAAAGCTTTAATATAAACAGTTTGTTTTTCATCAATTGTTTGCCCTTTTAAAGCTTTACTCATTCCCGGAATTAACTTCATCATTCCGCCTAAAGAACCCATTTTACCAACCATTTTTAACTGTTTTAAATAGTCGTTATAGTTATATTTACCACTCATCATTTTTTCCATGAGTCCCATCATATCGTCTTCATCGATATTTTGGGTAACTTTATCAACTAATGTTAATACATCACCCATTCCAAGAATTCTTGAGGCCATTCTATCAGGATGAAAGACTTCTAGTTGATCCAGTTTTTCGCCCATCCCACTAAATTTAATTGGGATGTTAGTAACTTCTCTTAAACTAAGCGCAGCTCCCCCGCGGGTGTCCCCATCAAGTTTCGTTAATACTGCTCCAGTTACTCCTAAAGTCTCATGAAAACTTGCAGCTACATTTACAGCATCTTGCCCAGTCATAGCATCTAAATTTAACAAGACTTCTTCTGGCTTTAAGATTTCTTTAATATCGACAAGTTCTTGCATCATTTTTTCATCAATATGTAATCTACCAGCGGTATCAGCAATAATTAAATTATTACCATTAGTTACCGCAAACTCGATTGCTTTTTTAATAATTATTTGCGGTTTCTCAAAAATTCCTAAAGCAAATACATCAACATTTAATTGTTTCCCAATTGTTTTTAACTGTTCAATTGCCGCAGGACGGTAAACGTCCAGCGCAACTAGTAATGGTTTTAAATTATTATTTTTACGTAAATAATAAGCCAGTTTTCCAGCCGTCGTCGTTTTCCCTGCTCCTTGAAGCCCGACCATCATGATTTTTGTAATTCCGACCATATTGATTGTTAAAGGCGCAGCTTTTTCGCCCATAATGGTTTTTAATTCTTCATGAACGATTTTAACTACTTGTTGTCCGGGGTTTAACCCTTTTAAGATTTTTTCACCCATTGCTTGTTCTTTAACCCGTTTTGTAAATTGTTTTACGACTTTAAAGTTAACATCTGCTTCTAACAATGATAATCTTACTTCTCTCATCATTTCTTCAATATCTTTTTCTGTTAGTCGACCTTTCCCAGTAATTCTTCTTAAAGACATTTGCAGGCGGTCTGATAAATTATCAAAAGCCATAGTAATCACTCTACTTTCTTAAGTTCCTCAACTAAGGAAATAACTTTCTTAATATCTTTTTCTGTTGCTAGTTTTTCAATAATTTTATTTCTTTGTTTATTTTTACTTCTTACTGCGAGTTTTTCTTCGAAATGATATAACTTCTTAACTGTTCTTTTAAGTTGGTCGTGAACTGCGTTTCGACTAACACTCATATTTTCAGCAATTTCAGTTAAAGAATAATCATTATAATAATAAGCTTCAAAATAAGCTTTTTGTTTTTCAGTTAATAAATCTTGGTAGACATCATATAATTCCATGATTTCAATTGCTTGATCTAAAATATTCATTAGAAAATATCCGCAAACATTCCGTAAAGATATTCTTCAATATCGAAATGTTCTAAATCATCAATTTTTTCACCAAGACCAAGATATTTAATCGGAATGTTTAATTCATCTTTGATTGCCAAAACAATTCCTCCTTTAGCTGTCCCATCTAACTTCGTTAAGACAACCCCACTAATATTTGTTACTTCATTAAAGATTTTCGCTTGAGAAAGACCGTTTTGGCCAGTTGTAGCGTCAACCACTAATAAGGTTTCATGTGGTGCTCCTGCAATTTCTCGAGCGATTACTTTTTTAATTTTCTCTAATTCTTTCATTAAATTAACTTTGTTTTGAAGTCTTCCAGCTGTATCACATAAGATAATATCTATCGCATTCTCTTTAGCGTATTTTATCGCATCAAACATCACACTTGAAGGATCACTTCCTTCTTCTTTTGCAAAGAATGAAGCCTTAACCCTTTCACTCCAAATCTTTAATTGTTCAATCGCCCCAGCTCTAAAAGTATCCCCCGCCACCATTAAAACTTTTTTATCTTTTTTAATATATTCATTAGCTATCTTAGAAATTGTCGTCGTTTTTCCAGCCCCATTAACCCCAACAAACAAGACAATATTTAAGCGGTTATTTTGAATATCTAAATTAGAAGAAACAATTTCATCATTAACATATAACTTAAACATTTCTTCAATAATTAATTCTTTTAGTTTTTCTACAGAAGTGATTTCTCTTAGTTCAACAGTATCTCTTAAATGACTAACAAACTTTAAGACAGTATCTACACCAATGTCAGCCATAATAAAGATTTCTTCTAGTTCATCAAATAAATCATCATTAATAACCTCACTATTTTCAAGTAAAGTTTTTAAGTTACTAAAAACTTTAGAACGAGTTTTACTCATTCCAATTTCATACTTTTTAGCTTGGTTACGCTTTTCTTTTGATTTAAATAACTTATCGAAAAAACCCATAAAACAACAACTTCTTTCCTCATAAAATCACAAAATATTATAACATACTTCTAAGTAATCTTCTATATATATACCAAATTTTACCCCTATAATAGGAAAATCCGCCTCTCGGCGGATTTAGGAAGGGGATGTGTGAATAAAATTAATTATTCACCATGCTATGTAAGGGATAAGTTGCGACTATGTCGCATGAATAATATACCACATTTAATATTTAATTGTCAATGGACAATTTACAAAAAAATACGGTATACAGTCTTATTTAGAAATACTATATTTATCGTTTGGCAAAGCCATCGTAGTCAAATGAAAAGACACTAAATTTTAGTGTCTTTTTAAGGCTTTTTTTTACACTTTTCGGTACCCACATTTTTTTGTTTCTTGACAAATAATTCCACCCTTATTATCACTAATTAATAAATTTCCACATTCTGGGCAAAGTTCACCAGTAGGTAATCCAAATAACATGTTTTTACATGCTGGGAAATTATCACAAGCATAAAATTTCTTACCTTTGTTTCTTCCGCTTTTTGCAATTCTTTCTACGATTTCCCCTTTTCCACATTTTGGACATTTAACGCCCGTAGAAACTACTTTAGGTTTTTCGTATTCTTTTGTTTTAATGTATTTACATGTCGGATAATTACTACATGCTTCAAAGGTTCCGTATTTAGATGTTCTAAAGACCATTGGTGAACCACATTTAGGGCAATCTTCTCCCGTAAACTTAGGAGCAATCTTATCCATGTTCTTATTAGCGTTATCAACCATTGGAATAAAGGCTTTATAAAACTTGGAAATAATTTCTGTTTGGTTTTGTTCACCAGTCATTATTTCATCTAAAACTCTTTCCATTCTTGCAGTGTAATCAATACTAATAATTTGTCCGAAAAACTCATCAAGTTTTTCAATTGTTAATGTTCCTTGATCGGTTGGGATAAACTTTTTATCTTTAATCGTTACATATTTACGATTTTTAATTGTCGTAATTGTTTGTGAATAAGTCGATGGACGACCAATTCCTAAATCTTCCATTTCTTTAATTAGTTTTGCTTCAGTAAACCGTGCTGGTGGTTTAGTGAAATGTTGTGATTTATCAATACTTAATGGTTCAATTGTTGCTTTTTCATTAAGTTCTGGAAGTTCTCCTAAATCAATTTTTTCATATTTACCATAAACAAGTAAGTACCCATCAAAAACTAAATCTTGAGCTGTTGCTTTAAAAACTGCTTGGTTATTTACTAGTTCTACTGTTTTTGTATTAATAATGGCTGGCGCCATTAATGAGGCAATAGTTCGATCATAGATTAATGAATATAAAGTAAATTCATCTTTTGATAAATATTTTTTAACACTTTTTGGTGTTCTAAAAATATTAGTTGGTCTAATTGCTTCATGAGCATCTTGAACATTAAGTCCTTTTTTAGTAGCAGTTTTAACTTTCCCAGTATATTTTTTTCCATACGTTTCTTCAATGTATTTAATAACTGGAACTGTGAAAACATTACTTAATCTTACTGAGTCAGTACGCATATAAGTAATCAACCCAACAGTTTCATTTTCTAAATCCATACCTTCATATAACTTTTGAGCTAGTAACATTGTTTTTTGAGAACTAAAATTCAGTTTAATTGATGCTTCTTGTTGTAAAGCAGAAGTTGTAAAAGGTAATTTTGGTTCTCTTTTTCTTGCTTTTACATCAATACTATTAATTACAAACTCTTTATTAAGTGAAGCAAGTAACTCATCTGTTTGTTGTTCATTTTCTAGTTTAATGACTTTATTATTATATTTTGTTAAATCTGCAGTGAATCCAACAAACTCTGCTTTTACTTTCCAAAATTCTTCTTCCACAAAAGCTTTAATTTCTTTTTCTTTATCAACAATTAACTTTAAAGTAACACTTTGTACTCGTCCTGCTGATTTAGATTTAATTTTATTTTGTAATAATTTTGATAATTTAAAGCCAATAATTCGATCTAAGATTCTTCTTGTTTCTTGTGAAGAAACAAGTCCTAAATCAATCTCTCTGGGATTTTCAAAAGCTTTAACAACAGCGCTTTTTGTGATTTCATTAAAGATTACTCTTTTATAAGGAATCCCCTCAGTATTTAAAACTTCTTTTAAATGCCAACTAATTGCTTCTCCTTCTCTATCAGGGTCGGTAGCTAAATATAGTTCTGAAGCGTTCTTATACGCATTTTTTAATTCTTTAACAACTTGCTTTTTTTCTTTAATAACTACATATTTTGGGGCAAAGTTATTTTCAATATCTAGTCCTAGTCCACCAACACCACTAATCGCTAAATCACGAATGTGACCTTTTGATGATAGCACAACATATTCATCACCAAGGTATTGTTCAATTGTTTTAGATTTACTAGGTGATTCCACTATAACTAATTTTGTTTTCATGTGGTCGCCTCCTCTTTTCCATATATTATATACACATGTTTTTATCTTCTGTCAAGCACCTAACTTTATTATATATATATCTATATATAAAAGATTTTTCTTTATTTTTTGATAATAAAAGTCATTCTATCTTTTCCTTGTAAGTCTTTCTTTTGAATGATTTCTACATCTTTTAAATGTTTTTTAATAATCTTTTTTAATTCTTTTGCTTTATTATAAGCATGTTCAAAAGCAATTAAATACCGATCATTTAAAATCTTTTCAGCATCTTTAATGATGGCACGGTAAAAATCAAGACCATCAATCCCACCAAATAAAGCAACCTCAGGTTCATTATCTTTTACTAACCCTTCAACAAACTCTTTGTTAGGAATATACGGGGGGTTAGATACTAAAACATCAAATTTCATTCCTAGTAATGGTTCAAATAAATCACCTTGTAAGAAAGTGACATTTGCCCCTAGCTTATCATTATTTTCCTTCGCAACTTTTAATGCTTTTTCAGAAATATCAGTTGCGTAAACTTCGGTATTTTCTTCTTCTAAATCAATCGTAATCCCTAAACAACCAGATCCGGTTCCAATATCAACTACTGAAATATTTTTATCACCAAATAATTCTTCAGATAAAATTAAAATATTTCCCAGTAACTCTTCTGTTTCAAATCTTGGAATTAAAACATCACTATTAACAATGAATTTATAACCATAAAATTCTTGATACCCAATAATATGTTGAACAGGGATGTTTTTAGCAACGTAACGATCAACCCCATACAAAAAATCTTGGTAAAGTTTTTCTGGGATTTCTTCATCGAGGGATAATAATAAAGTAGCACTATCAATTTTCGCAAAATGAAGTAATAATAGTTTTACCCCTGAATCTTCTTTTTGATTGTCAAGTGCATATTGTTCATTGATTCTTAATACTTCTCTATATGTTGGCATATCTTCACCTCTTTAAAACATTGAAAGAAGAGCTAACGCTCTTCGTTTAAATTATTCTTTTCCTTCAAGTTTTCTTTTAATTTCTGCCGAAATTAAAACTTCAATAATTGGTTCAAGTTTTCCTTCCATAACGCGGTCTAACTGTTGTAATGAGAAACCAACGCGATGATCAGTTACCCGGTTTTGAGGGTAATTATAAGTTCTGATTTTTTCACTACGGCTACCTGTCCCAATTTTATTTCTTCGTTCATCGCCTTCTTTTGCTAGACGTTCTTGTAAAATTTTATCATATAATCTTGCTTTTAAGATTTTTAAAGCCATATCTTTGTTTTTATGTTGGCTTTTCCCATCTTGGCAAGTTGCGATTAACCCCGTTGGAACATGGGTTACTCTAACTGCGGAATCGGTAGTATTAACACTTTGTCCACCAGCTCCACTTGAACGATAAGTATCAATTCTAACATCACTCATATTAAGTTCAACTTCAACATCTTCTACTTCTGGTAAAACTAAAACAGTCGCAGTAGATGTATGAACTCTCCCTTGAGATTCAGTTTGGGGAACACGTTGTACTCGGTGACTTCCTGATTCATATTTTAAGAAGGAATAGACTTTATCCCCTGAAACAGTAAATTCTATTTGGGAGAATCCTCCACTTGAAGAATCTTCAGCATGAGTAATTTCTACTTCCCAATGTTTAAGTTCTGCATATTTAGTATACATTCTAAATAAATCTCCAGCAAAAATATTCGCTTCACTTCCTCCAGCTGCCCCTCTAATTTCAACAATAACGTTTTTATCATCATTAGGGTCTTTTGGAATTAGTAAAACTTTTAATTTTTCTTCGATTTCAGGAAGTTGATGTTTAATTTCATTTAACTCCAGATGTGCCATCTCAGCAATTTCTTTATCTTCGTCATGACTCATCTCTTTAAGATCAGCAATTGTTGATTTAACTTCCTTATATTCTGCATAAAGATTAACCACAGCTTCTAAAGACCGTTGTTCTTTAGATAGTTCTGTCATTTTACTTATGTTTTTTAGAATATCAGGACTCATTAATTCTTCACTGATTTCATTATATCTTTTTACCATTCTATCTAATCTATCTATCATTGTTATCACTCCGCATTTTATTATAGTACATGGTTATTGTTTTTTCAACTAAGAACCATTTTTGCCTTTTTAAGCTTATGCAAATATAACAAAAACCAAACCGTTAAAACAAGCCCTTTTAAAATACTACTACTAGCAACTACATACCAAATCCCGACGTATCCAAACGATAATGATAATAAATATGCAAACGGAATTCTTAACGAGTTTCCAACAATTCCTACGCCTGAGGGGATCATTGTTTTTCCAAGCCCCATAAATGCTCCTGCAGTTGCTAGTTCAATAATCATAAATAATTGTGACATACTTAAAATTTCTAAATACATTTTTCCAACAAGTAATGTTTCTGGATCACTAACGAAAATTGAAAATAACTGTTTTGCAAAAACAAATAAGACAATATTTAAAATAATTCCATAAGGAACAAGTAATTTTAAAGATGCAAAATAACCTTCTCTAATCCGATCAAATCGTTTAGCTCCATAGTTTTGTCCAACAAAACTAGCTAAAGCAACTTGAAAGCCAAGGGCAATCATCCAAGCTAAAGCTTCAATATGACTACCCACCCGTTGAACAGCCATAACATGTTTTCCATAAGTAGCAATCATTATTCCAATAATAACACTAATTGTTGTAAAGAAAACACTTTGCATTCCAACTGGGAATCCGATTTTAAAAATCTTTTTAAACATGGTTTTATCATAATATTTCTTTAAATGAATTTGAAATGGTTTATGCTTTCCTAAATAAATAACAAGATAAGTTCCTAAAATAAATAATTGAGCAATCGCTGTTGCGAAGGCTGCTCCTTTTACTCCTAAGCCAAGCCCGTTTAACTGGAGCCCAAAAATATTAAAATCTTCTAAAATAAAGATAGGATCTAAAATAATATTAATGAACAGTCCTGAAGCAGTAATATAAAAAGTATTTATTGTTTTCCCAAGACCATCATAAATCCCATTAAAAATATTAGTCATAAAATAAGCTACTCCTACTAAGGAAATAATCCGTAAATATTCAAAAGCATAAGTTCTAATATTACTATTTTCAATATTGAAAAGAGTAACAAAGTATTTAGCACCAAAGAACCCAATAAAAGTATAAATTGCAGTTAAGATTAACATTAAGATAATTCCGTTATTTCCTGCTCTTGTAAGTTCTTCATGATCATTTTTCCCAGCTGCTTGACTAACAGAAACAGATGTTCCAACTTTAGCTAACAAAATTAACCCAAAACCAAGCCACGTAAAATAACCCGCTGTTCCAACAGCGGAAATTGCTTCGACTGGGTCAAGCCCCATATTTCCAACTCGGCCAACCCAAAACATATCCGTTAAATTATAAGTCATTTGGACAATACTTGTTAATAATGTTGGAATTGCAACAATTAGTAACTTAGAAATAATATGTCCACTTGTTAAATCAACTTTGTTTTTCATCTAATCACCTTTTCACTTGTGATATTATACCACCAACTCTTTAAAAAGACTATCCTTATTTCAAAAGAAAAACCTTTATTAAAAAGGTTTTTTTATGCTTCCTCATAAATCGCTTTAATATCAGGAAAAGGTTCTAATGCCCGTTTGAAAATCCCTTGAACATAAGCGATTAATACCCCATAGTTAACAATTGGAATTTCTTGCTTCACAACCTCAGAAATCCGGTATAACATTTCACTTTTATTTAACATACAAGCGCCACAGTGAATTACTAGTTTAACATCATCCATCTTTTTGGGAAAAGAATACCCCGAACTATACACAAAGACAAAATCTTTTCCAGTATATTGTCTTAACCATCTAGGAATTTTGACACTACCAATATCATCGCTTTGGCGATGATGTGTACAACCTTCACTAATTAAGATTTTATCACCGTTTTTAAGTCTTTCAATAGCTTTAGCACCTTTAACTAATTCTTCTAAATCACCTTTGTTTCTCGCAAATAAAATCGAGAAAGATGTCAACATAATATCATCTGGCGTATCTGCGGATACTTTTAAAAAGACTTGTGAATCAGTAATAACCAGTTTAGGTTTAGTTCCTAGTTTTTCTAAAGTATCTCTTAGTTCATACTCTTTTGTAACAACCGCAATAGCATCACTTTCTAAAATATCTCTGATGGTTTGTTGTTGTGGTAAAATCAGTCTTCCTTTTGGAGCTGCTTTATCGATTGGAGTAACTAAAACAACAAGATCACCAGGATTAATTAAATCACCAACAATCATAAATTTCTCTTCTTCGATTTTTAATGTAGTTCCAATCGTATTTTTAAGGTTTTCAATTCCTTCTTTAGTAGCGGCAGATACTTTTAAAACAAAAGTTTCAAAAATATTAGTAAAGTTTTTTTCTTGTTTTACTGTGTCAATTTTATTAGCGACTAATAAATATGGTTTTTGGCGTTTTTTAAATTCTTTAATTAAAGCTTTTTCATAATTAAAACTATTTTGATTAACATCAAAAATGATTAACCCAATATCCGTTTTATTAATCACATCATACGTTCTTTCAACGCGGAGTTCTCCAAGTTGTCCAGTGTCATCAATTCCCGCTGTATCAATTAAAACACATGGTCCTAACGGAAGAATTTCCATTGCTTTAAAAACGGGGTCTGTTGTTGTCCCTGCTATTTCTGAGACTAAGGAAATTGTTTGATTAGTTAAAGCATTAATCAGACTAGATTTTCCAACGTTTCTTCTGCCAAAAATCGCAATATGCGTTCTAGAAGAACGCGGAGTTTCATTCATACTCATGATTTTCCTCCTTTAACAATCCCTGGAGCAGTAATATTTAAGGGATTTAATAATTCTTTTAGTTCTTCTTCTGTGAAGAGCTTTTCAGTAAGTAAAACAGTTTTAATTGTTTGGTTAAATTGATTAGCTTTTTTAACAATCTCACTTGCTTTATCGTAGCCAATTAGAGCGATAAGTGGCGTAATTAAAGAATGTGATTTTTCTAAGTTTTCAAGACATTTTTGTTCATTAACTTTTAGTGCTTTAGCACATTTATAATTAAACTTATTTACCGTTTTTGTGAGTAATTCTAACGCTTCAAGTAAGGCCTCAGCAATTCCGGGAATAAAAGGATTAAGTTCTAGTGTTCCACTCGCAACTAAATTATTAATTAAGTTATCGTTTGCGATAACTTTATAAGCGTTTTGAATTACCATTTCTAAAATAACTGGATTGATTTTACCAGGCATAATTGATGAACCAACTTGATTATCTTTTAAAATAATTTCCCCAATTCCGCCATGTGGTCCACTTGCTAAAAAGCGGAGATCATTACTAATTTTAATTAAACTTGATGCGGCTACTTTTAGTAAGCCTGAGACTTCATTAAAAGCATCTAAATTTTGGGTATTATCAATTAATGATTCAGCTCGAGAAATCCCGATTTTTGTCGATTCTCTTAATAAAGAAGTCATCATAAAAGTATATTTTAATGGAGCATTGATCCCTGTCCCTATCGCTGTTCCCCCGATATTAATTGTTCTTAAACGTTCTTCTACTTTATAAATCCGCCAACGGTCTCTTGAAAAAGTTTCGGCGTATGCGCCAAATGTTTGGCCAGCCATAACCGGAACAGCATCCATCAATTGGGTTCTCCCTAATTTAATTACTTTGCTATAGTAACTTTCTTTTTCTTGGAAAGTTTTTTGGAGTTCGGCATATTCATGCGCAAGTTTTCTAATTTCTTTAATACAAGCAATTTTTACAGCTGTAGGGAAGGTATCATTAGTTGATTGATGTAAATTAACATCATTAATCGGATGAATAATTTCATAGTTTCCTTTAGTTTCATTTAAACTTTCTAAAGCAAGGTTCGCAATTACTTCATTAACATTCATATTAGTGCTAGTTCCCGCTCCCCCTTGGTAGCGGTTAACGACAAAACTATCGTCTACTTCATGGTTTAGGATTTTATCACATGCATTACTAATTGCTTTTGCTTTTTGAGAAGATAAATAGCCTAATTTATGGTTTGTTATGGCGGCTTGTTTTTTAAGATTAACTAATTCATAAACGATTTTTAAATTAACTGTTTGATCACTTACTGCAAAATTATCAAGCGCTCTTTTTGTTGAGATTCCGTAATAAATATTATCTTCTAAAGAAACTTCTCCTATATAGTCTTTTTCATGTCTCATCTAACTCCCCCTTTTAGAAAAATAAATCTCTTTCACCTTCAACAATTCGCTTTAAATTAGTATTAAGTTTTTCTTTAACAGTTTGGTCTTTAATTGTCTCTGCATGACTCCAAACAAACTTTAATCCTTTTTCTCTTAATTCATAATCAGCATAATCCATTAAATATTCAGTTAACGTCATTAACGCATTTGGTTCACAAATAAGGCCGATCGTCCCCGCTTTAGCTAAAGCCATAAAACGGTCTCCTGTTCGGCCTTTACGGTAACAAGCCGTACAAAATGATGGGATATACCCTCGGTTAACTAAATCTTTCATAATTTCTAAAACGCTTCTTTCATCAGATAACTCAAACTGATCAGGGGCATGTTCTTCTTCATCTTCATCATGGTATCCCCCAACATCTGTTTTACTCCCAGCACTAATTTGTGAAACACCATACTTAATTAATTCTTGACGCATTTCTTTTGTTTCTCTTGTTGATAAAATGATTCCGACATATGGAACAGCCAATCTTAAAATTGTGACTACTCTTTTAAACTGTTCATCGTTAATAATATGAGGGAAATCTTCAAGGTTCATCCCAGCTGCCTTTTTCAAGCGAGGAACACTAATAGTATGGAACCCTACTCCATATTTTTCTTCTAAGTATTCGTTATGAATAATTAAACTTAAAACTTCAAATTTATAATCATATAGTCCAAATAAAACTCCACCACCAACGTCACCAATCCCCGCTTCTGCCGCACGGTCAAAGGCAGTTAAATGATAGTCATAATCTCCCTTAATACTTTTAGGATGAACTTTCTTAAACGTATCATAATGATAAGTTTCTTGGAATAAAATATATGTTCCAATGCCTATTTCATGAAGTTTTTTTAAATTTTCGACTGTTGTTGCGGCAATATTAACGTTTATTCTTCTAATCGAACTATTATCATAGATTGTTTTAATTGATTCTAAAACGTATTCAATTGGTGTTTCTTTTTCACTTTCACCAACTTCTAAAGCAATTCTTTTATGCCCGAGTTTTTCTAAATTTAATGCTTGTTGTTTAATTTCTTCTTGAGTTAGTTTTAAACGATGAATTTTATTATCTCTTCTATACCCACAATAAGTACAATTATTAACACAATAATTCGCAATATACAGTGGAGCAAAAACAACAACCCGTTGACCATATATCGACGTCTTTAATTTTCCAGCAATTTTATATATTTCGTTAATTTGAGTTTCTTCATGAGCATTTAATAATTTTGCAATTTCTAAATGGCTTAGTTTCTCACGATTATCTGCTTTTATTAAAATCTTTTGAATTTCTGCCATAGAAGGGTTTTTCCCTGCTTCTAATACTTTATTAATATAATCTTTATCAATCATTTGAATTCATCCTTTCGATGTCAATATAGTCTCCAACACTTGGGTCAACAACGTGGTTCGCAGCCAAAATTCTTCCTTCGATACAATTCCTACAATGATTTGATGCCTCAGATATACAAATTTTATTTTGATAAATTTCATATAACTCTCTATTTTCTGTTGGACTAATATTTGGCATCATCACATTTGCTCCGGTTTTCAACGCTTTTTCTCTTCCTATAATATCTAAAGACCCCAGCGCAGTAGTTGCCGGAATTAACGCTTTTGGTAAGATTAATCTTACTAAAGCTACCATTACTAATGTTTCTTCCAAAGTTCCTGACATATTTCCCCGTAATTCCGTATCTTCATGACACAAATACGGTCCTATCCCAACCATTTCTGGCGCTAATGCTTTCAAATACAATAAATCCTCAATTAAGTCTTCATTTGTTTGGGTTGGACTACCTACCATAAAGCCAGCTCCTACTTGATAACCAATTGCTTTTAAGTTTTGTAAACATTCCCGGCGGTTATCAAAACTCATAAAACTAGGATGTAAATATTCATATAACCTTCTTGAAGCTGTTTCATGTCTTAATAAATAACGATCAGTCCCAGCATCAAACAGTTTTTGATAAGACGCCTTGCTTCTTTCTCCAAGCGATAAAGTTATGCGAATATCAGGCATTTTTGCCTTTATTTTTTTAACCATTTCAACTAGTAATTCATCAGTATAATAACTATCTTCTCCCCCTTGAATAACAAAGGTTTTATAGCCTAAAGAATACCCTAATAAGCAACATTCTATAATTTCCTCAATTGTCATGCGGTATCTTTTAATGTTTTTAATTTTATAGTTAATACCACAATACCTACAGCCCATCTTACAATAATTAGAGATTTCAACAAGACCTCTTAAATAAACTCGATTTTGATAGTACTGATATTTAATTTCATAGGCAGCTTGATTTAAATAAGGAATTTCTTTTTTAGTAATATTATTTAAAATAAATAAAAATTCCCCTTTTTCTAAGTTTCTTTGTTCTTTTAACTTATTTATTAAATTTAACAATTTATTAGTTATTAATTGATCATTTCGATAACTTGATTTTAGTTTTGGAAAAATATAGTTCATCTTCTCACTCCTAACCATTCTAATTATAACGAAGACAACAAAAAAACTTTGTAACTTATGTTACAAAGTTTAATTTATTTTCATTTAATTTATTCCCAGTCAATATCTTTAATTGGGGCATCATCGTATTTTGTTTCCATATTTCCAAAATACCCACATTGTTTATTAAATAATAATCTAAAGCCATCTGGTTTAGTCGCTCCTTGACGGTTCTTAGAAATGATAATATCAACTTGATTTGGTCTTGCAGTTGTTTTTGGTTTATAGTATTCATCACGATATAAGAATAAAATGATATCAGCATCTTGTTCAATTGATCCTGAATCTCTTAAATCTGCCATTACTGGGATTTTATCATCCCGTCTTTCTACTTGTCTAGAAAGTTGTGATAACGCGATAACAGGAACTTTTAATTCCCGTGCAATCTCTTTTAATAGTCTTGAGATTTCTGAAACTTCTTGAACCCGGTTAACTCCTGTGTTAGAGCCACTTAATAATTGAAGATAATCAATAATTACTAAATCTAGTTTTCCTTCTTGAGCAAGTTTACGACATTTTTGACGAACTTCTGTAATTTTAACTGTTCCAGCATCATCAAACATAATGTTTAATCTTGATAAACTTTCTACTGCCACGTTTAACTGTTCCCATTCAGCATTACTAATATGACCAGTTCTAATTTTATCACTATGAATTCGTGATTCAGCACTTAACATTCTACTAACTAACTGATCACTCCCCATTTCTAGTGAGAAAAAAGCAACATAAGGCTTCTTTGCCATTTTAGCAACGTTAGTTGCGATATTTAAAGCAAAAGCTGATTTTCCCATTGATGGACGAGCCGCAATAATCATAAGTTCTGATGGTTGAAGTCCTAAGGTATATTCATTTAATTCTTCAAAACCAGTATCAAGCCCTGTTAGTCTTCCATGACTTTCACTTGTTTTTTCAATTTTTGTAACAACTTCATCAATTACTTTACTAATCCCTGCAAAGTCACCAGTTCTTCTTCCTTTAACAATATCAAAAATTAGTTTTTCAGAATTATTAGAAAACTCTGTGGCATTATCTGCGACAAAGCCATTTTCAATAATTTTACGACAAGCATCCATAATGTTTCTTGTCATTGCTTTGTCTTTAACAATATTAATGTAGTTATGTAAGTTTTGAATTGATGGTACAAAGTTAATTAAACCAAGAATATAATCAACCCCACCAGCATCTTTTAATAAATCTTTAGTTTCTAAGATATTTGTTAAAGTTGTATAGTCAATTTCAACTCCTAAGTTGAAAAGTTCCACCATCGCAGTGAAAATAACCTTATGTCGATATGTATAAAAATCATCTTTAACTAAAGCATCGATTAAGACTTTAATCGTTCCTGGGTCAACAAAGACACTCCCTAAAACTGATTGTTCAGCTTCCATATTATTCGGAGCTATTTTTTCCATATTATCCCTCTATTCTTCAACTACTAATACTTCTATTTTGGCAGTAACGTTTTTATGTAATTTAACATCTACTAAATAATTTCCTAAAGCTGACATATTATCTTTTAATTGGATTTTACGTTTATCAATATCAATCCCGTTTTGTTTTTTATATTCATGGGCAATTTGTTTAGAATTAATTTTACCAAATAATTTTCCGTTTTCCCCAATCTTAACGTGGACCTTAACTGGTAACTTTTCAATTTTTTCTTTTAAAGCTTTCATTTCCTCAAGTTGTTTACGTTCTGCTTCTTCTTTTTTAGCTTTTTCAGTTTCAATTGATTGTAAGTTTTCTGAAGTTGCTTCTATCGCATTTTTACTTGATAATAAATAATTACCATATCCCGCAGCAACATCAATTACTTCACCTTTTTTACCTTTATTTTTAACATCTTTAATTAAAATTACTTTCATTGGTTTTTCCTCCTGAATCGCTTCATTAATAAATGCAATTAATTCCGCTTTTACTTTTTCAATATCACTTGCTTCAATTTGGGCTCCCGCATTATTCAAATGCCCTCCCCCATTAAATTTTTCCATAATTACTTGCACATTAAAACCTTCTAAACTTCGTGCACTTATGCCAACCATTCCATCTTCAAAATAGCCTAAAGCAAAAGAAGCCACGGTATTATCAATTTCAAGTAACATATCCGCCACTTTGGCAAGTAAGTTTCTTGAGGTCGGAATGTCTTTAGGAACAATTACAATTGAGAACTTAGAGTGAATAACTTCCGCAATTGATAATAACTGTGATTTTAGTTGAATTTCATCTAAGCCTTCTCTTAAAATTGTTTTAACTTTAAAAGTATCTGCGCCAAATTTTCTTAAAATAGCCGCAGCTTCAAAAGTTCTTGAACCTGTCCGGTAAATAAAGTTATTTGTATCAACCATGATCCCTGAAAGCATAACAGTTGCTTCAAACTGATTAATATCAACATCTTTAGAAGCTAAATCAATCATTTCTGTGACTAGTTCAACACTACTTGATGCGTATGGTTCAATATGGCTAATTAATGCATCAGGAATCGCATCACTTAGTTTACGGTGATGATCAATAATCACTAACTTTTTAGTTCTCCCAATAATCTTTTCTTCCATTGTTTGTCCATAAGAATGATGGTCCACAATAATTAATAAATCTTCACGATTAATATAATCTAAGGCAAGACCTGGGGTGATTAATGAATCTAAAAAGACAACATATTCATATTCGATTAACTGCATTATTTTTTTAACAGTTTTATCTACTGAGCTATCATCTAAAATAATATAAGCTTCTTTATTAAAGGTTTGGGCTAACTTTAAAATCCCCATTGCCGCTCCTAAAGCGTCAGTATCTGGAAAAACATGAGGCATAATAAAGACCATATTACTTTCTTCAAAAAGTTTTTCTAGTTTTTGAGTATTAATTCTCGTCGTA
>CAYZEW010000015.1:0-22767 GCA_964477825.1 uncultured Candidatus Izemoplasmatales bacterium | reverse complement strand
TAATTGTCTAGGAGTATCTAATGAAAATGTAAGTAATTAAAAGAAGTTTTTTAGTTATCGTAGTTTTGATAACTTTGAAACTAAAATCTTCACTTCTATTAATTCTAATCTACTGATTACTAAATAAATAAAAAAAACAGGCAGCGTATCTGAAGATATACTACCTATTTTTAGTACTTTCCTAATCAATATTTATTCTGGTTCTATAATCTTTTTTTTACCATTTTTAAGTGCTGATTACTTTTATTGATTATGTTTAGTTTGTATCAGCAGCAACGTGTGATCTATCTAATGCACTTGGAATTCCAGCAGGCCATTCCCAAACTTTATCAGCAGCAACATGCGAACCATCTGCCTCCAATGTAACTGACCAACCATCATCAGTTTTTGTAGCAATTGTTAAATCATTTGTACCTGTATCATCAAAATCATAATAATCAGTATCTAATCCTTCAACATAATCTTTGATATCATCCCAGTCTAATGTTTGTGAAGCATCACAAGTAGTTTGAGCACAATATAGTTTTGCTCCATTTTCTACTGATAATGCATCTGCTAAGATGGCATCTTTTTGTGTATTTGTAATAATTGTTCCAACTGCAGGGATACTAAATGCAGCAATGATTCCCATAACTACGATAACGATTAGTAACTCAACTAGAGTTACCCCTTTATTATTTTTTACCATTTTGTTTTTTCCTCCATTTTTAT
Source organism: uncultured Candidatus Izemoplasmatales bacterium (assembly GCA_964477825.1). Classification (GTDB taxonomy): domain Bacteria; phylum Bacillota_I; class Bacilli_A; order Izemoplasmatales; family Izemoplasmataceae; genus JAFGXW01. The sequence goes on along the minus strand of CAYZEW010000015.1, from coordinate 22,056 downwards.
TTTTTTATATTTCTATATATTAATAGTTTTCACTAACTATACGTAATATATCACTTAAACGGCTTTAAGTCAACAAAAAATCCACAATTTATATCATAAAAACGCTTTAGATAGGCTTAATCTTAAATTTGTTGTGTAAATGATAAACTAGGCAACATTACTGCAAGTAACATTACTGTAATAAGCGAAAAGATAAAAACCATCAAAATTGGTTCAATTGCTTTTTTTAGTCTTTCTATTTTAACTTCACTATCTTCATCATAAAAAGCAGATAAGTTTTTAAGCATCATTCCGAGTTCACCAGTTTGTTCTCCAACACTTATCATTCTCGCAAAGACAACATCAACAGCATAATGATTTTCAAAAGCTAAACTCATATACTCCCCAGCATTAACATGTTTTTGTGCCTCTACAATTAAATCTTGATAAATCTTATTTTTAACTGTATCGTAAGTTGTCGCAAGACAATCTTGAAGCGGAACATGATTATTTAACATTTGTGATAATGTTGAAGCAATTCTAGACAAGTTATTCAATTTAGTGATTTCGCCAAGAATAGGGGTTTTTATAGCTAGATAAGCTAAAACCGTCTGGAATCTACTTGATTTCTTTTTTAAAAATTTAAATAACATTATAAACATTGGTACTCCGAAAATTATTTGAAATAGATTTGCTTTGATTAGATTTCCTGAATTAATAAAAAACTGGGTCATTGCCGGCATTTCTACTCCATCCACTGAATCAAACATATCAATAAAGTTAGGCATAACAGCTAACATTAAGAAGACTGCTACCCCAAATCCTACCCCTAAATAGATTGATGGCATCATTAAAGTTGATTTAATCGAAGCTTGTAAACGATATTGCGTTTCAAAATAACTTACGATATTTTTTACTGCCCCCTTTAAGTCTCCCGTTTTTTCACCAACCTCTACCATTGCAACTAAAATATGGGGGAAATCGTTAGGATATTCTCCATATGCATCAGCTAATGTTGATCCACTATTTACTTCATAATATACCCCAAAAAGGATTCTTCGGATATTTTTATTAGTTTGTTGGGTTGCTAAGATTTCTGAGGCTTCATTTAGTTTTACTGAAGCATTTAAGAGCGACGCCAATTGTTTTAAATAAAAGATTAAATCTCTTTGAGAAAGAATTGTCCCAAACGTAATTCGGTTAAATTGTTGAAAAATAGATTTTTGTTGAAAAATCTCAATTGGTTTTAACGATTTTTCTTTTAAAAACTTTTCTACCATTGCCTTAGATGGTGCTTCTAGCATCCCTTTAACAACTTTCCCATCTTTCAGTCTTCTGGCTCGATAACGATAATCATATATTTTCATATCCTACACCTCTAGTCTAAGCTAATTCTCATAACTTCTTCTACTGTCGTAATTCCTTTTTTTACTTTCTCTAAACCAGCTTCAACAAGAATTTTTGTGCCATCTTTTTTAGCTTGTTCTAAAATTTCATATTCGTGCGCATGATTTGAAACCATCTTAACGATTGTTTCATTAAAATCTAAAATCTCAAATACGGCAGTACGACCTTTATAGCCTTTTTGAGCACAAGCTTCACAACCTCTAGCTCGTTTTACTTTATCAATTTGAATATTATGACGTTTAAAGATTGCCTTTTCATCTGCCGTTGGTTCTTCTTCAATACAACATTGTGGACATAATACTCTTACTAATCTTTGGGCAACAACTCCACTAACTGAAGAAGCAACTAAGAAAGCATCAATCCCCATATCAATTAAACGAGTAATCGTTTTTACGGCGCTATTAGTATGGATTGTACTTAATACCAAATGCCCTGTAAGTGACGCTTTAACCGCAATTTCAGCTGTTTCTGTATCACGAATTTCCCCAACCATAATAATGTTAGGGTCTTGACGTAAAATCGATCTTAAAGCGTTTGCGAAGGTAAAATCAAGTTCCGGGTTAACATTAACTTGGTTAACTCCCTCTAACTCAATTTCCACCGGATCTTCAACAGTAATAATATTAACATCATCTGCATTTAGTTGATCTAGCGATGCATATAAGGTAGTTGTTTTCCCACTCCCTGTAGGTCCACTAACTAAAACAATCCCATTAGGTCTAGTAATCAATTTATAAAAGATTTTTCGTTCTTCATCAGTTAATCCTAAACGATCAAGTCCAGCATTATCACGTGATAAATCAAGCACCCGCATAACAGCTTTTTCACCCCGAACTGTTGGAAGCATTGAAATACGAAGGTCAATTGGTCGGCCTTCAATTATCGTTTTAATTCGCCCATCTTGTGGTTTTCTAGTTTCAGTAATATCCATATGAGACATTACTTTAATTCTTGAAATTAATTTTGGTAAAATTACTTTTGGTAAAACTCTTTCAGTTGAAAGAACCCCATCTACACGATATCTTATTCTGAACTCAATATCAGCTGGATCAATATGGATATCTGATGCTTCCATTTTTACAGCTGTTAGTAAAATTTGATTAACTAATTGAATAATTGGTGATTCATTAGAATCTTCAGTGTTTTCATTTAATAATTCTTCGTAAAATTTTTCTGATTCGTTTTTTTCTTCTTTCACTTCGATTCCAAGTGATTTAAGGGTTTTAGAGAACCCATAATATCTAGCAATCGCTGTTTCAATATCGTTTTTTGTAGCAAGCACAGTTTCAACATTCATTCCTGTTCTTAGTCTTACATTTTCAATTGTTGGAAAATCAAGCGGATCGTTAGTTGCGATTACAATCCGACGACCATGAATATTGATTGGCATAATTTTCGCTTTAGTAACGAAATTTTCATCAAGCAACTTCAAAACAGATTCATCAATATATACTAATGAAATGTTTATTCTTTTTATTCCTAATGATTTTTCTAAGGCATCAACAATTTGGGAATCAGTACAATATCCAAAACGGATTAATGCTTCCCCAATTTTTTCCCCTTTTTCTCTTTTGCGTAAAGCTTCGTTTATTTGTTTTTCGGTTACAACACCCTGTTCAAATAAAACGTCACCTAGTCGTTTTTGCACATTTCTAGCCATTTATTACACCCCTTTAAATCTATTTAAGGTTCTAAAATAATTTCTTTAATCGGTGGATAAAATTCAAATAAAATAACTTTATTATAAATAATATATCCGTGAATATCTAATATTTTACGATTTACTTCAATAATCATTCCTTCGTAGCCTGTTTGTAAAATTCCTGGATTATTAGTTGTTTGCGTAATGTAGTCAATTGGTGTTTTGTGGATATCCACAACAATATCATCAATAAAATCTAACCCAATTAATGTTAATTTCACATTTGTATCATCAATTTTAGTTAGTGTGAAATAATATGGTGAATTATTAGGATTGTAAAACGAAAAACTATCTCCTATCACCTGGTTGACAACCGCATTATGACCAAATAAAGGAAAAGTAGTAATATCATAATTAATATAATCAATTACCGGCAAATAATGAACCTCATTAATCGCAAAGTTTGTTCCTAAAACTAGGGCTAACATTCCTTGTGATAAAATCGTCATTTCACTATCGGTAAAATCAGCTCCTAATTCATCTACAACATCATATAACTCCTTACTGTTAACCATGATTTTTGCATTTGGATAAAGACTACTTACATTACTAATCAATGTGTCAACAGACACCCCATCTGGAACAGTTAAATTAATTGATCCAATTTCAGTGTAAGCGAGATTTTCATCAATAATATAATCTTCTAGATGTTTATTTGAAAAAGTTTTCATTAATGACGCATCACTTAATACATCTCTAATTAACTGATCTATATCAAAATTATCAAGGTTTGAATTTCCAATAAGAAAATCCGTACTTTTAATTTCATTTACTACTTCTTGTTGGAGATTTCCTTGATACGTTACTACAAGTTCATTTGTTTGACCGTCATCAATGTAAAAGATTGAAGTATCATAATCAAAATAAAATAATTCTCGATCAAATTCGTAACTATATCCTTGATATGTAAGTTCAAAAACGATAGTATCATCACTAAGCCATCTATCAACTTTTTGAATCATTCGTCCCTCAACTTCATCTTCACTAATACCACCAATATAGACACTCCCTAAAATTGTATCTTCAGGATATGTTCCAAGCTTATAACCCTTTACCATATACCAAAAAACAAAAATAGATGCTGCAGCAATAATAAAAATGATAATAGCATACAAATAAAACCCTAATCTACTATTCCTAAACTGTGAATTCATGTAATCACCCCGACTATTTTTATATTCAAAGTTATTATACAATAAATCGGCTATATTTACAAAATATTATAGATTTTTTTTCCATTTTTGCATAATATTTACAAAATGGATGAAAAGTGGTATAATAAATTACTTAAAATACACAAAATTTCCATAAGTTTTTTGTATAATACCTATGAGAGGAGGTATAGTATGTTACGTAACAATAAAGGTTTTTCCATTGCTGAATTATTAGTAGTTGTCCTTATTTCAAGTCTCATAATTTGGCCATTGACAACTAGCCTAATTAACAATATTCAAATTAACGCTCGTGTTCATGACCGCCGTAGCGCAGCTAGTATTGCTGATGGAACAATGTATGGCTTAGATAAATTAGCTTTTAGTGATTTATTTAACAAGGTAGATGCTGCAAATGATTCCGGAGATTACTATATTGAATTGAATGAAGACACTTGTTCAACATTAGATGCTTCAAGTGATCAATCATTATGTAATGAGATTTTTGCTACTATTTGGAATAATCTTTCCTTAGATGCTGATGAATACCGAGTTTTCATATATGATTATAATCTTCCTCAGTCATCAATTGATAATTTATCAACGAACACATCTATACCTGAAAAAGTTCGCGAAGACATTGCTACAATTACTGCTTCTACTTCACCCAATAATAATTTATTGAGAGTTACCGTTTGGATTGAATATTCAGATGATCCCGTTGAATCCCTTATCTTAAGTGGGTTGTTATTTAATGATTAGTCAAAAGGTGAAAATAGATCAAAAGGGTGTAACTTTATTTGAATTATTGATTTCAATAGTAGTTGGTAGTATTGTAATTTCAATGTTAATGTCTGTTTTAGTGATGAGTATTAAAGCAAAAGCTACTCTTGATATTACTAATACGATGTTAAATGAAAGTTATGTTATTTCAGAAACAATCCAATATAATGTCTTTAATCTTGGTCCTCAACAAATTGAACTAATTGAGGATTCTGCAACAAAAACCGAAGTCCATATTACTCATCTATATGATATAACAACTGATTCTAATAATGTTATTGTAAGAGACTACGGTGATCCTAACCCAATTGTTGATGTTTTAATTTATGATAAGACTAATGAAGAGTTAACCTATAACGGCGTTTTATTGCATAGTGATAATATCAACATCACAACCGGGTCATCAATTGAATTAATTTCAATTGATAGTGATACTTGTGATCTTGCTAATGAGGCTTGTGATGAAGGCATTATTAAATTAACTTTGTTTATAAGCATTGACTTAGCTAATGGTGGAACCGTTAGCCCTAAAGAGTTTATTACAACAATCATCATTTAATTTGATTATAAGCTTAAAAAATGTTATAATACTATATTAAGGATAAAAGAGGTGATTTAATGTTTAAAAAAATTAGAAAGTATTTTCATAATTCTCCACTTAATAATGAACGTGGTAGTTCTTTAAGTGTAGCGCTTATTGTGATTGCGATTTTGTCATTTTCAATGACAACTATTACTGGAGTAAATGTTAATTTAGCTGGGTCAACAACTATGAAACTTGATCAAGTTAATAACGAAAACGTAGCTAAAGGATTAATTAATCAAGCGATTAGTGAATTTGAAGCTTATGTTGATTCAGTTGATGCCCTTGATGATTTTAATGACACTGAAATTCCAAGAATCTTAAACGATTATGGAGTAGTTGTTACCGACGAAACAGATTTTCCTGAAAATGAAGAATTCGGGAGTGATGGCGACCATGAATCAAGAATTTATAGATTTGCTTTCACTTTAAATGATGGTAAAGTAATTTATAAATTTGAATACGTATCTAATGGCGGTACCGCTGTTGAAAACTTAAATCCTTTTGATTTCTCACTTGCTACTAACGAACATTTAATTATGAACAGTGGCTATTATAATGAAATCCAACTTTATGGTGATGAAGTTCAATTAGCTGGGGTTGCTCCATACGTTAGGGATGGTAGTACGACTCAACAAGTTACACCATATTCTTCAAGTAATGGTGGAACATATCCAGTTTTAACTCCGGATGACGCTTCAAAAATTTATGCTACTCATGGCTATACATATTGTGCTTCAACTTCTACTTGTTTTAACCTTCATAGTGGTAGTACTCCAATTGAAATTTTAGAATCACACTATGTAAATGTTACCGGTAGTTCTCTTCCTGATAAAGGAGAATTAGCGAATGAATCAATAAGTGATTTCTTTAGTGACTTTAGTTACGAAGATTACACTGTAGACTTTATTAAAAACGAAGCTCCTACAGCTTCAAGAACAATTACAGACTCAATGACATTAGCTACAGCAGGAGATGTTGTAAGAGCTAACTCAGAACCAATCTCATCTGGCGGACACGGTGGCGGCTGGGGTGGCGGCGGCTGGGGTGGCGGCGGCTGGTGGGGTGGCGGCGGTTCAAACTTGCCTGACACAGCCTTTGTAGACGTTACTAATGACTCTAATATTGATTTTGATGATGGCGTTAATTTAAGAAGATATTCTGCATTTTACGATGGTGATCTAACGATTACTGATGATGTAGATATCAAAGACGGTTATAGTTTATTTGTATATGGTGATTTAACAATCGATAATACTAGTTCTGGATGGTGGGGTAGTTCTATTTCCCTTGATGGAAATATTATTGTTACAGGAAATTTATACTTTACTGGTGATACTGTTGAAGTCGAAGGAACATTCTTTGTTTTCGGAGAAACATATATGCTGTTTAACGAAGGTGAAGGATTAGAAAATTATGCTGATAATGGATTTGCATTATTAAACGGTGATAACATTATTATTGATAGCATGTTTGTAAGCCATACTAGATCAACTAAATCAGATTTACTTACTGTTTTCTTCTATACTGAAGAATCAATTTGGGTTGATGCTGTTAACGGTAGAATTAATCTTCGAGGCGCATTATTTGCTAGAGGGTTAGGAGTTTCTGGAAATCATATCTTTATGAGTGATGAAGCTTCTTCACCAATTAACGGAATTGTTATCAACAGTTATCGTGGTTATATCAATAACTCTGGTTCGGCAATTCCAAGTAATAATGATAGCCGAAATGGTTTCCGAATTAAGCCACTTAATCGTCGTAGCTTCCAAAGAAAATTTGATGATATCCCTACTTTTGATACTTTAATTTCTAATATTGATAATTGGGTATTTGAAACAAGCGAATTCATGTATGAATAAAACAAAAACACCAACAAAATTTGTTGGTGTTTTTTTTATGAAAAATTTTAATGAAACCCTTTAATACACTCTCCAACTACTTCACTAATCGTTGGATGAGCATGAATAATGTTCTTATATTCATTAATATTAATTTTTTTATACATAATTGATGTTACTTCATGAATTAAATCTGATGCGTGAGCCCCAATAATGTGGCACCCGACTAAAAGATCATTCTCATCGACAATCATCTTAATAAATCCTGCCGTTTCATTTGAGCATTCTGCTTTAGCATTTGTTTTAAATAAATATTTATTAGTTCGATAGTTTGTTCCTTCTAATGCTTGTTCCGTCACTCCAACATCTGCAATTTCAGGAAAGCTAAAGACAACGCTTGGTACTAAATTAAAGTTAATAGCCATTTCGTTTCCTAAAATATGACTCACTGCTTTATAGCCATCATATGTCGCTTTGTGAGCTAACATTAGAATTCCAGTTACATCACCAATTGCGTAAATATTTGGAATGTTTGTTTGAAAATTATCATTAACAATAATGCCTTTTTTAGAATACTCTATTCCTAAACTATCTAAAGCTAAATTACCAAAATTAGGTGTTCTGCCAGTACTTAATAAAACATAGTCAGTTTCTACTTCAATAGTTTTTCCTTTACTTTCAATAATTGCGAAATATTTACCATCCCGTTTTTCCACAGCTTTAAAGGCTGATTTTGTATAAATTTTAATTCCTTGGCGCTTATATAAATTACGAGCACGTTTTTTAATATCTTTATCAAGTGGCGGTAAAATTTCAGTTTCGTATTCTACTAACGTTATTTCAGCATTAAAATTATTAAAGATAGTAGCTATTTCACAACCAATTACGCCAGCCCCAACAATTACCATTTTTTTAGGAAAAACATCTAATGATAAAATTCCTGTTGAGTCATGAATAATCTCAAAATCATCACCTTTAAACGGAATTCTTTTTGAAGATGATCCTGTAGCAATAATAATATTTTTAGTTTCTATAATTTTATCATTAACTTTTACTTCGTGTTTAGATACAATTTTTGCTTCTCCTTCAATTAGTTCAACTTTCAACTTTTTTAAAGTTGTTAAAATGTTTCCCACTTGAGAGGCAACTATTTTTTCTTTTCGATCCTTAATTTTGTCATAATCAATTTCATAATTATTTACCTTAATCCCAAAAACATCAAGTTCTTTCATGTTTTTAATACTTAAAGCATTATGATACAGTGCTTTTGTTGGAATACAGCCATAGTTTAAACATGTCCCTCCAACTTTATGTTTTTCAATTAAAACAACATCTAAGCCATGTTCTTTAGCGAAAATCGCAGTATCAAATCCACCAGGTCCTGCCCCAATAATTACTAAATCTCTCATTCTAATAAATCACGATATTTTACAATTGGCTTTCTTGCAGCTCTAGCTTCATCTAAACGTTTAACAACTGTGTTATAAGGCGCTCCTTTAACCAACTCAGGATTAGTTCTTGCTTCTTCTGCGACAGTTTTCATTATTTCAATAAAATTGTCCAAAGTATCTTTGCTTTCAGTTTCTGTAGGTTCAATCATTAATGACTCTTTAAAAACAAGTGGAAAATAAATTGTTGGTGGGTGAACATCATAATCTAGTAAACGTTTTGCAACATCTAGCGTTGTAACGTGTGCTGATTTATCAATTAGACCATCAAAAACAAACTCATGTTTACATAAGCCTTTGATTGGAAGTAAATAATCATCTTTTAATGATTCTTTAACGTAATTCGCATTTAAAACACTTAAGCGTCCAACATCAGAAATATTTTCTTTCCCCATTGTCAAAAGATAAGTATAAGCTTTAATTACTACGCCAATATTTCCATAAAAATGAGAAATTTGACCAATTGCATCACTATTTGAATCTTCAATGATAAACTTATCATTAACTTTTTTAATAACTGGACTAGGTAAATATTTAACTAACTTTTTAACAACACCAACCGGACCACTTCCTGGTCCACCGCCACCATGTGGGGTAGAGAATGTTTTATGTAAGTTAATATGCATAATATCAAAGCCCATATCTCCAGGGCGAGCAATTCCTAAAATTGGATTTAAATTAGCTCCATCATAATATAACAATCCGCCGGCATCGTGAACTAAGCTAGCAATTTCTAAAATATCTTTTTCAAACATTCCAATAGTATTTGGATTAGTTAGCATAATTCCGGCAATAGAATCATCTAACATTGCTTTTAAACTGTCCATATTGATAGTCCCATCACTATTAGATTTTACTTCAATTGTGTCAAAACCAGCTACTACTGCGCTTGCCGGGTTTGTTCCGTGAGCACTATCTGGGATAATAATTGTATTTCTTTTAAAATCTTGACGATCTTGATGATATTTTTTCATAATCATTAAACCAGTTAATTCCCCATGTGCTCCAGCATATGGGTTTAACGTGTAAGTATCAAGTCCGCTTAATTCACTTAACATCTTTTGTGTTTCGTAATAAATTTCTAAAATCCCTTGTAAAGACTCTAATGGTTGATAAGGATGCAAGTTAAACCCTGGCATGTTTGCAGTATCTTGATTTATTTTCGGATTATATTTCATAGTACATGATCCAAGAGGATAGAACCCTTTTTCAACACCGAAGTTTTTAAACGAAAGATTAGTATAATGTCTAACAACCTCAAGTTCACTTACTTCTGGTAATAAAGCATCACTATCTCTTAATAAGTTATTTGGTAAACGATAATTTTTAAATTCGCTTTTTGGTAATGAGAATGCTGTTCTTCCTTCTTTAGAAAGTTCGAAGATCAATTTATCGTAAAACATTATAATGCCCCCAATATACTGACTAATTTGTCAATTTCTTTTTTAGTTCTTTTTTCAGTAGCACTGAATAACAGCATTTGTTTTTTTGATTCATCATATTTACCAAGCGATAAAGGACCTAAAATTCCTTCTTTATATAGTTCGTTATTAATAACTTCAGGATCTAATGTTGTTTCAATTAAACAATCTTTAAAGAAATCATGATCATATACTTTACTAAATTTTGGTAATTTAGTTATTTCTTCATATAAATAGTGGGTTGCATTAACCGAATTAATTTGTGCTTCTTTAATACCTTGTTTTCCCATAATGGCAGTATAAACTGTTACAAACAACGCAATTAAACTTTGGTTTGAACAAATATTAGAATTAGCTTTTTCTCTTCTTATATGTTGTTCTCTTGCTTGAAGGGTTAAAACATAAGCACGTTTTCCTTCAGTGTCTTCTGTTACACCACAAATTCTTCCTGGAAGTTTACGCATTAACTTCTTAGTTGTGGCCATGTAGCCAATATATGGGCCACCAAAAGATAAAGGGATTCCTAAAGTTTGACCATCACCTACTGCAATATCAACTCCATATTTTGCGGGTGTTTTTAAAATACTTAAAGCGGAAATATCATGGTTCATAATAAATAACCCTTTTGTTTCATCTAAAATACTACGGTACATTGAATAATCTTCAACAATTCCGTAAAAATTTGGGTTTTGAACGATAATTCCCGCGTATTCTTGGGAATTTTTGGCTTTAAAATCTTCTACACTTGTAATCCCATTATCTTCTTCAATAAAGTCAACTGTTAATCCTTTATATAAAGCATATGTCTCTACTACTTTAATAATATTTGGGTTGACTGTTTTAGAAATTAAAATTTTATTTCTTTTTCTAACATGTGTTGCCATAAACATTGCCTCAGCTGTAGCTGTTGCACCATCGTACATTGATGCATTAGATACATGCATTCCAGTTAACTCACAAATGATACTTTGATACTCGAAAATATATTGCAGTGTCCCTTGTGAAATTTCTGGTTGGTATGGAGTATAGGCAGTCAAAAATTCTTGTCTTTGAATAATGTGATTAATTACTGAAGGGGTGTAATGGTCATACGCTCCAGCGCCAACAAAAGGTGTTAATATTTTGTTTTTAGCAGCTAATTCAGCAAATCTTTGATGGATTTCTAGTTCACTATGTGAAGCTGGTAAATCCACTTCTCTTCCTAGTAATTCGCTAGGAATTTCACTAAACAAATCATCTAAACTGTTTATCCCAATTACCTCGAGCATTTGCTTAATGTCTTCTTCAGTATGAGGTAAATATTTAAACATTCGTAATCACTCCTATTCGCAGATTTCTTTATATTCGCTAGCGTTTAATAATTTATTTAATTCTGTTTTATCTTCAAGTTCTACTTTAATAATCCAATTTTCATATGGATCTTCATTTATAAGTTCTGGATTATCTTCTAAGTCATCATTAACTAACACAATAATCCCGGTTACTGGACTAAGCACATCTGATGCTGCTTTTACAGATTCAATAGCTGAAAATTCTTCTCCAGCTGTCACTTGATCCTCTTCTTCTGGTAATTCAACAAAAACGATTTCTCCTAAACTGTCTTGTGCATAATCTGTAATTCCTACATATGCAAATTCATCTTCTACTTTTACCCATTCGTGAGTATTTGTGTAATATAATCCTTCTACAATTTTGCTCATTAATTTTTCCTCCTTTTAATCTCTTTCTTAGTTTTTATAACTTTTTTTATAAAATTTCTTATTTCTTACAATTACTTTTTTTCTTTTGCCACGGACATCCACAGATAATTCTGTCTTTAGTTTATCATATGGTCGATCGATCATTGCCATTGCGACAGTTTTATTTGTACTAGGTGATTTATATCCTGTAGTAACCTCACCAACTTGTAAGTCTTCATGATAAACCTTGTAGCCATGTCTAATAATTCCTTTATCTAACATTTCAAGTCCAACAATACGACGTTTAGTTTTTTCAGCTTTTTGTTTTACTAAAACATCTTTTCCGATAAAATCTCCAGCCTCTAACTTAACAGCAAATGATAAGCCCGCTTCTAGTGGAGTAATATCTTTTGAAAGTTCATTTCCGTAAAGTGGAAGTGCAACTTCAAAACGTAATGTATCACGACATCCAAGTCCACATGGTGCAACATTATCTTTTCCAGCTTCTAGGATTTCATCCCATACTTTAACGATATCTTGATGATCTCCATAAATTTCAAAACCATCTTCTCCGGTATAGCCAGTTCTTGAAACTAAAAAATCTTTACCATTTATTTTCATATAACGGAATGTAAAGAATTTTAATTGGGTTAAATCATAATCTGCCATTGGATTAAGAATTTCTTCTGCAAGAGGCCCTTGTAGTGCCACTTCTGAAATTTTTGATGATTCATTTGTTAATGTACAATCAAAAGTATTATTTTTAGTTGCCCAAGCAAAGTCCTTTTCAATATTCGAAGCATTAACAATCATAATAAATGATTCTCTATTAATTTTGTAAACTAATAAATCGTCAACTACTCCACCATCAGGATAGCACATCATTCCGTATAATACTTGATTTTCATTTTGGGATAAAACATCATTTGTAAAAATATGATCAACAAATTTTTCCGCTTCTTTTCCTTTAACGTAAAATTCTCCCATATGAGAGACATCAAACATTCCTGCTTTTTCCCTAACATAGTTGTGTTCTTCTGTGATTGAAGTGTAAACTATTGGCATTAGGAATCCCGCAAAATCTACCATTTTAGCATTTCTTAAAACATGTGAATCATAAAGCACTGTTTTTTCCATAATCAATCTCCTTCAAATTGTTTTCTAGCTTGATATGAACTTCTAACTAAAGGTCCACTAGCTGTATATCTAAAGCCTTTTTCAATACCTTTTTTCTTATATAAATCAAATGTTTCTAAACTAACGTATTCTTTAACCTCGGCATGTTTCATTGATGGTCTTAAATATTGGCCAATTGTAATAATATCACAGCCAACATCTCTTAAATCATCCATTAAGGCGAGAACTTCTTCAACAGTTTCGCCAATCCCGACCATGATTCCTGATTTTGTTAAAATGTGAGGATTAATCGCTTTTGCTGTTTTTAAAACGTTTAAACTTCTTTCATATTTTGCCCGGTCTCTAAACCCGGGATATAATCTTTTAATTGTTTCTAAATTATGATTAATTACATCTGGACCAGCATCTACAACCTTTTTTAAAGACTCGTAATCCCCCATAAAATCAGGGATTAAAACTTCGATTGTCGTTTGTGGTCGTTCTTTTCTAACTAATTCAATACATTTTACAAACTGATCAGACCCATAATCTTTTAAATCATCTCTAGTAACTGAAGTGATAACTAAATGTGATAAATCCATAACATTGACAGCTTTTAAAATATTGTCTGGTTCTTCTGGATCAACTTTTAATGGCCTGGCATTTGTTACATCACAAAATGCACAATTTCTCGTACAATGATTTCCTAAAATCATAAAAGTAGCCGTTTTATTTGAAAAACATTCTAATTGATTAGGGCAATTTGCTTCTTGACAAACAGAATAAAGGTTGTGTTGCTTTAACAAGTCCCTAATTTTCTTAGTTTCATGATTTAAATTTTTCATATCTATTTTAAGATAACTTGGTTTACTTAAACGATTTCTTTGTCTTTTTCCAAAAAACAATTCTAAAAACTCGCTTGTTTGTAATTTGTAAATATAATACATTACTCGGTTTTTCTTTAAAACTTCTATAAAATGCTTATAGTCATATTCAACACCTTTAAAAGCGTTTTCAAACTGTTCGATTTTTTTGAGACTAAAATAGTCTCCAGTTATTTTTAAATCTTTTACGATTTTATTTTTTATTTTTACATTAACAGTAATATTTCCAGCATCAAATTTAATCTTTTTACTAATTTCATAATGAGGATTTTTCCCATAATTCCACTCATTTGTGTAAAATTTTTGACTATATTGATTAATCTTTTCCAACTCCAATGTTTGATAGTCAATCCAAGAAGAAGAAATTTCTTTTACTAAATAATCATAAAACTCATCAATTGTCATCTCTAATAAATCACCAATATTAACAACTCGGGATTTAACACTACTAACTCCATGTTTTGTTAGTTTTGATTTATCTGGCGTTAGGCAATTCAACATTTTGTCGAAATCAGTCTTAAATAAGATTGTTCCATGCATTACCATACGGTCTTTGTAAATGTATTCTGCGTTTCCACTAAATTTCTTGCCATCAACTAAAATATCGTTTCTGCCAGTAAATTTTGCATCAAGACCAAGCTTTTTAATTGCATCAACAATTTTATTAACGTGTCCCCTAAAAATGTCTGAATGATTCTTATTACTCGTTATAAAAGAAAACTGTAAACAGTTTGGATCAGTATAAACTGCGCCTCCCCCACTATTTCTTCTTACAACTTCGATACCGTTATCTTCAACAAATTTATTGTCTATTTCAACATCGGTAATTTGGTGTCTCCCAATCATTACAGTTGGAACTACGCTCCACAATAAAAAAATATCACCTTTATAGTCATAATCCTTTATTAAATATTCCTCTAATCCGAAATAAAATCCACAGTGATTATTCTTATTTATTTTTGTATCTATGTAAAGCATTTCATCACCATCTTTCTACAACATAATGATACCATAATTTTACTAAAATCCAAGAAAAAATCGCAAAAAAAAAGCAAGAAAATCTTACTTTTTATCGTTATTTAAATTGATCTTTAAATTCACTTAGAAAACGCATTCTTACTTGACGATGTTCTGGAACAATTATTTTCTTTTTAGTTTGTGGATTAACGGCTTCTTTAGCAGGCATAACGATTGTTACCATTTTTCCTAAACCCGTTAATTCAATCTCTTCACCTTTGATTAATTGTTCAATAATAACCTTGCTAAATGCTGTTAAGAATTTATTACTCTTATTCTTACTAATTTCTCCCGATGCAGAAATTAATTCGATAAAATCAGCTTTAGTTTTTGTAACTGTTTTAACCTTTGTAATTTTTGGTGGGGAAACAACTTCCTTTTTCTTTTCTACAGGCTGTGGTTTTTCGACTATTTTTTCCTCTTTAATTATAACTTCTTCTTTAATATTTTTTTGAGGTTCTTCAACTTTCTGTTCTTTTGGTTGTTCTCCTTTAACAGTCACTACTATTTCTTCTTTTAATTCTTCAACTTTCTCTTTTTTTGGTTCTTTTTTTGCTTCTTCAATAATTTCTTTTAACTCTGATTTTTCTTCCGTATTTTCTTTACTTTCCAAGGCTTTAGAAGCAGTTTCTTCTTGACGCATTGATTGTTCGAGTTTCTTTCTAGCAAAAAATGACAGTTTAGAATCTCGAATTCTCTTTTCTAAATCTGATTTAACAGTTGGTTTTTCCTCTGTAATTTCCTCTTCTTCATTTTCCGATGAGGACATTTCGGTATATCTAGATTTTTTAGTTTTTATAATGTCACTATAAATCTTAGTTTGTGAAAAAGAAACTTCTTGATTCTTTTTCAAACTTTGTCGATATTCGTGAACATCCATTAATTTAGATTCTTTTTCTAAAATAATATCTGCAATACGTGCAATAATTAAAGAGACAACAAATAAAACTGTTAATGTTATCAAAATCGGACTATAGTCGCTTTCTAATTTACCATTAACAACGGCTACCGAATTATTGATTATTGCGATTGAGAATGCGATAAGAAAAAAAGCAAAAGCTCCGATAGAAACTAATACTGAAATATTTCTTAATTTAGATAAAATTAATTGTGTTTTTGTCATGACATCACCCCTAGTCATATTTATTTTATACTATTTATTGGTAAAAAACAAAATAAATTACGATTTCATTAAAAAAATTGTAAGATATTAAAAATTTAAATGTTATAATTCATTTAGAAAGGTGGTTCTATTATGTTTGTTTATAGTAAAAATTACGATAACATGAAAGAAGATTTACAAAACGAGCTCAGTATTCTTAAACAATATGGATACACAATCACTACTGAAAAAGCTTTAATAGTAGCTGACTTAGCAATTGATAAAATAACTATTAAACATCAAGAAAAGGCTTCTAATAGGCTGATTTTTACTACCGGGCTTCATGGAATAGAAGGTTATGTTGGTCATGCATGTTTAAAAACTTTTTTTAGAGACTTACTTCCTAGTTTAAAACCAAATACTGAAATTGTAATCTATCATGGTGTAAATCCTTTCGGAATGAAAAATTTTAGAAGAACTAATGAAAATAATATTGATTTAAATCGGAACTTTACTAAAAATAACTTTCAAAACACTAACGAAGGCTATGATCTTTTAAAAGCTTTTTTTACACCAAAAAGATACCGTAATAAAATCACTGCAAATTTAGGGTATTATACAACCTTAATTAGCCTTGTTAAACAACACGGTGTTGCCGCCTTAAAAGATGCTACTTTGCGAGGCCAAAAAATATTAAAAGAAGGGCTATATTATAGTGGAGATACTATTCAACCTTCTACAGCATATATATTATCTGAATTAAATAATAATACATTTAAAGAAATTGATAATGTTGTATGGATTGATTTACATACGGGCTATGGTCCTCGTTACCAAATGAGCATTGTAAATTCTAAATACGAAAAGACTTCTACAAAAGAGATGATTAACCAGCTCGATTACCCTTTGATTTTAGGAATGAATGTTGAAGATTTCTATGAAATAGATGGCGATATGTTAGAAAAAATATATGATATCTACCATAAGCAAAATGCGGATTGTAGTTTATTTGCAACATGTTTCGAATTTGGAACAATCGGTAAATCATTACTCAATACCGTTTCTAGCTTAAAGGCAATGGTTTTTGAAAATAGTGCGTATTTTGAAAATCAAACCCAAAATTTTAATAAATACGCTTTGAAATTAATTAAAGAACAGTTTCTTCCCAGTGCTGAAAAATGGCGTATTAAGGCTGAAAAAGACTTTCTTAAAGCAATGCAAGGAATTATTACTTATAAAAAATTATAAAACTCATTTCTCCAGAAATGAGTTTTTTTGTTCATATAATATAGCTTTTAAAGTTATTTCCCTTAGCATATTGACGATATAATAAAATCGTTTTCTCTAATTCTTTAGTTAAAGAATTAGGGCCATTAAAAGAAATAATAAATAATAATATTTTCGTTGTTTTTGAAGTGATCATTGTTCTTTCTGTATCACTTGTTGTTGATCCAAATGGTCCTTTATCATCTTCGTAAAGAGGAATATTCTCAATATTAATTTTACCTCTTCCTATCCCGTAAAATTCATCCCTACTATTTCCTAACCTAATTAAGACATCTCCAGTTATTTTCTCGTAATCTAAAACAGCAACAGACTTTTTAGTTATAATTGAAACAATATTACCAAGGTCAACAACGTTATTGATCCGATACAGTTTATTCCCTTTAGCAAGTCTTCGATATAGTGACTCTACAGCTAAACGATACCTACTTGGATCTTTTCCATATTGTTTATACGCATTTCTACCATCAATAATTGATTCCAACTTTATTACGTCTTTAATATCAATACTGTTTCTTATTTTTTGCTCAATATTTACAATTAATTGATCAACTTTTTTTTCTTCATATACCGTAACATCTGCTTCTAATACCCCAATCGAAAAAGCCTTTGTTTTTGACATAATACTTTCATCAATTGTTATATTCATAAAACCACCTCATTTTAATAGTTAATTTATTATATCATAAGAACAAAAAAAATAGCGAGATTCTCGCTATTTTGTAAGTCTTAAGGTATCTCTTGCGATTACCACTTCTTCATTAGTAGGTAATAAGAACAATTTGATTTTTGAATCATCAGCTGAAATTAAACGTTCTTCTCCTCTTATAAAGTTTCTTTCACTATCTAGTTTAACTCCTAATGGAGCTAATCTGTTAGCAATTAGTTGTCTAGTAAAAATCGCGTTTTCTCCAACACCTGCTGTAAAGCAAATAGCATCTACACTACCCATAGTTACGTAATAAGCAGCAATATAATCACAAATCATTTTAACTTGTTTTTTAACAGCTAAAAAGCTTTGTCTATCTCCAGCGTGAGCTGCAGTCCATAAATCACGAGAATCACTTGAATTTTTACTTAAGCCTAAATATCCAGATTTTTTGTTTAAATCATTAACTACTTCACCAACAGTTTTTCCTTCTTTTTCGCAAATAAATTCAATAATTGCTGGATCAATGTCTCCACTTCTAGTTCCCATTAAAATTCCTGCAAGGGGGGTTAATCCCATTGATGTATCCACACTTACTCCACCTTTTACAGCACAAATACTAGCTCCGTTTCCTAAGTGTAATACAATAATATTAACTTCTTCTGGCTTTTTACCCATTAGTTCTGCGGCTCTTAAACTAACATATTTATGACTTGTTCCGTGAAATCCATATTTTCTTACACCATATTTTTCATACCATTCATATGGAACTCCATATAAATAAACATCATCAGTCATTGTCTGATGAAATGCGGTATCAAATACCGCTACTCCTTTAAGATGTGGCAATGCTTTTTGGAAAGCTTTAATCCCTGTAAGATTAGCTGGGTTATGTAATGGTGCAAGATCACTAACGTCTTCGATTGCTTTAATAACTTCATCAGTTATTATTACTGAATCAGTAAAACTTTCTCCTCCGTGGACAACACGATGTCCTACTCCATCGATTTCATCTAATGTTTCTAAAACTTTGAGTTCTAGTAGCTTTTTAAGAACCATATCTACAGCTACACTATGATTTGGTACATCACTATTAATAACTATTTTTTTACCATTGAGTTTTATTTTTAGTACTGAATTTTCAATCCCGATTCTTTCAACAATCCCACTAATTATGACAGTTTCAGCTGGCATATTTAATAGTTGGAATTTTAATGATGAACTTCCGGCATTTACGGCGATTATTTTCATATATACACTCCCTTGTATTTTAATCTTAAATACTATATTACCGATTGTAACATAATCATATATAGATGTCATTAATTATGAAAAAAAAACAGGCTATTTTTAGCCTATTTTATAGTTGCCCGATTTTTGCCTAACTTTTTAGAAATATACATATTATTGTCTGCTCGAGCAATTAATGAATTTACATCATCATTAACTTGGAACATTGTCCCCCCAATAGAGATAGTTACACTAATTTTTTTATCATCTTCCGTTGTGTGAAATGAATTAGCGACTAGCAAGCACAATTTAGCTGCAATTACTTCTAATTCAATTGAATTTTCTACTTTTAAAATAGCAATAAATTCTTCTCCACCCCATCTACCAATTTTATCTTCTCCACGGATATTAAACTTTAAAGTTTGTGATACTAATTTTAATATTTCATCGCCAATATTATGCCCATAAGTATCATTAACTTCTTTAAAATTATCAATATCTAAGAATAAGACTCCAAATTTCAAATCAAATTCTTTCGCTTCATTAATAAAGTTCTTTAAGTAAAATTCTAAATATCGGCGATTAGAAATCTTTGTTAATTCATCAGTAATTAACAGTTCTTTAAGTTTTCTATTTTCGTCGTAAGCAGCTCTTCGGTATCTCGAATCAGTAAACACCTCAATAGCAGCTACAATATTTCGATTAACATCATAAACAGGAATTGCTTTTACTGTAACCGGAACTCGATGCCCATCTTTATGATGTAAAAAAACGTCAGTTTCATTTATTTTACCAGTTTTCAAAGTGTCATGAAGGGGACAACCTCCAAAACATAAATGTATCCCATCAGCTGTGACATGTTGTAAAATGTTATCATGACAATAATGATTAATAACTTCACTACTCTTATACCCAGTGATTTTTTCACTACCACTATTCCAAAAGATAATTTTACGGTCTGCATCAACTACATAAACACCTTCATAAAGATATGTTAATATTTCTTCATATTCTTTTGACATCATCATTAGTCACCTCGTATATTCTAATTCATTATTATTATAACATACAAATAGTAATATTAAACAAAAATATATTGTCAACATAACCGCTATCATTTAATAAAACCGGCTTTTGACCATCAATATAATAGTCTATATATTTTTTCTTTTTTGTTTGTTTTAGCTTGTGATAAAAAATACTAATTATATAATCAAATATATATTTTGTTTATAATACGAAGCTTTTTAAGACTTAATTATTTGCTTTTTGTTTGTTTTTGTCTATACATCATTAAGTATTATAACTAATTGACTAATTATATTACAAACTATTTCGTATTAAGGACAAAGATTAATACATTAAAAAAAAGTGATTCTTTAAAAGGATAAAGTTACACTTTTTTACTGCATACATTGCATATTTTCTTCATTCGAGTCAAAAAATACACCAAGAAAACTAAAAATGGTACCAGTAGTCGGGCTCGAACCGACACAGCCGTGAAGCCACCAGATTTTGAGTCTGGCGTGTCTACCAATTCCACCATACTGGCATCCTTATATCATTATACAATAAAAATCCTAAAAAGAAATATTTTTAATAAAAAAAGTAAGAAATTATTCTCTTACCTTTTATAGTTCTACAACACTTCCAGTTTTTATTCTTTTTAATTTTTCTTTCATTTGTGGTTTTAAGGCTTCAAAGGCATTATCCCCTGTACAATGACATGAATAATATACTTCTGTTTCTTGATGATAAAGTTTATCTCCTAAATCTTTAATATATTTCACTTGCTCAGTATCTGTTGGTTTAAAATGTGACATATGAAAACCACCTAAGACATGAGTGATAACTCTTGATTCTTGTTTTTGAATTTCAGTAACAATATTTTCAATCCCTTTATGGGAACATCCTGAAAATAAGACGTTATGCTTCTCATTAGTAATTACTAGATAAATTTCATGATCAAATTTATCAATGATATATTGATTTTCGCTTTTAGTGAATAATGAATCATCACCAATAATTAAATCTACATTTTTAACTTTAGTATATATTTTAATATTCTTTGTTAATGCAAAGTTATTAGAAATTTTTACTATTCTAGCCATTGATTTTGGTTTTCTTATTCCAATTGGTAGATAAAATACTCCGATTTTTTTCGCTTGTTTATTAAAAGCTTGATCTGATATATATATTTTCGCTTTTGAATTAATCCCATAAACTTTCTAAGGCCGTTTCCATGATCAAAATGACCATGAGAAATGATGACAATATCAACCTCTTTTAAATTGACTCCTAATACTTCAGCATTCTTTAAAAAATAGTTATTAGGTCCTAAATCAAAGAGAATTTTATGGTTTTCATGTTCAATATACATACTTAAGCCATGTGCACTTTTTAACTTTTTATCTAAAGTATCATTTTCCATTAATGTTATAATCTTCATTACTTATTCCCCATTTAAGCGATCAATTATTAATTTATATCCGCCAGGTCCATATGTATATGATTTTGAGATTTTACTAATAGTTGCAGCACTAATTCCCGTTGCTTTTTCAATTTCTTGATAAGTATGTTTTTCATTCAACATTTTTGCAACACTTAATCTTTGACCAAAAGCTACAAGTTCGTTAATTGTACATAAATCATCAAAAAAGCGATAACATTCTTCAATGTTTTCTAGTTTTAAAATGGCTTTGAATAAGTTATCCATTTCTTCATTTTGAACTTTAAATCGATAATTCATAATTCCACCTCTTTTATTGTTATATCTTATT
>CAYZEW010000014.1:0-23769 GCA_964477825.1 uncultured Candidatus Izemoplasmatales bacterium | reverse complement strand
TTGCGAATAGAACCGTATTAGCGTAGGCGGGGGAGGATTATGGAAATAGCGAAACTAGTTGATCTTCAAAAATTAGACATTACAAAATATCCGCTTTTGTCGGCTAACGAAGTAGCAACAATTTTATCACCATTTATTGATGAAGCGCTTCTTAAAATAAAAAATAATAAAAATAAAAGAGAAGCCTATTTTAAGAAATATGGTGAAAAAACAGGACCGCTTTTATATGTAATTGTCGCAACTGGAAATATCTATGAAGATGTTACCCAAGCAAAAGCAGCGGCTAAAGCTGGAGCTGATGTAGTTGCTGTAATTAGAACGACTGGCCAAAGCTTACTTGACTTTGTTCCTTATGGTGCAACTACTGAAGGTTTTGGAGGAACATATGCTACGCAAGAAAACTTTAAAATTATGCGTCAGGCTTTAGATGAAGTAGGAGAAGAGTTAAATCGTTATATCATGTTAGTCAATTACGCTTCAGGTTTGTGTATGCCAGAAATTGCCGCTATGGGAGCATTAGAACGACTTGATATGATGTTAAATGATTCTTTATATGGAATCTTATTTAGAGATATCAATATGCAAAGAACTTTTGTAGATCAATACTTTTCAAGAGTTATTAATGCTTATTCAGGAATCATCATTAATACAGGTGAAGATAACTATTTAACAACAAGTGATGCAGTAAAAGAAGCTCACACAGTACTTGCTTCACAACTTATTAATGAACAGTTTGCGTTACTTGCACATATGAAAGAAGAACTACAAGGATTAGGACATGCATTTGAAATTTCCCCGGAAATTGAAAATGGCTTTTTACTAGAAATGGCTCAAGCCTTAATGGCAAGAGAAATTTTTCCAAAAGCGCCTTTAAAATATATGCCACCAACAAAACATATGACTGGAAATATTTTTAAGGGATATGTTCAAAATACTTTATTTAATATTGTTACAACAACTACTAACCAAAAAATCCATTTACTTGGAATGCTAACTGAAGCTGTTCACACCCCATTTATGAGTGACCGGTATTTAGCGATTGACAACGCAAAATATATTAATCATACAATGAAAAACTTTGGAGATGAAATTGAATTTAAAGATGATGGAATTATTAAAACAAGAGCTAAAGAGGTTTTAAATGATGCGTTATCCTTATTGAAAAAAATTGCTGAAAATGGAATTTTTAATACCATTGAAAACGGCATCTTTGCTGGAATAAAAAGACCGCTTAACGGTGGTAAAGGGTTGGCTGGAGTAAAACAAAAAAGTCCTCACTATATAAACCCAGTTCTTAGTAAAATGGAAAAAGAACTTAAGGAGGAAAAGTAAAATGGGCTATGATCTAAGTGAAAAAAATTATTCTAAAGAACTTGATTTGAAATTACTTACTCCTTATGGTGATACTTTAAATGATGGGAAAGTTCAACTAAGTTTTACTTTACCAGTTAAAAATGATGAAGTTGGTGTTGAGGCAGCGAAACTATTAGCTAAAAAAATGGGACTAATTGATCCGCTTGTTGCTGAAAGTATGACTTTAGATAGTGACTTTACAATGTATGTTGTTTATGGAAGCATAATTCATACAATTGACTATACAACAATTAAAGTAGAAACTGTTGATACAGATGTATTATCGAAAAGCGAAATAGAGGATTATATTGATGATAACTTTAATCGTAACATTGTTGTAGTAGGGGCCTCAACTGGAACTGATGCTCATACAGTTGGAATCGATGCAATTATGAATATGAAAGGTTTTGCTGGCCACTATGGAATTGAAAGATATCGTAATATTGATGCATACAACATGGGGAGCCAAGTAGAAAATGAAGAGTTAATAAAACGCGCATTAGAAGTTAATGCTGATGTTTTATTAATTAGTCAAACTGTTACCCAAAAAGATGTTCATATTAAGAATCTTGTTAATTTAGTAGAGTTACTAGAAGCTGAAAATTTACGTGATCGCTTTATTATAATTGTCGGAGGACCAAGAATAACTCATGAACTAGCGAAGGAACTTGGTTTTGATGCTGGATTTGGTCCAAAAAAATATGCGGAAGATGTCTGTTCGTTTTTTATTCAAGAGTTAAAAAAACGCGAAAGTCGTTAAAATAAAAAATTCTAAAGAAAAGAGGAAAACGGATGAAAAAAGTTGTAATGGGATTAGTTTTAATGAGTTTTATTTTTGGTTTAACTGCTTGTGGTAATGGTGATGACGAAGATGGTAAAACTAACTACAATCCGCAAATTGTTAATCAGTTTTAAGTGTAAAATAAAAACCCATGAAATTAAAGTGTCCACTAAACGGGGTTCACTTTAATTTCATGGGTTTTTGTTTACTTTAATTTACGGTCATAATAACTGGCATAATCATTGGTGAACGTTCTGTTTTAGCGTAAATATAATCTTTTAAAATTTTAGAGATATCCTTTTTCAAAACGGTAACATTAATTTTTTTCATTGTTGTAATTTTTTCTTGAACATAGGAAGATACTAAAGCACTAATATCCTTAGTTAATTTTTCGTGTTCACGCATATAAACGAAACCACGAGAAATAATCGTTGGGTTACCAATAACTTTTAAGTTTTCTTGATTAATTGTTACAATCGCACTTAATAAACCATCTTCACTAAGTAATCTTCGATCTCTTAAAACAATACTACCAATATCTCCAATTCCTTTACCATCAACATAAACTGTTCCGGCTTGAACCTTACCAGCATAACGAGCTGAATTTCTTGTAACAGCTAAAACACCACCGTTATCAAAAACGAATTCGTTACCCTTTTTAAGACCTGTCATTAAGGCAATGTTTGAATGAATTTTAAGCATTCTGTATTCACCATGGATTGGCATGAAGTATTTTGGTTTGATAAGCTTAAGCATTAACTTTAATTCTTC
Source organism: uncultured Candidatus Izemoplasmatales bacterium (assembly GCA_964477825.1). Lineage (GTDB taxonomy): Bacteria > Bacillota_I > Bacilli_A > Izemoplasmatales > Izemoplasmataceae > JAFGXW01. Next base: position 20,864 of record CAYZEW010000014.1, on the reverse strand, counting down.
TTGACCACCATGACCTGATGTATGAACATCGGAAAGTGGTGAATTAATAATAACGTTAGCTCCTCTTCTAAATAATTGGTTAATTGTTTTACTAACAGAATTGAAATTACCAGGTATAGGACTACTACTAAAGATTACAGTATCGCCATCATGGATTTTGATTTGACGGTGACTTCCATTAGCAATTCTTGATAATGCAGCAAGCGGTTCCCCTTGACTACCAGTACAAATAATTGTTATTTCGTGAGCTTTGTATTTGTTGATATGATTAGGGTTAATAATTGTTCCAGAGGGCGTTTTGATATAGCCGAGGTCAATCCCTACTTCAACAGTTCTTAACATACTTCTTCCAAATAAAGCAACCTTTCTTTTAGTCGCAATACTAGCTTCAATAATTTGTTGAACCCGGTGAATGTTAGAAGAAAATGTCGCAACAATTGCTCGCCCTTCAATTTTTGTAAAAATATCTTTAATGTTTTCACTAACGATTTTTTCACTTTTTGTAAAAGCGGCAAGTTCAGCATTTGTTGAATCACTTAAAAGTAATAAAACACCTTTTCTTCCAAGTTCTGCAATTCGTTGATAATCCGCATCAGGTCCAGTTGGGGTAAAGTCAAACTTAAAATCACCAGTATGAACAATAACTCCCTCAGGAGTATGGACAACAACCCCAAAAGAATCAGGAATTGAGTGATTAGTTCTAAAAAAACTAATACTTAATTTACCTAACACAATTTTTTCAAATTCTTGATATTCAATGACATTAGCACGAAGTCCTCTGTGCTGATCCATCTTGTTTTTAATTAAGCCGATAGCGAGACCGCTAGCGTAAATCTTTGGTATTTTAACTTGGCGTAACAAATAAGGGATTCCCCCAATATGGTCTTCATGACCATGGGTAATAATTAAAGCCTTTATTTTTTCTTGATTTTCAACTAAATATGTATAGTCTGGAATAACATAATCTATTCCTAGTAAATGTTCATCCGGAAAAAGAATACCAGAGTCAATAATAATTAACTCATTTTGGTACTCGACACAATACATATTCTTTCCTACTTCACCAAGACCACCTAATGCAAAAACACCGACTTCATTTTGTTTTAATAACTTATTTTGCATTATTTAATAGTCCTCCTTAAAAATGAAATGTAATATTCTATAATGTATTATAACACGGAAGACTGAAAACCAAGGAGATATCACATAAAAAGTTTAAAAAGTTAAAAAAACGCTAAACGGTAAATTGTCTCTTTTTCATAATATATATATTATATATGTTATAATATAAGAGAGGTGCTTAAAAATGAATGATAAAAAAATCATCTTTTTCGATATTGATCGAACATTATATGATCCGGACACAAGAAAAATTCCATCATCAACAATCACAGCTTTAAAGCAACTGCATAAAGATGAAAATATCGAAATTGCGATAGCCACAGGTAGAGCAATTTATATGTTACATATTATTGATGAAATTAAGGAATATATTAATATTTTCATTACAATAAACGGGCAAATTATTATTAAAGATAATGAAACAATTTATCGTAAGCCAATTGAGCATGATAAAGTATTAAAAGTCGTTAATAAGTTTAATGAAGAAAATATGAAATATGGGTTCTTAGGTGAATATGATGAAACCTTAAACATTGTTGACGATAAAGGTAAAAAAGCTTTTGAACTTGTAAATATGAAACTCCCTCGAATTGATCCCCATTTTTATTTAGACAATGATATTTTTCAAATGTGGGCGTTTTGTGAAAAGGGAAAACATCCTTACTACAAAGAACATTTTAGTGATTTAGCGGTTGTTTCATGGCTTGGGGATGGTTTTGATGTTTTAAACAAAGGATTAAGTAAAGCTAAAGCCATTAAAATGATTTTAGAACTTGAACAAATCCCTTTAGAAAATGCTTATGCTTTTGGGGATGGAGATAATGACATTGAAATGTTAGCTTTAATTCCTAATAGTGTTTGCATGGGAAACGGAACATCAGAAGCTAAAAAACACGCATCATATATTACTGATGATATTAAGAATGACGGCCTTTTAAAAGGGTTGAAACAACTAAAGCTGTTAAAATAATAAAGAACGAGGTGATAAGATGATTGCCAGTGTTTTAGTCGATGTTTTAGCTAAAGAAGTAGATCAAACGTATGACTACTTAGTTCCTAAAGATCTTCAAGAAATTATTGAAGTTGGCCAAAGAGTGAAAATCTCTTTTGGACCACGCTTAATCATGGGATATGTTGTTGGTTTTAAAGAAAAAAGTGAATATAAAAAACTTAAAGAAATTATTGAAGTTATGGATATCATTCCTTCTTTAACAAAAGAACTAATTCTTTTAGGGAAAGAACTAAGTATTTCCAATACATCTCCTTTAGTTGGGATTTATCAAGCGATGCTTCCCGCAGCTTTAAAATCAAAATATAAAAAAGTTTTAAGCGCAAAAGATACTTCCCTTTTATCACTAGATTTTGCTTTGAAATTTAATCGCTATCAAGAAGTTAAATTTGATAATAACTTAAAACCATATTTAAAAGAAATCAAGGAAAACCTTAAAAACGGGAACCTTTTACTAAAATATGAAATTAGACAAGCAAACTATGAAAAATATTTAAAGAAGGTTAAATTAATAAATAAAAACATCCCTTTAAAAGGAACTAAACAAAAAGCGGTTTTAGCTTATCTAGTTAAACACCACGACTGTTATAAACGCGCTTTAATGAGCGCTTTAAATGTTTCAGCTACGACTTTGAAAAGTTTAGAAGAAAAAGGGGTAATTAAAGAATACCAAATTGAAATCTACCGTGAAATTGAAAGCTTATATGGCCCTAACAATAAAGAAATCATTTTAAATCCTGAACAAGTTAGAGTTTATGATGAAATTTCTAAAGATTTAAATATACACCAAGTTTTCTTACTTCATGGGGTTACTGGGAGTGGAAAAACCGAAATCTATTTAAACATTATTGAAGATGTTTTAAAAATCAATAAAGAAGCAATTATGTTAGTTCCTGAAATAAGTTTGACACCTTTAATGGTATCCCGTTTTAAAGGAAGATTTTCTGATCAAGTTGCGGTTTTACATAGTGGCTTAAGTATTGGTGAAAAATATGATGAATGGCGAAAAATAAGAAGAAAAGAAGTAAAAGTAGTAGTAGGTGCTAGAAGCGCTATTTTCGCACCATTCACAAATCTAGGAATTATCATTATTGATGAGGAACATACTGATTCATATAAACAAGAAACAGCACCAACATATCACGCTAAAGAGGTTGCGTTAATTCGTTCAGTGTATTATAATATACCGTTATTACTAGGAAGTGCAACGCCATCAATAGAAAGCTATTATTTAGCGAAAAATAATGAATATAAACTTCTAGAAATGAAATATCGGGCTAATAAGGAAGTAATGCCTGAAGTTTATATTGAAGATATGCGTAGTGAGTTTAAACAAGGAAACCGTTCAATCTTTTCTACTCGCCTTGATGAATTAATCAAAGACCGCTTAAAGAAAAAAGAACAAATTATTTTATTACTGAATAGACGTGGCCATTCGACCTTTGTTATGTGTCGTAGTTGTGGCGAAGTTATTATGTGTCCTAACTGTGATATCTCACTAACATTTCATGATAAAACTAAAACCTTAAAATGTCATTATTGTGGTCACGATGAAGAAAACCCAACTGTTTGTCCACATTGTGGTAGTTCTTCGATAAGATACATGGGAATCGGCACAGAACGAGTTGAAAAATTTCTCCATGACCGCTATCCAAAAGCTAAAGTAATAAGAATGGATTCAGATACAACAACTTTTAAAGGAGCTCATGAAAAACTTCTTTATGAATTTGAACATCATGGTGATATTTTACTTGGAACTCAAATGATTTCTAAAGGCCTTGATTTTCCAAAAGTTTCTTTAGTAGGAGTCTTAGCAGCAGATATGTCTTTAAGTTTACCTGACTATAAAGCAATTGAAAAAACTTTCCAGTTATTAACACAAGTATCAGGGCGCGCTGGGCGCCATGATATTATTGGAAAAGTAGTTATTCAAACATATAATCCAGATCATTATGCTATAGCGTTTGCTAAAGAACATGATTATCACGCTTTTTATGAAAAAGAAATGGCAATTAGAAAATTAGCGGGCTACCCTCCAATTGTTAAATTAGTTCAAATTGTTATTAGTGATAAAGAAGTTAGAAAAGTTTTAAAACTTGGGACAAAAATAGTAATGGATTTAAGAAAAGAATTAGAAGAAGAGGTTACTGTTTTAGGACCAGTTTTACCAAAAATAGCGAGAATAAATAATTATTATCGTGCCCAAATTATTATAAAATACGAAAAATCAAAATTAATTAATCAAGCATTAAAAACCATTTATCAAAATTATAATCAAGAATTATTAATTTCGATTGATAAAAATCCAACATTGTTATAGGAGTGAATTATATGAAAATAGTCTTTATGGGAACCCCTGCTTTTTCTGTCCCAATTTTAGAAGCTGTTCATCAAAAATACGGAGTTTCTTTAGTGGTGACACAACCAGATAAATTAGTTGGGAGGAAAAAAGTCTTAACCTATAGTCCAGTTAAAGAAAAAGCCATGGAATTAAAAATACCGCTTTTTCAACCTACGAAAATTAAAGATGATTATCAATCTGTTTTAGCAGTTAAACCAGATATTATTATTACTGCCGCATACGGGCAAATGATTCCTGATGAAATTTTAAATTATCCAAAATATGGGGCAATTAATGTTCATGCAAGTTGGCTTCCGTTATTGCGCGGGGGAGCGCCAATTCATCGGGCAGTCCAAAGAATGCATAACACAATCGGGATAACGATTATGTATATGGCTAAAAAAATGGATAGTGGTGACATTATTAAACAAACTAGTATTCCAATTTTACCAAATGATACTTCCGGAACACTTTTTGAAAAATTAAGTATTGTTGGAAGAGATTTGTTACTTGATACTTTACCTTTAATATTTGCAGGAACTGCACCAAGGAAAAAACAAAATGAGTTTTTAGCGACTTATGCGTATAATATTAAACGCGAAGAAGAAAGAATAAACTGGAATTTAAGCGTTGAAGAAATCGATGCCCATGTTCGTGCTTTTACCCCAAGTCCAACTTGTTATACGACAATAGATGGTAAAAATATCAAAGTTTTAAGTGTTGAGATTTTTAAATGTGATGACTTTCTTAAAAACCACGCAAACAGTGAAAATGGAACAATCGTAAAACTGTTTGAAAACGCGATTGGGGTTAAGGGTGTTAATGGAATCATAAAAATAACAAAAGTCCAACTCGCAGGGAAAAAAGCACAAGATGTTAAAACCTTTATGAATGGCGTAGGTAGAAACTTAATAAAGGTTGATAAAGTCTTTAAATAAGCAATTATTGTGATATAATAAATAGATGGGAGTGGTAAAATGAATAAGAGAACTTTATTTTCACGTGATGAAATGTTAGAAATGAATGTTAAAACTTTAAAAGAACGTACTGTCAGTGTTGAAGAAATCGCTGAAGTAGCGTTTCGTCAACAAGGAAAATGGAACCCTGATATTTCTATGAAAGAATGTGTTGATTCTGTAGAAAAAATCTTATCATTAAGAGATGTTTTTCATCTTCTTCAACTTGGCGCAGAAATCGACCGTTTAACTGATGAAGGCTTAATTCAAGGGCCAATTTATGATGTCTTAAAAGCCGATTTAGGAATGTTTGGAATTGATGAATTATTTGGGCTAGAATTAGCTGGACTATATGGAACAATCGGTAAAACTAATTTTGGAGATATCGATGTTAATAAACCATTGGTAGTTGATCGTTTAAATGATGATGGAAAACATGAAGGGGGAATGTGTCATACCTTTATGGATGATATCGTTGGTGCGATTGCCGCAGCTGCCTCTACTAGAGTAGCGCAAATTACTAATGAAGAAGAAGCAAGAAAAGATCCTAGTGTAGAGGAAATTAAACTCGATTTAGATTTATAGGAGTGGTCTTATGGGCAAGAACCAAAAACAACTCGATGATTTTTTTAAAAAATCCCGTAGTCACGAAGAACCAGAAAGATTAAATGAATATATTAGTGATATTACTAATGGTGTTGATCCTACTAAATTAACTTTCGCAGATAAGATTGCTGGTTTTTTTAAAAACTTATTTGAAAAAGTAGGAGTATACTATCCAGGTAGAGAAAAGAAAGAATTAACTAAAAAAACTTCTACTTATAGAAGAAAATTACGAATTTTGTATAAATCTATCGCTAAAAAAATTGCTGATAAATTCAACTTTGAAGCAGGTGTAGACATCTTAGATGATACATCCGTTTTGTATCGTCGAAATTTAGTTAATAAAAACATTATGATTGTTTCCAACTTTGTTTTCATTATTTTTGCTTTAATTGGAAACCAAAATCCCCGTTATGCTTTAATCGCTGTTTTTTCGATTATTGCATTAACTATTAATACGACTTTAAAGAAGATTATTCATGAAGAACCTAGAACTTTATTAAAACAACAAATGGCGATGTATATCGGTAGTTTTTATATCCTATTTGGGAGCTTTGCTGTTTATATGAAATTAAAATTAAGTGCCGTGCAGTTTAGTGTAGCTGATGTTTTACCACCAGCTGGGACAGAACTAACAAACGTCTTAATTAACAATATTGAGAACGAAATGTTATCTCGTTCAGTTTATGCAATGACTGATGCTTCAATTGCACAAGCAGGATACGTTTTAATCTATTTTGCTTTAGTAGTTATTGCTTTATATCAAGACTCTAACTTACTTAAGTTTTTATTTAAGTGGGTTTTAGCTATGCTGACAGCCTTGCATTTATTCGTGCTTTATCCCCTTCACCAAATAAGTGGATTAACAGCGTTTTATGAATACCTATTTATAACTAACCCAAATATTTTAATCGATATTGTCTTAAGAACATTACTTTTAGTAGTCTTTTATATCGCTCTTTATTCAACTGTTTCAATTGGGGAAATGATGAATAACCGTCGGAAAGAAGAACTTGTTAAAAGACGTTCAATGGAAATTGATTTTAAAGCGGTAGTAGGGGACGTATTTGATGTTATTGGCGTGTTTAATTCTAATACGATTAACCAAAATAAAGAAGATGCTCACCGGGTTGCTGAACTTGCAAGTAGACTTGCAAGTGTTTTAGGATTAAGCGCTAATGTTTGTACAGAGATTTATGATTATAGTGTTATTCATATTGACCGCGTTAGTGATTTATCAATTTTAGAATACGAAACAAAAGAAGTTTTAAATGAACGGGATTATACGATTATTCGGGAAAAAACAATTTTAGGGTCAATTATTATTAAACGTCTTCAATTAAATCAAAAAAGTGAAGATATTATTCGTGCTCATTTTGAAAAAACAGCTGACTCTGAATTTACTGAAAGAATGAAAAGAGTTCAACGTTCTCAAGAAGGAGAAATTATTTTGTTAGCAGAAATGTATGATATTTTAAGACAAAGTAGAAATTATAAAAATCCGTTAAAACATAAACGCGTAATTGATTTACTTCAGTTTGAATTTAAAGAATATTTTGAACCATATATTTTAGATCGTTTCCTGAAATATCAACTAGAATTTGAAGCTTTTTATGATAAATATAAGTATATTGGCTAGGAGGAGTAATAATGAAAAGATACTTTACCTCAGAAAGTGTTACTGAAGGGCACCCTGATAAAATAAGTGATCAAATAAGTGACGCTGTTTTAGACGCTATTTTGTCGCGTGATCCAGAAGCGCGAGTAGCTTGTGAAACCTTAGTTACAACTGGCCTTGTTTTAGTAGCTGGTGAAATTACAACAGCGACATATGTCGATATTCAAAAAGTTGTTCGTGATACCGTTAAAGAGATTGGTTATGACCGTGGAAAATACGGATTTGACGCTGATAATTTAGCTGTTTTAGTGGCAATAGATCCACAATCACCCGATATCGCCCAAGGGGTAAATGAAGGTGAAGGAGAAGAAAAAAATCAAGGAGCAGGCGACCAAGGATTAATGTTTGGCTATGCAACTGATGAAACAGAAGAATATATGCCAATCACAATTGTTTACGCTCACTGCCTTGCTAAACAACTTCCTAAAGTTAGAAAAGATGGAACGTTACCATATTTAAGACCTGATGGAAAAACTCAAGTAACTTTTGAATTTGATGAAAATGGAATACCATTAAGAATTGATGCGATTGTTGTTTCGTCTCAACATAGCGAGACAATAACTCATGATACTTTAGAACATGACCTTAAAAATTACGTGATTAAAGAAATTATTCCATCATCATTAATGGATGAAAAAACTAAGATCTATATTAATCCCACTGGAAAATTTATTATTGGTGGGCCACATGGGGATGCTGGATTAACTGGTAGAAAAATAATTGTTGATACATATGGTGGATATAGTCGCCATGGTGGTGGTGCATTTAGTGGGAAAGATCCCTCTAAAGTAGATCGTTCAGCTGCTTATGCAGCTCGTTATGTAGCTAAAAATGTTGTTGCTGCAGGCTTTGCTAAAAAATGTGAAATTCAGCTTTCATATGCTATTGGGGTAAGTCACCCAACAAGTATTATGATTGAAACATTTAACACTGAAACAGTCAATAATAGCTTAATTATTAAAGCGATTGAAAAAGTTTTTGATTTAACCCCAAAAGGGATAATTACTACTCTTAATCTTAAACGACCAATTTATAAGCAGCTAGCTTCATATGGCCATTTTGGAAGATTAGATTTAGATTTACCATGGGAAAAACTAGATAAAGTAACAGCTCTGAAAAAAGCCTTAAAGGAGTGAGATTATGAAAATCATTTTTGATTTAATGATTGTTTTGGCAATCATTATTGTCTTAGATATCTTTGTGATTAGATTACGATCAAAACTGTTGAAACTATGGAAAGAAGTTTCTGTTAAAGAAGTCCTTTTCCATAACCTTTTATTAGAGGTTACAATCCTCTTTTATGAAAATAAAAATTTACTTCATCTCGAAGAAAACCAACAAGCTTTTAAAAAAATTGCTAGGTATCGTAAAAAGAAACTAAGAAATTTACTATTGAAGGAACGTCAAGATTTATTTTCATATCTAAACGAGATTTATGATGACATTGAAGAAGTTGATGACCCTACTTTAGAGATTATAAAAAAGAAATTTAATGAACTTCAAAAAGCCCGAAGACTTTATAACACAAAAGTTCTTCTTTATAATCAATCAATTAGTATTTTTCCAACAAGATTTCTTGCAATAAAAATGAATTTACAACTGAAAGAATATTTTGGATAAAAACACTATTTATGGTGTTTTTTTATAAGAAATTAACTATATTTACAAGCGCTTTCAAAAAAATGTTAAAAATCCTTGCTTTATCAAATATAATTAGTATAATATTAAATGTATTTAAGAAAACTATTTATACGGACTGAGGGTTGACTTTTTATGAATATAGTCTTAAAAAGAGAAGAAATCTTGATACAAAACATAGCCGTCACACTAATTGACGACCTTGTTTATTCTTCTCAAAAAAACTGAATAACAATAGGATGATTGTCTCTTCGAGATAAGCATCCTTTCGTCATTATGGAGGAAAGATATGAAAACAATCGTGATTGGAGTAATTGGTGCTGATGTTCACGCTGTTGGAAACAAAATAATTGATTATGTATTAACTGAAAATGGGTATAATGTTGTAAATATTGGGGTGTTATCTTCACAAGAAGATTTTATTAATGCCGCCATTGAAACAGACGCAAAAGCCATTTTAATTTCTAGTCTTTATGGACATGGTGAAATGGATTGTCGTTATATGCGAGAACAATGTGAAGAAGCTGGACTTGATAATATCAAGTTATATGTTGGTGGTAACATTGTTGTCGGGAAACAAGATTTTAAAGAAGTTGAAAAACGCTTTAAAAAAATGGGATTTGATAGAGTTTATCCCCCCGGTGTAAAAATCGAGAAAGCTCTTGATGATTTGAAGGAGGATATTGGTAGCTAATGAAACCATATTTATTAGTCGACTTTGGATCAACTTACACTAAAATTACCGCTGTTGATTTAGAACAAGATTTCATTATTGGAACATCTAAGGCAACAACAACAGTAAATACTAACGTTTTAGATGGTTATGATAAAGCCTTTGAAAGATTATTAAGAAATCATCCGAATATTTTAGAAGAAGATATTTCGGGATTTTCAGCATGTAGTAGTGCAGCTGGTGGGTTAAAAATGGCGGCAATTGGGCTAGTTGAAGAACTAACAGTCGAAGCAGCTAAACGAGCTTGCTTAGGAGCTGGGGCAATTGTTAATTTAGTTTTTTCTCACCATATGACTAAGCGAGAAATTAAAACTTTAAAAGAAAGTGATATTGATATCATTTTACTTGCTGGAGGGACAGACGGGGGAAATAGTGAATGTATTTTATATAACGCTAAAAAACTTAAGGAAGCTAAAGTTAGTGTCCCAGTAATAGTTGCTGGAAATAAAGATACAAACGATGAAATTGATGATATTTTTGAAAACACCAAAATTGAATACTATATCGTTGATAACGTAATGCCACAACTAAAAAAACTTGATGTAAAAGCAGCAAAAGAAGTTATTCGTAAAATTTTTATTGATAAAATTATCGAAGCAAAAGGAATTAAAAAAGCGGCTGAAAAACTTGGTGAAATTATTATGCCAACGCCAGAAGCTGTTTTACTTGCGGCAGAACTTTTATCAAAAGGGTATGAAGATATTGAAGGGTTTGGAGAATTAATGGTGATTGATATAGGTGGAGCAACTACCGATATTCATACCATTGGAGAAGGCTTTCCAAAACGAACTGAAGTAATTATGAAAGGTCTTCAAGAACCGTTTGCGAAGCGCACAGTTGAAGGTGATTTAGGAATGCGCTATAGCGCTAATGCTTTACTTTCTTTAGTCTCAGATTATGAGTTTAGACAATATTTTGATAAAGATGATAAATGTAATCATAACATCGCTAAATCCTTAAAAAGACGAAGAGAAAATGTTGATTTTATTCCCGCTACAAAAGATGAGGAAGAATTTGATAAGGCAATTGCTAAAATCTGTTGTGACGTCTCAATTAGTCGTCACGTTGGCCATGTAGAAGTAGTTCATACTCCGCTTGGTAATATGTACTACCAAACTGGAAAAGACTTATCAGATATTAAATATGTTATTGGAACTGGGGGAGTTTTAATTAATAATGCTGATGCTAAAAACATTTTAAGATCAGTAAATAAAAAATCTAATAAAAAATTAGAATTAAGACCAAATAATCCAGCTATCTTAATTGATCGTAGTTATATTATGGCTGCGATGGGATTGCTATCCCAAAAGTATCCTAAAAAAGCTTTAAAATTAATGAAACAATATTTACTATAAGGAGAAAACCAATGGTTAAAAATGTAAAATTATCAATGGAAGAATTCCTAAAGATACGAAAAGAAGTTTTACAAGGATGGCCAACAGGGAACCATCCTGCTTTACAGTTAGAAGAAGCAGTGAAAAGATTAAAAACAGTTCCACCATCTAAAAATTTTGCTTTAAAATTAAGAAAAGCAAAGGCAGAAGGAATTACTTTAATTCAACCACGAGCTGGGGTGGCGCGACTTGATGAACATATCACTTTATTAAAATATTTAGAAGAAGAAGGTCAAGCTGACTTTTTACCATCAACGATTGATTCGTATACAAGACATAACCGCTACGAAAATGCGGAAGATGGGATTAAAGAATCAGCTAAACAAAAGCGTTCTTTACTCAACGGGTTTCCTGCAGTAAATCATGGGGTGGACGGTTGTACTAAAGTATATGAAAATGTCAACGTTCCCCTTCAAGCAAGACATGGAACACCTGATGCTCGTCTTTTATCAGAAATTATTACGGCTTCAATGTGGACTTCAAATGAAGGGGGCGGAATATCTTATAATATTCCTTACGCTAAAACGATAAGATTAGAAGATACGATTAAATATTGGCAATACGTTGACCGTCTTGTTGGTTATTACTATGAACAAGGGATTGAACTTAACCGTGAACCATATGGACCACTAACAGGAACATTAGTTCCGCCATCAATTTCTAATACTGTCGCGATTATCGAAAGTCTTTTAGCTGCTGAACAAGGCGTTAAAAACATTACTGTTGGCTATGGCCAAGGGGGAAATGTTGTTCAAGACATTGCTGCTTTACGTGCCCTTGAAGAACAAACAAACTATTATTTAAAACTATTTGGCTATGAAGATATTTTTATTACCACAGTTTTTCATCAATGGATGGGAGGATTTCCTAGTAACGAAAGTGATGCAATGGGCTTAATCTCTTTTGCCTCAACGGTAGCGGCTTTAGGAAATGCCACAAAAATGATTACAAAAACGCCGCATGAATCACAAGGAGTTCCAACAAAAGAGGCAAACGCAAAAGGATTGCGAGCTTCTAAAATGGTTGTTAATTTATTAAAAGGTCAAAAAATGCCAGCTTCAAAAGAAATTGATGATGAAGTTGCCCAAATTAAAAAAGAAGTAGATTCCTTAATTCATGCGATTGTAAGAGTCGGAAAAGGAGATATTGCTCAAGGGGTAGTTAACGCTTTTAAACAAGGGTTAATTGATATTCCTTTTGCCCCTAGTGAAATGAATCAAGGAAAAGTTTTACCAGCTCGTGATATTGAAGGTAAAATTAGAATTTTAGAATTAGGTAAACTTGCTTTTACTCCTGAAATAAAAGAGTTTCACCGTGCAAAACTAGAAGAAAGAGCAAAAAAACAGAATCGTGAACTTTCCATTCAAATGACAATTGATGATATTTATGCAATATCAGAAGGTGTTTTAGTCGGAAGTACAAAAGCTTAAAGGAGATACTTATGAAAATTATCGATATCGTTTATTCGGAATCATTAACTGGTTTTTATTTTGATGATCAATTAGCAATTAAAGGAGGAGCTCATCAAGATATTTTTCGTTATGATGGTTCCCCTGTTACCCCAAAGTTTCATCATATTAGACAAAAAGGGGAAGCAGTTTCAATTATGATTATTTTAGAAGATGGCCAAGTCGCTGTTGGTGACGCTGCGGCTGTTCAATATAGTGGAGCTGCGGGAAGAGATCCTTTATTCTCAGCTAAAGAAGGAATAGCGCAATTAGAAAAATATGTTAAACCACTATTAATTGGAAAGGACATTACTACTTTTAAAGAACTAGCAAAAGAAGTAGATTCCTTAAAAACAAATGGGAAACTAATTCATACTGCGCTTCGTTATGGAGTAACTCAAGCCTTACTTGATGCTGCTGCAAAAGCGAATAAAAGAACAATGGCAGAACAAGTTAGAAAAGAATATAATTTAACTAATTATCTTTATCAACGAGTACCAATTTTTGCCCAATGTGGTGATAACCGTTATGCTAATGTTGATAAAATGATTATTAAAAGAGTGGAAGTAATGCCCCATGCTTTAATTAATAATATTGAAACAAAGTTAGGGTATGAAGGAGAACTTTTAAAAGAATATGTTGCTTGGCTTAAATACCGCGTTGAATATTTGAGTACAGATAAAAATTATCAACCGATTTTCCATATTGACGTTTACGGAACAATTGGGATTATTTTTGATAATGACATATCCCAAATCTTTGAATATTTAAAAGAATTAGAAACAATAGCTTCACCTTATAAATTAAGAATAGAAGGACCAGTTGATGCTGGTAATAAAGAAGATACAATGCTAGCTTTAAAAAAACTTACAACAATGATTAATGATAATAACTGTACAGTCGAAATTGTTGCGGATGAATGGTGTAATACGCTTGATGATGTAAAATATTTTGCTGATAATCATGCTGGACATATGCTCCAAGTTAAAACTCCAGATTTAGGAGGAGTAACCAATATTATTGATGCCTTATTATATTGTAAGAATCGTAATATTGGAGCTTATAGTGGCGGAACTTGTAATGAAACAAATATTTCAGCAGAAGTTACCACTAATATTGCGATTGCTTGTGAAGCCAAACAATGTTTAGCTAAACCAGGAATGGGAACTGATGAAGGGATTATGATTGTTAATAATGTGATGAATAGAACCTTAGCCTTAGTTAAGAAAAAAGGTGATAAAAATGAAAGTTAGTGCGGGCTCACTTGAATCAAGCGACTGTTTAATTACCTTAAGTCCTTCAAAAGAATTAAAAATAACGATTGAAAGTAGTGTATTTGATCAGTTTGGTGATCAAATACACGAAGTGATTTTAGAAACTTTAAAAGCAAACAATCTATTTGAAATTGCCGTTGTTTGTCTTGATAAAGGGGCACTTGACTATACGATTAAAGCAAGAATGGAAACAGCGATTAAAAGGATGCGTGAAAATAATGAGTAGAAGCTATTTATTTATTCCTGGGAATACTCCTGCAATGATTCAAAACTTAGATGTTTTTGATAGTGATGCGATTATTATTGACTTAGAAGACTCAGTCAATGCTTTTGATAAAGATGCTGCTAGAAGTTTAATTGAAAATTTCTTAACTAAATATGCTTTTGATGAAATTAAAATTTATATTCGGATCAATAGTGTAGATAGTAACTATTTCTATAGTGATGTTAATCAAACCGCTGATTTAGCAATTGCTGGATATGTTTTACCAAAGGCAAGTGTTAAAGCAATTAAGCAGTTAAATCAAGTTTCAAATAAAAAGATTATTCCAATTATTGAGTCACCAATGGCGCTTTTAAGAGTAGAAGAAATTGCTAAACAACAAAACGTCATCGCCTTATTATTTGGAGCGGAAGACTACACTAAAGAACTAAAAATTAAAAGAACTTTAGAAGGTACTGAAATTTTATATGCAAGAAGCATCATCGCCATTGCCGCAAATGCTTATAAGCTTGATGCAATTGATACTCCATATACTTCAAAAGATGATGAAGAAGGATTGAAAACAGATGCCTTAAATGCTAAAAATTTAGGCTTTAATGCAAAAGCCTTAATTCATCCTAATCAAGTAGCGGTTATTAATGAAATATTTGCGCCATCAAAAACAGAAATAGCTGAAGCTAAAAGAATTATTAAAAAAAGTGAAGAAACAAAACAAGGAGCGTTTAGTTTAGATGGTAAAATGATTGATTTACCAATTATCGAAAAAGCAAAAAAAGTTTTAGAAAAAGCAAAAAAATACCATTTATAGGTGATTTTATGAAGGAAAAAAGCCTTAAAAAGTTAAAGATTATTAAAACAATTGATGAACTTTTTGAAAACGAAGAAATTACATTAAATAAAAATATTAGTTTTCACCATCATTTAAGAAATGGTGACTATGTTATTAATTATGTCTTACAAAAATATATTGATGAGGAAGTTCAAAACATCAATCTTTTTCCAAGCGCTATTTTTCCAAATTATAAAACAATTTTAACGCTAATAAAAAATAGACAAATTAACAATATTACAACTAATTATTTAAATGGTGATGTTGCTAAATATATTAGTACTCACGGCTTAAAAGGTAAATTAAAAATGCAAACTCATGGAGGTCGTGCTCGCGCTATTAAAGAAGGTAAAAACTATCTTGATATTGCTTTTATTGCGGCGCCATACGTTAACTTAAAGGGAGATGCTGTTGGCTATTTAGGAAAAACAAGATGTGGCAGTTTAGGTTACGCTATTCCAGATAGTTTATATGCGAAAATAAAAGTATTAGTCACTGATAACTTAGTAGATGAAGTAATTAATAATCCTGAAATTAAAGGGGAAAATATTGATTATATTCTCCTTATGGATAAAATTGGTGATCGCGCAGGAATTGTTTCAGGAACAACCCAAATTACTACTAACCCACTTGGGGTAAAAATCGCTAGAAATACTTCCTTATTACTAGCTGAACTTGGCTTAATAAAAAATGGTTTTTCTTTTCAAAGTGGAGCTGGAGGAATTAGTTTACGAGTAACAAAAGACATTAAAGAAATAATGATTAATAAAAAGATAAAAGCTTCGTTTTTTAGTGGAGGAATCACTAAATACCACGTTGAAATGCTAGAAGAAAACTTAGTTGAAAAGCTCTATGATGTCCAATGCTTTGACTTAGAAGCGATTGATTCTCTTGCTAAAAATAAAAACCATCTTCCCATTAGTGCATCTAAATATGCTTCACCGCTTAATAGTGAGCGCGTAATTAAAGATTTAGATATTGTTATTTTAGGCGCAACAGAAATTGATTATGATTTTAATGTTAATGTTACAACCGATTCCCATCAAACGATTATTGGCGGAAGTGGTGGTCATAGTGACACCGCAAGTGAAGCAAAAGTAACCGTGATTGTATCGCCGTTAATTAAAGGAAGAATCCCGATTATTAAAAAGCGGGTAACGACCATTACAACCTTAGGGAAAAATATTGATTGCCTAGTTACAGAACGTGGAATCGCAATTAATCCTTTAAGAAAAGACCTAATTAAACAACTTAAAAACACCAATTTAAAAATATTATCAATCAAAGAACTCGCAGAAATTGCCTATCATTTTACAAATATTCCCAAAGATATTACAAAACGTGATAAAATAATAGGTGAAGTAGAAGACCGCACGTATGAAATTATTGATTATCTTTATCAAAAATAAGAGGTGGTAAAATGTTTGATATTAAGGAAGTAGTATTAGATGAGGAAAGAGAACTTTTAATTAACTTTTTAGAAGAGTATGATCTTGAATATGAATATGATATAACTTATTCAATTTTAGTTTACGATGAAGAAAAACTGATTGCGACAGCCTCGCTAGCAAATAACATTATGAAATGTTTTTTAGTAATTAAAGAATATACTAATCAAAACCTTACAAATTTAATGTTTTCTCATTTGGTTGCTTATTTAACTCGTAAAAATGTCTTCCATTATTTTGTTTATACAACCCCTGATAATGAAGAGATTTTTACAAGTTTAAACATGAAAACAATTGTGATGACAATGAATACTGTTTTACTAGAAGGTGGCGATGAAATAACTAACGTTTTAAAAAGACTTAAAAAAGAATATCAACTTTCTAATAATAAAAAAGCCGCAGTAATAATTAATGCTAACCCAATGACACTAGGTCATTTATTTTTAATTGAAACGGCCGCAAAAGAAAATGAAGAAGTCTTAGTTTTTGTTGTTAGTGAAGACTTATCAAGCTTTCCTTTCGCTGATCGTTTCGCGATTATTAAAAAAGCAACTGCTCATTTAAAAAATGTCACAGTCTTACCTACTTTAGCATATTTAGTATCCAAAATTACTTTCCCAAAATATTTTTTAAAAGAAGATCAATTAATTAAAGATGAACAAACTTTAGTTGATGTTTTAGTCTACAAACAATATTATGAAAAAATCTTTAATATCGTTATTCGTTATTTAGGAGAAGAACCATTCTCCTTTAATACCGATAAATATAATAAGGTTTTAAAAACCTATTTAGGGAATCATATTAAAATTATCAAACGAAAAAAAGTTGATAAAACAACTGTTAGTGCATCCCTAGTTAGAAAACTGTTAAAAGAAAATAACTTAGAAGAAATTAAACAGTATGTTCCGCTTGCGACATATGAATATTTAATTAGTGAAAAAGGCCAATTAGTAATTGAAAAAATCAAAACTCATGAACTAGGTAGGCATTAATGATTGATTTATTAATTGCTAGAGAAGAACGTGCTAACCATCTTAACCGTTTATCAAAAGAATATCAAAACAACCCAATTGTTATTTTAAAATTAAATACTCCAGGTGAAAATAAAAACTTAACTAGTTTATTATTTGTTCACTATTTATTTCATGAAATAATGTTGAATGAATTTAAGACTAAAATAATAAAATCTACTAAAATCAAGTCTTTAGATGGAGACTATTTTTACTATGTAATTAAAATGGATCCTTTAAAAGTAAAAGAAAAGACCGTTTTCTTAGAAGAAAACCATCCGCTTGGAAAGTTAGTTGATCTTGATGTATATTTAGAAACAGCAATTTCTAGAACTAGTTTAAACTATCAAAACAGAAAATGCTTAATCTGTGATAATGATGCCATTATATGCACACGGAGTAAAGCTCATTCTTTAGAAGATGTTTTAAATAAAATTACTGAAATAACAAAAGCTTATTTACTAGAAGATATTTACAATAAGACTTTAAATGCTTTTTATAGTGAGTTAGACCTTTATCCAAAATTCGGCTTAGTCTCAAAAGAAAACAATGGTGCTCACCAAGATATGGATTACCAAATGTTTATAAATAGTTTCAACGCGATAAAACCGTTTTTAAAGGAGTTTATTTTAGTGGGGCTTAATGATATAGATAATCCGAAAAACCTTCAAGAAATAGGTAAAAGAGCGGAAGAAGCAATGTTTAAAGCAACTAACAATGTTAATACAATTAAAGGCTTAATCTTTTTATTAGGAATCTTTTTACCAGTGATTTCAAAAGCGATTTTAAATTATCAAAAAATCCCAGATATTAGCTTGGAAATTAAAAGAATAAGTGAAGAAATTATTGGTGATTATTATCTTAGTCTTGAAAAGAAAGAACTTAAAACACATGGTGATATCATCTATATAAAAAATCATAAAAAAGGGATAAGAGGTGAAGCTTTAAATGGCTTGAAAAATATCTTCATAATTCCGCCATTTTCAACTTACTCTAGAAAAAATCAAATGATGGAATATTTTATCCAGCTAATGAGTTTAATCGATGATACGACAATTATTCATAAAACTAATTTACAAACCTTAAACGAAGTAAAAAAAACGATGCAAGAACTTGTTGATAATGGGGGATATCTTAATAATATTAATAAGGTTGAAAAACTTAGTCAGGAATACCTCGAAAGAAACATTTCTCCAGGGGGAGCATCAGATATGTTAGTCATTAAAATTTTGTTTGAAAGTCTAGCAAAGGAATATGAATTACGATAAAAAAAGTTAACTTTAATTAAAAAGTTAACTTTTTTGATAGTTGATTCCTTGGTAACTTTGACGTTTTCTTAGGGTTTTATCGATTTCATTCATTATTACAAACTTTTTTCTACTCCATAGCGGCGCAATTAATAACTCAGTTGGTGAATCACCTGTTAAACGGTGAATAATAATATCAGGTCTTAATCTTTCAATTTGACTAACTGTAATATCTACGTATTCTTCTAGTGTTAAAATTTTAAAAGGGTTAGCTAAATACATTTTTCCAAGTTTTGTATTTTTCATCACGTGGAGTAAATGAATTTTAAGTCCTTGAATATCTAAAGTATTAAGATAATCAACAGTTTCTAACATCTCTTCCTTTGTTTCAATATGAAAACCGTTAATAATATGAACAACTACTTCAATATTGCGTTTTCTTAATTCAGTTACTGCTTCTTTAAAACAAGCTAAATTATGACCACGATTAATGAATTCGGAAGTTTTCTTATGGATTGATTGTAATCCTAGTTCTACTTGAAGATAGGTTTTTTCATTTAATTCGGAAAGTAAATTATAAATATCTTCATTAAAAGCATCACATCTTGTTCCAATGCTTAAACCAATAATTTTAGGATCCATTGCTAAGGCTGTTTCGTATAAATATCTTAATCTTTCAACAGTATCATAAGTATTAGTGTTAGCTTGAAAATAGGCAATGTATAAACCGTCATGCCATTTATTGAGCATTAATTGTTTAATTTGATCAAACTGCTTTCTTAAAGAGTCTTTTTCATTTCCTGCAAAATCACCACTCCCCATTTCACTACAATAAATACATCCGCCATAGCCGCTTTTCCCGTCTTTATTAGGACAAGTAAAACCGCCATTTAAAGATATCTTAAAAACCTTTTTACCAAATTTATTCCGGTAAAAAGCATTTAAAGTGTTATATGGTTTTTCTTTTGTCATTAAGTTCATTAAAATCACCTATACATATTTTAACATATATTAGTAAAAAGAGATGAGAATATGTTATAATACTAAAAGGTGATATATATGTTTAATCGAGTTAGAGATTCATTAGTCTACCCAAAAGAGATTTTAAAGTATCGAAAAGACAAAGCGCTTTTTGTTATTTTTTATATTATCTTTTTTGCGATTTTACTCTCAACAAGAACGATTATTGATGTTGCGAAATATGATGGCCTATCAAATTCATATAAAGCTGCAGTAGAAGAAAACATGACCGTAGTAACAAAGGACTGTGAAATTCAAAGTGCGAACTTAGTATGTGATGGAGACTACTTAATAAAACTTTATGAAGAACCGCTTTTTGTTGTTTATTTAGATTCACATAGCACAATTAATTTTGATCGTTATCAAAGTGATAAATACACTTTAATTATTCATGATGATAGTGTTTATTTTTATTTTTTCGGAATGAATACAATGAATTTTCCAATCGATGAATTACCTAGAGAATTACAAAATATTGATTTTAACAATCAAGTAAATAATTCTTCATTATTTTATAATAACTTATTTAGTGGATTAGATAGTTTAATCTTAGGTTATAAAGATATTTGGGGAACAATGATGATTACCATTGAAATTTTTATTAGTATTGCTTTTTATATGATTTTCACTTTAATTAGTTCATGGTTTTTAAAGATGCGTTATAAAGTGATTCCCTTTAAAGAAACCTTTGCTTTAACAACTTATTCATCGACATCGTTGTTTATTATTTTAACATTTTATTCAATGTTAGATTTAGATGTAATTATTGTAATAATTTTATTAGTTATTTCGTTTAGACAAAGCGGAATAATGAATCAAGAAATTGAACGAAGACTCAAAAAAAATTCTTGATATAGCGATAGCGTTATGTTATCATACGTGTAGATAAAA
>CAYZEW010000013.1:0-23886 GCA_964477825.1 uncultured Candidatus Izemoplasmatales bacterium | reverse complement strand
ATTCGCATAAGGTGGCCCATCATGTAATACATAGGGTTTGTTATCCTTGTTTTTTTCAAGACGTTTGTTGTACAAATTCATTGTTTGCCATTCTTCTTGCATTACTGGTTCATTATTCCCTAAATTTCCGCGCATTGAAAATGCTGTTTTTGGTAATAATAACGTTGTTTTATAATCACTCATTTGTTTCACTCCTTTTATCATAAAATAATCGCCCTTAAAAATAAGGACGAATGATCTTCCGCGGTACCACCTTTGTTCTAGTAAAAATACTAGCTCTTTCCTCGGTAACGGTGAGTTCCGGAAATTCTTACTACTTTCAGAATTTCGCTCATAGGGGATATCTTTAAAGGAGTTTATCCAAGTTTTCAGCTACCCTTGGTCTCTTTAATAAACAGTTCTTTAAAGCTTTGTCCTAATCATTGCTTTTTATACTTTACATTTTAACAAATTAATTTAAAAAAACAATACTTTTAAAAAGATTTATTGATTTAAATTAACGTTCCAATCATTTGGGCTAAATAAGATAGACCAAATTGATATAATAAGAATCCAATAATTGGGGTAAAGTCCATCATCCCAATTACTAAAAAACCTCTAAAAAGACGCATATATGGGTCTGCTAATTGGTAAATTATTTTATAGATTTTTGAGTTTCTTAATTCTGGAATCCAAGAACCGAGAACAAAGGCAATTAGAATCCAATAATACACTTTTAGTAGCCAATAAATAATTGTTAGTAATAAAACCATTATGATTACTCCTTATACTCTTTTACAAATTTACGTAATGAACCATCTTTATAATCTTCTTTCGTTGCAAATAAAAAGATTTTTGGTTGAATAACTTCAATTTCACCATCAAGGGCATAAATAACACCACTTAAAAAAGTAATGATTTTATTTGCTTCAATTGGTTCATATTCTTCAAAATTAATAATTAGAGGAACACTTTTAAGTAGTTTATTAGCAAGTTTAATGACATCAACATCTTTTTCCATTGTAATAAAATCTACTCGTTTAATTGCTTTTTTCTTTTTAAACATTTATTGTCCCCCATTCATAAATCTAATACTACTAAATAATACACTACCAAGGCGTAAAAATGTTGCATTATGCTTTAAAGCAATTAAATAGTCATTACTCATTCCAATTGACAACTCTTTCAAGTTAAGATTTAGGGCTTTTTTAATAGCTTCTTGGAGATCATTTAACTTTTGAAATTCTTGATTAATGACGGCTTCATCACTTGTTAACTCTGCCATCCCCATTAGACCAATAACCTCGATTTTATCCATTGGTAAAAGTTCTTTAATAAACGGAATTACCTCTTTAGGAGAAAGCCCGTGTTTTGATTCTTCGCTACTGATATTTACTTGAATGAAACATTTTAGTTTTTCTGTTCTTCTTTTTTGGATTTCACTAGCTAGTTTAATTGTGTCAAGCGAGTGAAGATAATCTATTGTATTAATTATTTTTTTTGCTTTTTTAGTTTGTAAGGTCCCAATTAAATGCCAAGTAATTTTTAAATCAGCAAGTTTTTCTTGCATTTCAAGTAACCTTTCAACACGGTTTTCACCAAAATTTGTTAAACCAGTGTTGTAAAGTTCACGCATTTCTTCAGCATTAAAATATTTAGTAGCGGCAACTACAGTAATATTCGGATTATTAATTGAAGCTAAAACTTCTTTAGTATAAAATTTCATTTTTCCCTCCTACTATAGGTGAAAATACTTGTTAGGATAAAGGCCATTACAGCTAGCATTAACATTGAAAAATCACTAATCCTTTTCCAAAAAAGAAATGTTAAGAGGATTGCAATCATTAATCCCCCATAAATTCTGCCATAATATTTTTTCATGATATCACCTTTGTTTAGAAATTAAAAAAGCACCAGAGGCGCTTATTTAAATCTTGATTTTAACCAAGAAGGAATCGCTGTTTTAGATGGTTCTTCAGGAGTTTCTTCAATTGGTTGTTTATGTTTTTTTCTTTTACCTTTTTTGGATCCAGTTTTTTCTTCAGAAACAACTTCTTCAGGAAGTTGTTCTGCTAAAGCGTCATTTCCAATATTACTAAATTCTACATTACGGTTTTCATCAAATCCCGCTGCGATTACAGTAACAATAATTTCATCTTCAATATCCTGATTAATTGTTGTACCATAAATAATATTAATTTCGGTAGAACTAGCATTTTGAATAGCTTCAACTGCTTCATTAACTTCCCATAAAGCAATATCAACGCCACTAGCAATATTAACTATTGCATCAGTAGCACCATCAATACTGGCATCTAATAATGGTGAGTGAATCGCTTTTTTTGTAGCTTCGATAGCGCGATCTTCGCCACTAGCAATTCCGATTCCCATTAAGGCAGTCCCTTTATCT
Source organism: uncultured Candidatus Izemoplasmatales bacterium (assembly GCA_964477825.1). Taxonomy (GTDB): domain Bacteria; phylum Bacillota_I; class Bacilli_A; order Izemoplasmatales; family Izemoplasmataceae; genus JAFGXW01. Next base: position 21,497 of record CAYZEW010000013.1, on the reverse strand, counting down.
TTCATAACAGTTTTAATATCAGCAAAATCCACGTTAATTAGTCCAGGTACTGTAATAATTTCAGCTATCCCTTGAACTCCTTGACGTAAGACATTATCTGCTTCTCTAAACGCTTCTAACATTGATGTAGAGCGATCAACAACATAAAGTAAACGATCGTTAGGAACAACAATCAAAGTATCAACATAAGGTTTTAAAGCATCTAAACCTTCTAGGGCTGTAGCAACTCGTCTTCTTCCTTCAAAACCAAATGGTTTAGTAACAATTCCAATTGTTAAACAACCCATTTCGCGAGAAATTCTAGCGATTACTGGGGCTGCCCCAGTTCCAGTTCCTCCACCCATCCCGGCAGTAATAAAAACCATGTCGGTGTCGCTTAATAATTCGCGAAGTTCATCTTCTGATTCGATTGCAGCACGTCTTCCTATTTCAGGATCTGCTCCTGCCCCAAGACCTCTAGTAAGCATTTTTCCGATTTGGATTCTTGAATCAGCTTTAGAAAGTCTTAATACTTGTGCGTCTGTATTTATAGCTACGAATTCAACACCTTGAACTTCATTTTCAATCATTCTGTTCACTGCGTTTCCTCCGCCACCACCAACTCCGATTACCTTAATTGAGGGCTTTTGATTAAAATTATCTAATGATTCAAACATATATTCTACCTCCAATTAACTTATTAATTTATTATAGCATTTTTATATTATAAAATAAAAAATATTTTTATAAAAAACGGCCCAATATCTTATTTATAGTATTTTTTGAAAAATTCTTCTTTAAAATCACCTAGTCGGTCATTTTTAATTGCATTTCTAATTTGTTTAGTAAGGTTTTTTAAGAAGTACAAGTTATGATAACTAATTAGTCTTTGACCTAGTGCTTCTTTTGACTTAAATAAGTGTCTTAGATAGCTTTTAGTATAGGTTTTACAGACTTTACAATCACATTCGCTATCAAGCGGTGACAAATCATTTTCATAAACCTTACTTTTGATAGTTATTCTTCCAACTGAAGTCATCGCTCCACCATGTCTTGCAAGACGGGTTGGGTGAACACAATCAAACATATCAATTCCTCTAATAACCCCTTCTAACATATCATCTGGAGTTCCAACTCCCATTAAATATCTTGGCTTGTCTTTTGGTAACGCATCTTTTAAGTAGTCAAGAACAGCGTACTGTTCTTCTTTCGGCTCTCCAACGCTTAAACCACCAATGCTATAACCAGGGAAATCCATTTCTACTAAGGCCTTTGTACACATTAATCTTAAATCTTTATACGGTCCTCCTTGAACTATTCCAAATAATGATTGGTCAGTTGTATCTCCATGAGCAATTTTTCCTCTTTTAGCCCAACGAATTGTTCTTTCAACAGATTCTTTCATATATTCATATGAAGAATTAAAAGGCGGACACTCATCAAAACTCATCATAATATCAGCCCCTAAATGGTGTTGGATTCTAATCGAATCTTCGGGAGACATAAAAAGTTTTTCACCAGATTTATGATGGCGGAATTCAACGCCTTCTTCACTAATTTTTCGAATATCAGATAAACTAAAAACTTGGAAACCACCGCTATCAGTTAAGAGGGCATGGTCCCATTTCATAAAACCACGGATTCCTCCGTGGTTTTTAACGATTTCATCACCTGGTTCTAACCATAGATGGTAAGTATTTCCTAAAATGAGCCCATCGCTTACTTCTTCAATTTCTTTATTTTCTAATGTTTTTACAGTAGCTTTTGTACCAACAGGCATAAAAACAGGGGTTTCTATTTTCCCATGGGGAGTATGTAAAATCCCGTATCTCGCTCCTGTTTGTTTACATTCATGAATTAATTCATATTTTATTTGCATATTATCACCATTCTCATTATAACTTATTTTTCTGTTTTTTTCATATTTTTCTTCGCATTAGCAATCATTAATCTAATACGGTTTAATTGGTTAATTTCAGTAGCGCTTGTATCATAATCAATTGTTATGATATTACTTTCTGGGAGATTATCTTTTATTCTTTTAAGCATTCCTTTTCCAGCAATATGGTTAGGCATACACCCAAAAGGTTGTGTACAAACAATATTAGGAACATCACTATGAATTAAATGAACCATTTCTGCGGTTAACAACCACCCTTCCCCAACATGAGTACCATAACCTATAAAACCTTCGGCTAGTTTTTTAAGTTCTCGATAAGGAATTGGTTTAATAAAACCATATTTGTCTAAGGCTTCAGCAACGATTTTTTTTCTTTTTTAAACAAATTCGATAGTTACAAAATTACTAAACATTGAAATTTTACTTCCTCCATATTTTTTAATATCATGAACAGTTGAATCGAAAGTATATAAAAAGAAATCAAAAATACTCGGCGTAATTACTTCACAGCCTTCATGGCGTAAAACATTTTCTAAATCATTATTACCTAAAGGTGAATATTTAACATAAATTTCTCCTACAACTCCTACTTTTGGCTTTCTAACAGATTTATCGACAGGAATTAAAGTAAAAAGTTTAATTGCTTGTTCAACAAGCTTTTTTGGAAAAAGCCACGCTCTTATATCATTATAACGAAGACTTTTCGCTAAGAGTTTATGTGCTTTAGCATAAACTTCTAAAGTTTCTCCAGAATTAATTTCATAAGGGAGTGTTTCATTAACTATTTGCATTAAAACATCACCAAACAATAAAGCATTTGTTAGTTTAAGAGTCATACGAGGTGTAATTTTGAAGCCAGGATTTTCTTCGAGGCCGACAGAGTTAAAACTAATAATCGGAATATATTCGTAATGAGCTTTTTTAAAAGCTTTTCTAATAAGATTGATATAATTACTTGCACGGCATCCTCCTCCAGTTTGAGAAATTATAACTGCAATCTTTGTTAAATCATAACCGCCTGTTTTAATTGCATCAATAAACTGGCCAATAACAAGCATAGCCGGAACACAAATGTCGTTATGAGAATATTTCATTCCTTCATTAATTAAATCAAAACTATTGTTTTGTAAAATTTCTGCTTTATAACCTTCACTTTCTAAGATATCAATAAAAAAATCAAAATGATAGGGAGCCATTGATGGAATTAAGATAGTGTATTCTTTTTTCATTTCTTTGGTAAAGATAATTCGATCATCTTCATAAACTAACTTGGCCATTATTGTTCTCCTTTCATTGTTGAGAGTAAACTACGAACGCGAATATTAACGGTTCCTAAGTTATTTACCTCATCAATTTTAATTTGGGTATAAAGTTTATGATGTTTTTCTAAGATACTTTTCACTTCATCAGTAGTAATTGCATCTAATCCACACCCAAAAGATACTAATTGAATTAAATTAGCGTTCTCAATTGTTGTAATGAACTTCGCAGCATCATAAAGTCTTGTATGATAAGTCCATTGATTTAAAACATTTACTTTTTCTTGATTGGCAAATAAATTAACTGAATCTTCACTAATAACAACAATTCCTAAACTTTGTAATAATTTAGGGATTCCATGGTTAATTTCTGGATCGATATGGTAGGGTCTTCCAGCTAATAAGATAATATTTTTATGATGTTTTTGACCGTATTCTAAACTGCGTTTTCCTTCTTCTAAAACATCATTACGATATTTTTTATATTCGGCAATTGCTAGTTTGTAAGCATGACGTAATTCTTTTTTACTAAAATCCAGTTTATCGTTCATTGCTTCATAAATACTTTTGATAAAATAGTTAATTTTATTTAAACTAACATAAGGATCTAAATAAGTTTTTAAATTGATATTATCCATATTTGCACCGATTACTTCTGGATAAAAAGCAACGATCGGACAGTTATATTCATTATCACGATAATCTTTTTCAATAAAGTTATAAGGAATATTTGGATAGAATAAAAAATCAATTTCCTTTGTTAATAAATTTTCGATATGGCCATGAACCAGCTTTGCAGGATAACAAATTGTATCACTTGGAATGGTTTCTTGGCCTAATTCATAAATTGTTTTACTAGAGCGGTTTGAATAAACAATTTCATACCCTAAAGTATCAAAGAAAGTAAACCAAAACGGAATATTTTCATACATATTTAAGACTAATGGAATACCGATTTTTCCTTTATATGTTTTAGTTATATCAGATTTATAACTAGTGATTTTATCATACTTATATAAATAAAGATTTGGAAGTTCTTCTTTTTTTGATATAATTCCAGCTCCTTTATCACAACGGTTACCAGAAATATATTTTTTACCATTAAAAATATTAATTGTTAAGGCACAATAATTATTACACTTTTTACAAACTGCACTTTTAGTTGTATAAGTAAAATTATTTAACCCTTCAAGAGAAAGGATTGTTGATTGGTCTTGTTGCTTTTCCATAGCTACTAAGGCAGCTCCGTATGCACCCATTAATCCTGCAATATTTGGCCGAATCACTTCTGTTCCTATTTCTTGTTCAAAAGCTCTTAAAATCCCGTTATTATAAAATGTTCCCCCTTGAACAATGATCTTTTCTCCGAATTCTGCTTTAACATCAACTGCACGAATTACTTTATATAAAGCATTCTTAACAACACTATAAGCAAGTCCTGCAGATATATCACTAGGGCTCGCTCCTTCTGCTTGAGCTTGTTTAACCCCGCTATTCATAAAAACAGTACATCTACTTCCTAAGTCTACTGGTTGATTTGATTTTAAGGCTAAATCAGCAAAATCCTCAATGGTATGACCAAGAGATGTTGAAAAAGTTTCGATAAATGAACCACACCCAGAACTACATGCTTCGTTTAAGATGATTGTTGTAATGACGTCGTTTTCAACTTTAAAACATTTCATATCTTGGCCACCAATATCAATAATAAACTCAACATTAGGTAAGAAATGTTTAGCGGCTTTATAGTGGCAAATTGTTTCAACTTCCCCACCATCTAAATTAAAGGCATTTTTAATTAACTGTTCCCCATACCCAGTTGAAAAAGCACTTTTAATAATGATTTTTTCACCTAGTAAATCATAAATCTCATATAGCGCTTTTTTAACCATGTCAACAGGATTCCCTTTATTGTGAGAATAAAAACTATATAAAATTTCTTTATCTTCATTAATTAAAACTAGTTTAGTAGTTGTACTTCCAGCATCAACCCCTAAATAAGCATTCCCTTGATATTTACTAATATCGACTATTTCTACTCTTGCTTTGTTATGTCTTTTTGTAAATGCTTCAAAAGCTTCTTTTGTTTCAAATAACGGTTTCAAAGTCTTTCTTTCATTTCGCCGATCAATCTTATCGTATTTAATAACGGCATTAATTACTTCGTCAATTGTTGAGGGAGTTTCATTAGCTAGTAAAGCAGCTCCGTAAGCAACAAAAACTTCACCATTTTTAGGAACAAATACATCTTTTAAATCGAGAAAATCAATAAATCTTTGGCGTAGTTCACTAGCAAATGTTAATGGCCCACCTAAAAAAGCAACACGACCTCTAATTTTTCTTCCTTGTGAAAGTCCAGCGATAGTTTGGTTAACAATCGCTTGATAAATACTCATTGCAATATCTTCATGCGTTGCTCCTTGATTTAGAAGTGGCTGAATATCGCTTTTTGCGAAAACACCACAGCGAGAAGCAATTGGATAGATTTTTTTATAATCTTTAGCAAGGACATTTAATTGGGCACTATCGACATCAAGTAAAGTAGCCATTTGATCAATAAAAGCACCGGTTCCCCCAGCACAAGTTCCATTCATCCGTTGTTCGATGTTACTACCATTAAAGAAAATGATTTTAGCATCTTCTCCGCCAAGTTCAATACAAACATCAAACTTTCCACCTTCATTTTCTAAGGCTTCTGTCGCACTGATAACTTCTTGAGTAAATTGATAACTAATTCCTTCTGCTAAAAACATTGCGGCACTACCTGTAAAATTAAGAAACATCTTTTCATTATTAAAAGTCTTTTTAAGCGCTTTTAATAAATTAATTAAAGATGTAGTTATACTACTTTTATGACGTAAATAAGTTTTATAAATCACTTGATTATCCGTATCTAGGACAACTGCTTTTATTGTTGTGCTACCAATATCTATTCCGACTCTTAAGTTCATAATAATCACCTGTTTTTTTTTAGTTTCATTACCATTCTACTATAAATTAAATATTTTAGTAAGAGAATAATAATAAATTATAAATAACAATAAGATATAAAGACTATCAAAATTAATAAAGCAAGAAAACAACTATTGAAATTAGGCTATAATAACTGTTTGTAAAGCTAATTATGGTAATTATAAAAACGATAAAATCTCAAAAACAATGATTGTAAACGTTAACATTGTAATGTATAATATCATATATATTATTATAATAACTTCTGGAGGAAAGACATGAACAGAAAATATGTTGCGCCACCTTATCGAATTAAAATGATAGAACCAATTAAGATGACTACTAGAGAAGAAAGAACCGTTTTTTTAAAGAAAGCTGGATATAATCCTTTTTCATTACGGAGTGAAGATGTTTATATTGATTTACTAACTGATAGTGGAACAGGAGCAATGAGTCATTACCAGTGGGCAGCTTTAATGCAAGGTGATGAGGCTTATGCTGGATCACGAAGTTTTTATAAATTAGAAAAAGTTGTTAAGGATATTACGGGGTATAAATACGTTATTCCCGCTCATCAAGGCCGAGGAGCTGAACAAGTAATGTTACCGCAGTTAGTTACAAAAAAAGGGATGTTCTATATTTCAAATACGCATTTTGATACAACTAGAGCTCATGTCGAATTTGCCGGAGCACGCGCAATTGATTGCGCTATTAAAGAATGTTTTGATACTGAACATTATCATCCTTTTAAAGGCAATTTTGATTTAGAAACCTTAGAAAACCTAATTACCAAACATAAAAAAGAGAATATTGCCGGAATTATTATGACAATTACTAATAATTCAGCAGGTGGACAACCTGTTAGTATGGAAAACATGAAAGCAGTTCATAAAATCGCAAAAAAGCATGGTATTACGATTTTAATTGATGGTGCAAGATATGCTGAAAATGCTTATTTTATAAAACAACGGGAAAAAGGTTATGAAAATAAAACAATTAAAGAAATAGCTAAAGAGGTTTTTGATTTAGCGGATGTTTTCTTAATGAGTAGTAAAAAAGATGGACTTGTCAATATTGGTGGCTTGATTGCCATAAAAGATAATCATGATTTATATAATAAATGCCGAACTTATATCGTTCCAATGGAAGGATTCCCAACATATGGAGGGCTAGCTGGACGAGATATGGAAGCTTTAAGTGTTGGCCTTTTAGAAGCTTTAGAAGAAGATTATTTAGAACATCGGATTGATCAAGTCCGTTATTTAGGAGATAAATTGCGAGATGCAGGAGTGCCGATTCAATATCCTGTTGGAGGACACGCTGTTTTTGTTGATTGCAAAAAAATCGTTCCGCATATCCCTTACTTTGAGTTTCCAGCTCAAAGTGTTTGTAATGCTTTATATCTTGAAGCTGGAGTAAGACCGGTTGAGATTGGTTCTTTCTTACTTGGTAGGGATCCTGATACTTTAAAAAACTTAGAGAGTCCATTAGAATTGATGCGACTTACAATCCCAAGAAGAACATATACATATAAACATTTAGATGTTGTTGCTGAAGCTGTTATAGCGGTGTATAAAAACCGGAAAAAATTAGTTGGGCTAGAGTTTGAATATGAACCACCGGTGTTAAGACATTTTACTGCTAGGTTAAAACCAATAAAATAAATATTTAAAAATGTTAACCAAAAAATAGTTTTGTGATATAATATGTATATAAAAATTTAAGGAGGATTTATATGGAAAACTTATTTAAAGAATATGTAGCAATGTGGAAAAACTGGTCTGATTTTGAAGGTAAAGCAGACGTTAGAGATTACTGGATGGCATGGCTAATTAATTTTGCTATTAGTATCCTTATTTTTGCAATAGGTGATGCTATTAATGTTTCAGCTCTTTCAACAATATATTCAGTTGCTATCTTAGTTCCGTCAATTTCAATTGCGGTAAGACGTTTACATGACACAGGAAAAAGCGGTTGGTATTTACTATGGATGATTTTACCAATTATTGGTTGGATTATGGTAATTATCGCTTTAATTAAAAAAGCTTAATTTCAAAATAATAAATAAAAATAAAACAGACATCTAAAATGTCTGTTTTATTTTGAATTTTTTGGTTATTTATTGTTAATAAACATACTATCACCGAAACTAAAAAACCGGTATTGTTCTTTGATTGCTTCAGAGTACGCATGCATAATATTTGCTTTACCAGCTAAGGCACTTACTAACATTAAAAGCGTTGATTTAGGTAAATGGAAGTTTGTTATCAAGGCATCTACTGCTTTGAAGGAATAACCGGGATAAATGAAAATATCGCTCCATCCATTTGTTTCTAAAAAGTTATCATAATCTCTAAGGACTGTTTCTAAAGTTCTTAAAGAAGTTGTGCCTACGGCAATTATTCGTTTTTTTTCTTCTTTTGCCTTATTTAAAATATCTGCTGTTTCTTTGGTCATTTGATAAAATTCTGTATGCATATGATGTTCTTCAATCGTATCAACTTGAACCGGTCTAAAAGTTCCAAGGCCAACATGCAATGTTACATAAGCAATTTGAATGTTTTTAGCTTCAATCTTCGCTAAGATTTCCTTAGTGAAATGGAGTCCGGCTGTCGGGGCTGCTGCGCTTCCCTTATATTTATTATAGACCGTTTGATAACGGTCTTTTTCAAGTAGTTTTTCGTGAATGTAAGGAGGTAATGGCATTTCTCCTAGTTGATCAATTATTTCATAAAAAACACCAATATAACTCATTTTAAAATCTCGAATTCCTTCTTCTTTAACTTCAGTACAAACCGCCTTTAAGAGCCCATTTCCAAAGGAAACTACTGTTCCTACCTTGATTTTACGAGCCTTTTTAACAAGACATTCCCATACATCGTTAGTTTTTTGTTTTAACAATAAGATTTCAATTGCGGCGTTAGTTTCTTCTTTTATTCCATAGAGTCTTGCTGGGATAACGGAAGTATCGTTTAAAACCAAAACGTCGCCTTCTTCTAAATAATTAAGAAGATTTGCGAAATAATCATGTTTGATTTTACCTGTATTCTTATTTAAAACTAATAATCTAGATGCACTGCGATCTTTTAAAGGGGTTTGGGCAATTAGGTTTTCTGGCAAATAATAATCAAAATCACTAACTTTCATTAAAATAACCTCGCGTTATGTGTTTTTTTAAGGTGTTTATATGCTTTTTCAGTCGCTACTCGTCCTCTTTGAGTTCTTTTTATAAAGCCGATTTGTAATAAATATGGTTCGTAAACATCTTCAATCGTAGTTGATTCTTCTCCAATTGAAGCAGCTAAACTCTCAACACCAACAGGCCCACCATTAAATTTTTCAATTATTCCTAGTAAATAGGCATAATCTTTAGAATCTAAGCCAATCTTGTCAATATGAAGTTTTTCTAAAGCTAGTTTACAAATCTCCATACTAATAATTCCGTCATTTAAAACATCCGCAAAGTCTCTTACTCTACGAAAAAGGCGGTTTGTAATTCTTGGTGTTCCACGGCTTCTTCTCGCTATTTCATACAACGCATCCTCGTGAATCTCACATTCAAAAATTTGCGCGGTTCTCTTACAAATTTCCTTTAGTTCATCGGTGTTATAATATTCCAATTTATGAACAACTCCGAAGCGATCCCTTAAAGGAGAGCTTAAGTCACCATATCTGGTAGTTGCACCTACTAAAGTAAATGGGGGTAAATCAACACGAATAGACTTACTTGTTGAGTCTCTTCCAACGATAATATCAATTACGAAATCTTCCATCGCTGGATACAAAATTTCTTCTACAATTCTCGGGAGTCTATGGATCTCATCTATGAACAAAATATCACCTGGTTCGAGGCTTGTTAAGATGACTGCTAAATCTCCGCTTCTCTCGATTGAAGGACCACTTGTAATTTTTATGTTAACTCCGATTTCATTCGCTATAATATTGGCTAATGTCGTTTTTCCAAGTCCTGGGGGACCGTATAAAAGAACATGATCTAAAGCCTCGTTTCTGTTCTTCGCTGCACGGATAAAAATATCCATCATTTCTTTGACCTTTTTTTGCCCAATATATTCTCTTAAATATTTTGGTCTTAAAGATAGAATTTCAATGTCTTCTTCAAGGATTTCATTACTCAAAATTTTTTTATCCATGGTCGTTCACCTCATTAAAATTATACCTTAAACCCCTCCTTTTTACAAAATCATTTTTAAAAATATCTAGATTACACATATTATTATTGTAATAACGCTTCATTTATGATAAAATTATGTAAGGAAATGGCTGAAGTAAAACATTTAGGAGGTGCATAACTTTGAAGAAGAAAGATTTGAAGAGTTTTGATATGGCTTCATATGATGTTGAACTTGAATATATATCAAAAATTGCACCAATCAAGAAAAAAATTGCAAAATTAAATAAGAATCACGAAACAAAGTCTTTGAAATCACACAAAGACTTTTTAGCAAAGGAAAAACAATCTAAAGAAAAACTCCAGTTATTGTCAGAAAAAGCGATTTTAAAAAACCAAAGAATTGAAAAAGCTGTTGAAAATAAATTATTAAAATTCCGAAAAATTGATAACCGCTTAAAAACCGAATTAAATGAATTTAAATTAGCTGAGACAGAAGCTACTGCTTTGAAAATAGCTGAAATCAAAAATGCAATTAAAGAGTTAGAAGCTTTAGAACAAGCCGATATCAATGTTGTTCAAAAAAAATATCGTGATAATGTTGAATCATATGTGGAAAAACTTGATACCTATACAAGTAATTACGAAAATAACCGTAAAATTCATGCTTCGCAAATTGAAAAATACTCTAAACTTCTTAATGATAAATTTAAAGAAATCGATGATTTAAAAAACCTTTTGAATCAAGAAATTAATGAAAAATTAGCTAATTTTATTAAAATGAAGGAAGAAGAAAATCATCAAAGTTTTTTAAATTTACAGGAAATCGAGAAAAATCTTAATAATGAAACTCAAAAAATCAAGAAAAACTCTAATCTTAAAGTAAAAATAATTCACGAATACATTGATAGTCTTCAAAAAGAATATATTAACCGTTTTAAAGGGTATATTGAAAACATAGAGAACCACATCAAAGAAATTAATACATCTTTTGAAACTAGAAAAGAATTAATCAATAAAGATTTACAGATTAATTTAGACAAACTAAAAATTCCAAAAGATGAAGAAACTGAAAACCAATCGAAAAACAGTAAAAAAACAATCAAAATGAAAATTGATTTATTTAATTTACGGGCTTCTACTACTATTAAATATGAAGAACTTATTTTAAATGAAAAAGTTTTATTATTAGAAAACGAAATAGAATTATTACGAACAACTTTAAATAATGAAATTACGAACTTAGAAAAACTTGAAGTCTTTTTATTAAATGATCAAGTTGAAATTAAAGATACTGGTGATTACTTTAAAAACATTAATATTGCAACAAGGTCTGAGCTTAATAACTTTGAATTTGCGAATAATGAATATTTAGTTCGCCATGAAAAACTAAAGACAGAGTTTATTCAAAAATATACTGAGTTGTTTGATGCCTTTAAACATAGTCTTTTAGCTTTAAATAAATCATCAATTGAACAACTCACTAAAATTAATCAAGAAATCGATGAAATTAACAAATATTTAGATACTTCTGAACCATTAAAAGAAATTGAAGTAAACAAGTTACGAGAAAACATTGAAGTTACCGAAATAAAAGAACGCTACAACATTAAATACGCTAAACAAGCTTATGAGATAAGTCTTTTAGAAAATGAACTTAAAAAAGTTATTGCAAGTGAGGAAACAAGAATCAAAAGTCTTATTTTAGAAAATAATAAAGCAATTACGGATGTTAAAAACAAGGAAATTCTTGACAAAGCAATTGAAAAAGCAAAACTTAAACATCATAAAGCCCAGGAAATTTATAAATTACGCCTTAATAGCACTAAACTAGAACGTCACATCCTCAAAAGCAATTACGAGACAGAAGCTTTGGTTTATGACTTAGAGAAAGAGATTACTCGTTATCAAGTTCATAAAGATAACATTATGCTTTCAAAAGAAATCCATCAAGAAATTATAAACGTTGAAACAGAAGCTAACTACAAAATTGAAGTTATCAATAAGCGTTTAGAAGAGGATTTATTAAAACAAGATGAACAAATTAGCCGCCTTGTCTACGAACAAGACGCCTTTTCTGCTAATGTTGATCTCGCAATTTCAAAAGAAAAGTTAGAAACAGATAAAAAGAAAAATCTTGTTATCGATGAAATTAAAAGTAAAATTGCGAAAATTGATATTGCTTTAGAACGCGAAATTAAAGAACCGCTTACTAATATTCAAAAAGCCGACTCAATTATTAATGAAAGATTAGAACGTTTAACTTTAAATGATACAGTTTTTGCTGATTTCATGGTTGAGGCTACAAAACCCCTTGAAGATGAAGAACTTACTATTAAACAAGTAAAAACATTTGCTGAAAACAACGCTTTACTTTTAGAAAAAGCTGAAACATATATTAATCAAACATATCGTTATTTAGAAGATGCAATTAGTTTCATGTTTGATCTAGAAAAAAGAACAATTTCTAATCAAATCGCTTCAACTCCTGAAGCTAGTAAAATTAGAAAACTAAAAAAACGATTAAGTCGTTTAGAATCAGACAATAAAAAACAACTCAATAGTCTTAAATCATCTAAAAACGATAAATTAATCGCTATAAAGAAACAAATCGCTTTAGATTTGAAAAAATTATTGAAACAAAAAACTTCTGATGTTGCTTCCTTAAAAGTAAAAGCAACTAAGATTTACGATAGTTGTTTTGATTCACTTAAAAAACTTCAAAATAACATTTTAGAGGAGATACAAAAGCTGTACTCTCCACTTACAAAAACAGATAAAGAAATTGTTAAAAATGCTAAAACAAACGCTTTGAAAGCTAAAAAACTAGTTGAGAAAGAACAAGCTGATTTGCTTAAACCACTTGATGATGAATTAGCTATCTTTATTGAGAAATTAGAAGAAAAACGAAAAAATAATTTTTATAAATTTGAAGAACAAATTGTTGAATTCAAAAAGACAAGTCAAGAATTAAAAACAACAGCTTTACAAGAAGTTCAAGAGATTATGACTTTAAAAGATCAAGAAATAGCAATTAAAAAAGAACAACTAACTGTTATCGAAACTTCTGAAGAAGCAGAAATTGTTAAACAAATTGAATTATTGGATAAACGTAAAACTGTTTTAGAAGAAGATTACAATAAAACCCTTTTAAAACTTAAAGAAAAAGATGATGAAGCTAAGAAAATATACGAATACGAAAACAGAATTTACACAATTGCTTTAGAAACAGCTGAATCACGATTTAATGATGCTAACGTCAAAGCAGAGAATGCTACTTTCTTAAACATTTCAACTAACAATCAAAAGATTGAAAAGTTAAAAAAAGATGCCGAAAAACAAATTCGTGTTTTAACACACGAATTAGAAGCAAAAATTAAAACATTTGAAAAGAAAATTTTCACGACAAGACCACGGCTAGAAGAATCTATTGGTGATGCTAGAAAAGCAATTGAAATTGAATTAGTTGCTAAAGAAAAACGTCTTAAATTGTTAAATGAAACTCATGAGAAAATAACGCAATCGCTCGAAAATACTTTATATACTGCTTTCCAAGAAGGTTATGAACAATTAATTATTAGTTTAAATTACTATTTAGAAAAATATAAAATTATTGGTGACGACTACAAAGTATCGATTAATAATTCTAATGTTATTATTTCTGAAAATAACATTTCTTTTGCTAATGCATTATTTGAACTAGGAAATAAAAAACATACTCAAGTAAAAGAAAATCTCTTACAAATTAACACCAAAATTACTTAGAAAGGAGGGTTACTATGGCGAAAAACTTTAAAAGTAGTTTACCTAAAGTTATTTCAAAAGCAAATCGTGATATCTCTGTTATTATCGAAAACGATATTGCCTCTGAATCAAAGCTGTTAAAAGATTTAGTTGATCAAGTTTTAAATGCTAACTTAGAAATCAAAAAGAAAAACAACCAAAGAATTACTGAAACTAAGCGAAAACTAGCTGAACTAGATGAACAAATTTCAGATTTAAATCTAGCAATTGATTTAGTTGATCGAGAAACTGTTATCCAACAATTAAACGAAATGATTGATGCAGAAAATAAGATTTTTGCTGCACGTCAAGAAATTCGTTTCTTTGATAATGAAAGAACACCAGAAAGACTTGACAATTTAGATGCTATTTATAAAGATTTAATTGCTTCTATCCAAAAAGTAAATGTTTACGAAGAACGTTTCCGTGATGGACTAATCAATAGTAACAAACTTCTTTTTGACAAACAGGTTGAAATAACTAACGAGATTATTACTTTAATGGATGCTCTCTTTGATCGAAAAAGTAAATATGTAGAAACTGAATTAGCTAAGATGAGAGATATCAGTGACAATGTTATTGATTTAGAAAACTATTTTAACAGCTATATTGATTCAAACATAGATGTTTGTGCTTCTTTTAACGAATTATCTACTACTACTTTCACTGATGTTGATGACGATTTATTTATTACTGAGAAAATTCAAATTGCTCATGAAAAAGCGCTTGAAGAAATGAACGAAACATTAGAAAAGATTAAAACGTCATATGAATCCAAAAAAGTAGAAATCGAACAAAAATATCTTGATTATGAAGAAACAGTTAATGCTAAATTAGAAGCTAAAAACCTTCAACTTCTTGAACAAGAACGGAAACAGCAAGAACAAATTGATGAAAAGCTTAAAAATATTCGGCTTCAAATTATTCATGCTGAAAAGAATAATAAAATTGCTACAATTCAAAAATTGATGAAACAATTTGAAAAAGTTGAAAAATCGAAATCTGAAAAAGTTACTAAGAAAGTTTCAAAAGAAGCATCTTCAATTACTAAAAAGGCCCATATTAAATCAATTAATCAACTTCAAAGTTTAGAAATGAAATATGTTACCGATTTAAATAAAATTGAACATGCTATCGTTTTAGAACAAATTAAATTTGAAGAAGCAAAGATTTTATATAAAATTAAATCAGATTTACAAGCTTTACAAGGTGATCTTGATATTAACAAAAAACGAATGGTTAACCTAAAAGACTTCTTAGATACAAAGGTTGATGTTAGTAAAAAGATTTATGATTTCAAACTTAAATTACGTCTTGGTGAATTAAAAATAATGAAGGATAATGAGTTACTAGAACAATCACTAGTCGAGTCCTTTAAAGAGCTACTTGTTGCATTAAAAAACGTTGAAAACTCAAGAATTATCGCTTTAAAAGAGAATATTAACAATCACAACATTATTAAAATTGAACAAGAATTTCAAGTTAAAAAAAGTATTGAGTTAATCAAATTAGATCAGGAACTAACTCATATTGATAAATTAATTTTAAAAATGCGTAATGAAACATTAATTAGAAATGAAAAGATTAAAGAAGAAGCAAACTCAGAAATCATCTACCAACAATCTTTAATTGATATTGCTAATAAAGAACGTGATTTACAGCTTGTTAAAGTTTCTTCGCTTTATGAAAATGAAAGAAATTTAGCTGAAGAACAAATTGAAAGAATTAACTTAGGAGTTAAAGTTAATGATGCGTTTGTTAAAACTACTTTAGAAAATCAATTACTTTTTGCTTCACAACAAATCCAATGTGCTGTAAGTGAACACGAGATTAGAGTTGAAAGTATTAATTTAACAAATGCTCAGGAATTACAATATGCCAATAAGAAAATTAACTACTATCGTCAAAAATACGATTATGAAAAATCAAAAATTAATAAAGAGCTAAACGATAAATTAGAAGATTTAAATTATAAACTTCTTCTTTTCACTGATCAAAAGGATAATCGCGAAATTAAAGCAAAAATTAAAGCTTTAAAAACTAAATATAACGCCATGATTGAAGATATTGAAAAAGTAGAAATGGAAGATCAAGAAATTATTCGTTATGAAAAAGTGATTGAAGCTGCAAATAAACGTGCTGAAGAAGCTCGTGAAGAAGCATTAGCTCTTAAAAACCAAACTGTTGATTCTTTCCAAATTCTTTATGATCAAACTAAACAAAAATATGATCTTATTAAAGAAAATGATCAAACAGAAGAAACAAAAGGAATTATGCCAGTTTTAAACAACACTGCTGTATCAAGTGCTAATGCCCGTTTACAAAAAGCCATTGAAGAAGCAGAAATGCTCTACAATGAAAAGATTATTATTCCTCAACAAATTATTAAAGAAACAAAGGAAAAACTTGTTGATTTAATTAATAGTACTGAAGCTGACAAATTTGTTGAAGAACAAAAAGCGCTTAAAAAACAAAAAATTGATGAACATCAAGGCTTTATTAAGAAACTCGAAGAAGAACGTGATCATGCTCTTAAAGAAATTAAAGAAGAACTTCAAAAAACTAAAGAAGCTAATAAACTTGAAGTTATGAATTTAGAAACAACGATCTTTACTAATGCTAAATATCGTAATGCTGATGACATCAGAGAAGATTATCGAGTTTTATTTGAGATTGAATCTAAAAAACATAATACTTATATTAATAATATTGTGACTTTCAGAGTAAATCGTCTAAAAAAACAAGAAAAGATTTTGAAAGATACTAACTTTTTAATTAAACAAACCTTTAAACCATATAAAAAGTACATTAGATTTGCATCTAAAGGCCTCAATGCTAAGAAAAAGGAATTAGCTAAAGATTATATGAAAAAACTTAAAAAAGCCTATAATGATGTTGAAAACAACTACAAAAAGATTATAAATAGTCTTTAAAAACCATCACTTTTGAAAAGTGATGGTTTTTTTGTTTTAAATATTAATGATATAAGTTGTTAGGTTATTCACCCATTTAAAAGTGTAGAAACGCCAAAGAAGTAACCCTAATTTAATTATTTCTTCAATGTTTACAATCGCAACAATAAGATATAAAGGTAAATCACTATAAATACTTAAAATAAATGCTAAAGGAACACCAACTAACCATAGAGGGGTTACTTCGGCCATAAATGAGAATAATGTATCTCCACCAGCGCGCAATGTTCCAACAATTTGAATTACATTAACAAACTTAAATGTTATATAAAAGCCGTACACTTTTAAAATAAGGGCCATCATTAGTTGGACATCTTGTGGTAATTTTGTAAATAGCTCTGAAATGGGGGTACTTAAGAGAAATAAAACAATCCCTAAAAATAATCCCCCAACAAATGATAATCTTGTAAATTTAATTCCCCAGTGTTTTGCCAAGGATAGTTTATTTTCCCCTAGTTTTTTACCAATCATTATAGCACAAGCACTGCTGAGTCCTGACATAAAGGCCCAAAATAGCCCCATAACACTATTACTAATGATAACACTAGACAAATTTTCTCCTTTAAAAGCAAAGGCAACTAAATAAAAACTCATTCCTAGCCCCCAAATTGTTTCATTGAGAACAACAGGTAAAGCCTTTTTAAAAAGTTTAATAACAAAAGCCTTAGTAATGTTTTTATATTCCCTAATTTTTATCCTAAAGACTGCTTCTTTTGAGAAAAATAAGTATCCTCCTAAGAAAATAACCCCAACAATACTTGAGGAAGTAGTCGCAATCGCAGCTCCTTGTACTCCGAGACTCGGAAAGCCAAAATGACCGTTAATCAACGTATAATTAAGTAATGTATTTAATAAAACAGTCCCGATTGCTACATATTGTGGATAGCCAACTTTTTCAACACTACGCATTAAAATGCTTATTGCAAATGAAATCGCCATTGGAAAATAAGCAAAAGCTGCTATTTTGAAATAAGTTGAACCATAATTTCGAAAGGTTACACTTTCAAAGGTTGAACCATAATGATCAAAAAGTCCCATTAATTGTATTGAAAAGAAAAAAGCGATAACGAAAAAGATTGCCGAAATAATTGTCCCGATAATAATGGAAATAATAAATACTTGATGAATATTATTAATTTCTTTACTTCCCCAATATTGCGCAATAAAAATTGCAAGGCCAGTAAAGAAACCAAAAATAATCATAAATAGTAAAAACGCAAATTGGGCTCCAACTCCAACGGCATCAACTGCAAGGGCTCCTAAGTTTGAAACCATAAACATATCAACAATGCTTAGTAAACTTGCCATTAATTGGGCTAAAGCAATTGGAGCCCCAATTTTAAATATTTTTTTGTAAAAATATTTGTTACTATTTTCATCGAGTAATTCGATATTCATTTATTTAAGTTCTTTTAAGAAACTAGTACCATATCTAGCTTTTTTAACCTTAAAGTTTTCACTAATTGTTGCCCCAATATCCGCAAATGTTTCTCTTGGTGGAATGATTCCTCCTTTTAAACTTGGAGAATATACAAGAAGAGGGACATATTCTCTTGTATGATCAGATCCTGGGAAAGTTGGATCATTTCCATGGTCTGCTGTAATCATAATTAAATCATCGTTATTCATTTTTGCCATTAATTCACCAAGTTGAGCATCAAACTCTTCTAAACAGTCTTTATAGCCAATAGGATTTCTTCTGTGTCCATATAAAGCATCAAAGTCAACAAGATTTAAATACGCTAGACCAACAAAGTCTTTATCAGCGAATTTAATATAGTTTTCCATACCATCTTTATTTGATTTTTGTTTATAATATTCTGTAATTCCTTCACCATCGTAAATATCGACAATTTTACCAAAGGAAACAACGTCATATCCTACTTCCTTTAAATAAACAAGCGTTGTATCCTCAAATGGTTTTAAAGCATAGTCGTGTCTATTTGGGGTGCGTTTGAATTCACCTTTTTTCTTCCCTAAGTAAGGTCTTGCGATAATGCGGCCAACTTTCCATTCTTCCTTCATTGTAAGCTCACGAGCAATTTCACAAGCTTTATAGAGTTCCTCTAGTGGGATGATTTCTTCGTGAGCAGCAATTTGTAATACTGAGTCTGCTGATGTATAAACAATTAAGTCACCAGTTTTCATTTGGTGTTCGCCTAGTTCATCTAAAATAACTGTTCCACTACTTGCTTTATTTCCAACAATTTTTCTACCTGTGCGTTTTTCAAGTTCATCAATTAACTCCTTTGGGAAGCCGGTTTCTGTGAAAGTAATGAACGGCTTAACAATTTTCAAGCCCATAATTTCCCAATGTCCTGTCATTGTATCTTTTCCTAAACTAAGTTCTGCTAGTTTTGATGAATAACCAATTGGGTCTGAATTTTTAGGAACGCCGATAATATCTGTGATATTTCCGTATCCTAATTTTTGCATATTTGGTAAAGTGATGCCATTTGCAGCTTCACTAATGTGTTTAATTGTATTAGCGCCTTTATCACCATATGCCTCTGAATCTGGCATTTCACCAGCTCCAACACTATCAATTACAATTAAAAAAATTCTTTTAAACATTATAATTCCTCCTCTTTCTTTGCCCGAGGATGAAACTCCTCGTAAACTTCTTTTAAATGTTTTTTATTTATATGGGTATATATTTGAGTTGTTGAAATATCCTCATGACCCAGTAATTCTTGAACCATCCTTAAATTAACGCCGTTTTCTAATAAGTGAGACGCAAAACTATGTCTTAAAGTATGGGGACTTACTTCTTTCGTAATTCCGGCTTTAGTTGTTAGTTTTTTAAGGGTTTTATAAAAGCCTACCCGGCTAATTGATGATCCGCGATTATTCACAAAAACAATATCACCATCAACTTTCTTTAAAAAAGGTCTTCCCTTATCTAAATATCTTCTTAAAGCATATCTTCCTTCTTCTCCTAAAGGAACAATTCGTTCTTTATTTCCTTTTCCTAAAACGTTTATAAATCCCATATTAAGGTGTAAATCCCCTAATCTTATGCCAATTAATTCACTAATTCTAAGTCCACTTCCATAAAGTAATTCAAGCATTGCTCGATTTCTTAGTTCTAGTGGTTCGTCTCCATCTGCGGCGACCATTAAGGCATCTACTTCTTCAAGGGATAATATTTGCGGGAGTTTTTTCACTTTTTTAGGAAGGCTAATTCCTGTAGCAACATTAGTATAAACAATTTTTTCAAGTAATAAATACTTATGAAACGACCGAATCGCACTCATTTTTCGAGAAATGGTTGCGGAAGTATCATCTTTTCTTTTCAATCTCCCAATAAAATTACGAATATGTTGTTTAGTAATTTGATCAGGATCTTTAATGGCATAATTTTTAACTAAAAAGTCAATGTATTCTGTTAAATCTGATAAATATGAATTAATTGAATTAATTGAAAGATTTTTAGTAATTTTCAAATAGTATTCATATTCCTTTAATAGTCTTTTTAACATTTAATTACCCCCTAAAAGATTGCGAAAATTAAATTCCCAAGCATTAGCCCTTCTCTTGTGAATGATAGTCTATCATTTTCTAGTTTTAAGAATTTGTTTTGAAGATATTTGTTTATTTCAGGATATAAAGCTAGTAAATCAATTTGATATTTTTTGTTTATTTCTGAAACTTTGATTCCCTCAAGTAACCTTAACCCCATAATTAATTCTTCTTTCAAAGGTTCAACAGGGTATTCTTTTGTTATTGTTTGCTTATTTTCAAGTAAATACTCACTATATCTTCTTACATTTCTAATATTTGAAAAGCGTTTCCCTTGATATAAGGAGTGAGCGCCACTGCCTAAGCCTAAATATTCTAAATTTTTCCAATATACTAAGTTGTGAAGAGATTGTTTTCCTTCTTTAGAAAAGTTACTAATTTCATAATGATAGAAGCCTTTTTTAGATAATTCGTCTATCACTTTATTATACATTAAGGCCTCGACATCTTCGCTGTTCATGCTTATTTTATTTTGTTTATATAAATAGTGAAGTTTTGTTTTTTCTTCTAAAATTAAAGAATAATAAGAAAGATGAGTAATTTTTAAAGCCGTGACTTCTAGGATGTCTTCTTCTAGTTCTGCCATTGTTTGGTTAATTAATGAAAACATCATATCAATATTAATATTAGTAATTCCTACTTCTAGAAGGTTATCGATTGCCTTTAAAACATCATTTTTATCGTGAGTTCTTCCTAAAAACCGTAAATGGTCTTTATTAAAAGTTTGAACTCCGATACTAACACGATTAACTAATGCTTCTTTAAAGAGTTGGGCTTTTTCTAAAGTAATATCATTAGGATTAGTCTCAATTGTATATTCAGTAATTTTAGAAAGATCAATTAGCTTAGCAATTGTGGTGAAGAGTTTTTTTAAAAGGGTTATTGACAAACTTGAGGGAGTTCCTCCCCCAATATAAATTGTTTTTAAGTCCCGATATTCATTTTGGTGATTATTTAACTCGATCATTATTATGGGATTTTATAGAAGATTTGCGTAAAAA
>CAYZEW010000012.1:0-24652 GCA_964477825.1 uncultured Candidatus Izemoplasmatales bacterium | reverse complement strand
AGCGACTGTTCCGCCTTTTACTCTTGGCATATTTGTTTCCTCCTAATTATTTAACATTTGCGATTTGTTGTTTAATTCTTTTGTGGTCACTTGGTGAAACAAATGAACCGTTTTTATGACGTCTCTTTGATGCTTTTGATTTTGCACTTAATAAATGTCCTTTATTTGCACTAGACACTTTTAACTTACCTGACGCTGTTCTTTTTACTCTTTTTTGAGTACCTGAATGAGTTTTCATTTTAGGCATTTTCTTCACTCCTTATTCTATTTATCTTTTTTTGGTGTTAATGTCATAAACATATTTCGACCATCTTGAACCGGTCTACTTTCAATTGAAGCTATATCATCAACTTGTTTCGCGTAATCTAACATTACTTGTCTACCTTTGTTTGTATAAGCCATTTCACGGCCTCTAAAACGAATAGAAATTTTTAATTTATCGCCTTTTTCTAAAAATTTACGACCGTTTTTCAACTTAGTGTTGAAATCTCCGATATCAATTTTTGGTGATAAGCGAATTTCTTTTAGAGAAACGGTTTTTTGATGTTTTTTTGCTTCTCTTAGTTTGCGTTGTTGTTCGTATCTGAACTTGTTATAATCCATAAATTTAGCAACCGGTGGTTTAGCATTAGCAGCAACTAAAACTAAATCTAGTTCTTTATCGTATGCTAAGGCAAGAGCTTCTCTAGTACTAATTACTCCTAGTTTTTCACCAGTATCTGTTATAACCATAACCTCTCTAGCACGAATTTCTTCGTTTACTAAGCCGGCATCTTTACGTTTCGCTGGCATTTGTTGACTGTATCTGTTTGAAATAATATACACCTCCATTTTTAGTTTGTTAACAATATCTTAAAATATTGCTCTAATGGAAAGAAATTAAAAAGTGTGAGTACGTAATGTACCCACACTAAAATTTTTATTTTAGTTGTAGCTTCAACCTATTGATTCATCAATCAGGTGAGAGTGGGTACTCTTCTTTCCACGTTATTTTTACTGCTTAATTATTTTACCATATATCTAACTTATGTCAACTAAAACTTATCATCTTTTGGACGAATTAAGTTTTTAGCATAATCTGCTTTATTAATTTGACGGTTTCTAGCGATGGCAAGGGCTCCTTTTGGAACATTTTTAGTCACCGTAGACCCTGCGGCAATAAAGACCATATCACCAATTTCCACTGGTGCAACTAAATTAGTATTACATCCAATAAACACATCGTTTCCAATAATTGTTTGGTGTTTCTTGATTCCATCATAGTTAACAGTAATACTTCCACATCCAAAGTTAACATTTTTTCCTGTAATAGTATCACCAATATATGCAAGGTGAGCTGCTTTTGTTCCGGTTCCAGTTGTTGATTTCTTCACTTCGACAAAGTTTCCAATGCGGTTATCTTTTCCAATTTTTGCTCCATTTCTCAAATGAGCAAATGGCCCAATAGTAGTATTTTCTAAAACTTCACTATCATATACTAAACTATGTTTTACAAGAACATTTTTATGAATAATAGAAGAATGAATTTCTGTATTTGGTCCAATCACTGAATCTCTTCTAATTATACTGTTTCCTGTGATAAAAGTATTTGGATTAATAATTACGTTTTCTGCGATTTTCACGCCATGACCAATTGTTACCGTCTCAGGGTTAATAATACTAACCCCATTTAACATATGAAATTTATTAATCTCTTCCCGCAAATATTTTTCTGCAATACTTAAAGTATATAGATCATTTACTCCCATTACTCTCGGGCTATCCCAAAGTAAAAAGGCACTAACTTTATATTCATCACGCATAATTTCAACAATATCAGTTAAATAGTATTCCCCTTTTCGCTTGTTTACTTCGATTTTTTTAACTGCTTCAAATAAAAGGTTATTATTAACAATATAAATTCCAGTATTTACTTCTTTTATCCGTTTTTGTTCTTTTGTACAATCTTTATGTTCAACAATTGCTTCAATATTTCCATATTCGTTCCGAATAATTCTTCCATAACCCTTTGGATTATCAAATTCCGTAGTAACTACTGTTAAATCATTTTTCTTATCACAATGATAAGACATTACTTTGTCAATTACTTTATGATCAATTAATGGCATATCTCCAAGTAAAATAATTGTTGTTCCGTCTTTATCTTCAAGAAGATCCTTTGTCATTAAAACTGCATGCCCAGTTCCTAGTTGTTCTTCTTGTACAGCATATTTTACTCGACCATTTAATAATTCCTCAATATACTCTTTCTTATAACCTACAACACAAACAATTTCATCAACAATACTTTTCTCAATATTATCAACAATATAGTTAATCATTGGTTTTTTCAAAATCGGAAAAGCGCATTTAGGAAGTTCTGTTTTCATTCTTGTTCCCTTACCAGCTGCGAGAACAATCGCATATTTTTTCATCTAATCTTCCTCCTCTATTTTCTTAATAGTTGAAACAATTAGCTCCATATATTTATCAAGGTCGCTTTCTAGTTCACAACTAATAGTCACTCTAACTAACGGCTCAGTTCCACTTGCTCTAACAAGGACTTTCCCGTTTTTACCTAAAATATCTTTAATTTCTTTAATAGTTTTCTTAACTCTTTCATCATTAATAACTGCCTTATTATCTGTTTTTATATTGACCATTTTTTGAGGCCACATTTTAATATCAGCTGTTAATTCTTTTAATGATTTTTGAGTATCATTTAAGATTTTTAATAAATAGGCCGCTACTAACACACCATCACCAGTATTAATAAAATCTCTTAGAATGATATGTCCACTATTTTCTCCACCAATAGAATAATCTTCTTTGTTGAGTTTTTCAAGGACATATTTATCACCAACATCAGTTAATTCCACTTTAATTCCTTGTCTTTCAAAAGCTTTTATGATTCCTAAATTACTCATACTAGTTAAAACAACAGTGTTCTTTTTAAGTCGACTAATTTGTTTTAAATATCCAGCAATGATATAAATTAAGAGATCTCCATCAATAATCGATAAATCATGATCAACGACTAATATTCTGTCCCCATCACCATCAAAACTAAAGCCAATATCTAAATTGTTTTCTTTAACTAATTTTGTAATACTTTCTAAATGAGTACTTCCTACTCCTAAATTGATATTTCTACCATCTGGCTTATTTCCAATTTGGATATATTCTTTACAAAGTTCTCCTAAAACCCCTAAAGCAATTAAATAATTAGCTCCATTTGCGCAATCAAACCCAATCTTTAAATCAGATTCTGCTAAATCTAAACTCTCAATTAAATCAGCATACAAATCAAAAACTTCTTCTCCCGAAAAAGTCTCTCCTAATTTTTTCACTTTAAAAGATTCATTCGCATCAATAAAGGCTTCAATCGCTAATTCCTCTTTTTCTAATAATTTATTTCCCATATTAAAAACTTTAATTCCGTTATCAGTATAAGGATTATGTGAAGCGGTAATCATTACCCCAGTCACCTTTTTTTGTTTTGAATAATGGCTAATCATTGGTGTACTTACAACTCCTGCTTCCATTACATCTATTCCAGCATCAATTGCACCATTTTTTAAATTATTTAATAAGTTTATTCCTGACTCTCTTGTGTCCATTCCAATTACAAGTCTCGAAGTATTTAAAGCTTTTTTTAAACTTTGTCCAACTTTATAGGCGAGTTCATCGGTTAGTTCAATCCCATATCGTCCTCTAATTCCATCAGTTCCGAAATATTTCCCCATTGTTTTGCCTCCTTTAATAAAATTACATTATATCATATTACCATCATTCTTAAAAGAATGCAAAAATAATTTTAATCGTAAAAAAAGTCAGGATTTCCCTGACTTTTATTTATTCTACTGTGACACTTTTTGCTAAATTACGAGGTTTATCAATATCATATCCACGTTGTAAAGCTGCGTAATACGCAATAAATTGCGTTGGAATAATTGTTAAGATTGGACTTAACAATTCATAAACATCATCTAAAACAATTTGATCCCCATGTTGATGAACTCCATTAGTACTAATTACTAATGTTTTAGCACCACGACTTTGAACCTCATTTAAATTGCTTCTTGTATTTTTACTAATTGCTCTTTGAGAAATAATTGCAATAACTGGAGTATCTTCCTCAATTAAAGCAATTGTTCCATGTTTTAATTCACCAGCTGCAAAACCTTCTGTTTGAATATAACTTATTTCTTTTAATTTTAAACTTGATTCTAAACAGGCGAAATAATCAATTCCTCGACCAATATAAAAACAGTTTCGTTTAGTTAAATATTCTTTTGTTAACGTTTCAATATAATCTCGTTTATCAATCACATTTTCAATACTAATCGCTACTTTACTAAGTTCTCTTCTTAAATTAATATGTCGATCACTTAGCCCATAAGCTAAAATTGCTAAAATACATATTTGCGCTGTATAGGCCTTAGTACTAGCAACCGCGATTTCTGGGCCAGCAAAAATTTCTACAAAATAATCAGCCTCACGCGCTAAAGTAGATGTTTTAACATTAGTAATTGTTAAGCTTCGGTATCCTTTAGCCTTAATATTAACAAGCGCTGCTCTTAAATCAGCTGTTTCACCACTTTGGGAGATAAAGATAAACAACGGTTTTTTTGATAATAATGGCATATTATATGCAAATTCTGAAGCAATATGAACTTCTGTTGGGATTTTAGCCATCTTTTCAAATAACTCTTTTCCAATAAATCCGGCATTCATACTTGTTCCAGCAGCAATGATATATAAACGATCACTTGCTTTAATAGCTTCATGAACTTCTCGATTGATAATCACTTCGTCTTTTTCAAAATATTTACTAATAATTGTTCTAATTACACTAGGTTGATCACTAATTTCTTTTAACATGAAATGACTATATTCACCTTTTTCAATACTGAAATAATCAACATCAATTTTTTTAACTTCATGTTCAACTTCTTTACCGATAATATCTAATATTTTATACCCTTTTAAACTTATTTCAACAAAAGTTTTATCTTTTAGGGGAATATATTTTGTACTATAGCCAACTAACGCCATAACATCACTTGCAATAATAATTCCTTTATCACTTACTCCAAGTAATAAGGGACTTTTATTTTTACATGCGTACAGTTTATTATCATCTAAAGTATCCACAATCGCTAAAGCGTACGATCCTTCTAATAAACTCATTGTTTTTCTAATTGCTTCATTAACACTCATTTCATAGCTGTATTTTTCAATCATGTGAGCAATTACTTCCGTATCTGTTTCACTTAAAAATTTATTTCCACTTAAAACTTCACTTTTTAATTCTTTATAATTGTCAATTACCCCATTATGAACAATGAAAAAACGGCTTTTTTCTGACTGATGAGGGTGAGAATTCACTTGATTAGGAATACCATGTGTTGCCCATCTTGTATGTCCAATTCCTAAATGACTTTCATAACTAAAATCAGTTATCGCTTCAAGTCGAGCTACTCGCCCTTTATCTTTATATATATTAAAAACATTGTTCTCATTATTGAGTAATGCTATTCCTGCAGAGTCATATCCGCGGTACTCTAATCTTTTAAGTCCACTAATAATAATTTCTCTTGCGTCTTCAGTTCCTAAATATCCAACAATACCGCACATTTTTAATCACTCCTTAGCATTAAAAATATACCATATTATCATTAATAACTCAACGCTTTTCTTAAAAATCACTCCTTATATATTTAACATAAACGACAATGAATAAACCACTAAATAAAATGATTCCATAGACTTTACCATAATAAAACGAATATCCTGTTTCTGAATAGTTACTAATACTAATAAAAACTAGGTTTATTAACTTAGTTGAAAGGGAAACACTTTTTTTTGAAAGATAATAATCAGTTGATAAATCACTAATCATAAACCCAACAATAACTGGTAATAAACTATAGATTGTTTTAGCATATAACGCAACAACAATATATCCTAAAAGATAAACACTTGAAAAAATCAGTAAATCTCCTAAAATGGCTAAATCTTTAATTGAAACATGCATATATGGTGTTAGATAAAGCCCAATAATTAAAAATAATAAATAAAAAATGAGCATTAAGGCATTACTTCCTAATAATAAAGTAAGTATTTTTGTAATAATTACAGTCTTTTTGGGTTTTCTTATTATGAGAAAATTATCATATTTGTTAAGAAAAAAACTATTAATAATTAAAAATAAATTATAAATAATTATGTTTATTTTTAAGAAATTAATACTTTCAAAGTAGTATTCTTCTTGGTAATATCGAGCATTAAAAACTAAAAGATCTAAAGCTAAATAAAAATGGGAAAATAATAAAAAACTAATGATAGATATCCCTATTAATCCTAACGAAATGTAGAGCGTTTTCCATGAAAATAAATAATAAAAGTGCAGTTTAAATAAACTTATCATAATTTTATTATCGCTTCCTCTAAATTAGCAAAAGCATTAGGAGTATGGGTACTAATTATAAAATTACTTTGATGAGTTTTGATGTAGGTAATTAATTGGCTTATCCCTTCTTTATCAAGCCCACTTAGCGGTTCATCTAATAAGTAAATATCGGCTTTTTCCATTAAACATTGAAGTAAGTTAATTTTTACTTTCATTCCTTTTGATAAATTCCTAATTAGTTCTGTTTTTTTTATTAGTAAATTAAAACTAGCTAAAAGGTTATCGATTGTCTTTAACTCGCTTTTAACTTTACTAATCCTATTTAAATGTTTTAAAAATGTTATCACGTCAATATCTTGAGGATAAGTTACTGTTTCACTCATTAAACACACTTTATGATTGTTTTTAATTGTTCCTTCATAACTAATAAAATGAGCAATTGCTTTTAACAATGTTGATTTTCCACTACCATTTTTACCAACTAATAAGGTTATTCTTTTATTTATTTTTAGATCCCTAATAATAACTAAATGATGTTGGTATTGTTTTTTAAATTGGTTTATTTCAATTAGAGAATTCATAATAATAAAAATCTTTCATAAGTTCTTGTTTAAAAGTAGTGGTATTTATATAGGGGAAATCATCGATGATAAAGACTTTCAATACTCCTTCATCATAATAATAAACTTTGACATAAAACCGGTAAATATAACCGATTTCACCAGTATATGAAAAAGGAACGTACAACATAATTTCATTATTTTTCCTAAGTAGAATTTGCTTAGTTGTCTCTTTTGGGATAATTTTATAATCATAGTTAGCTATTCCTAAAACTGTTTCTAAAGAGTCATCATAGTTAGGAATAACTTCAATTTCGCTTAAATAATCATTATTAGAAACAATGTTGTTACTACCTATTTCAATTTTGGTAATTATTAAATTGTTATTGCTAAGGTTTCCTAAATTCAAAAATAACCCAGTTGATGTGTCTTTACCATTAACCATTCCATGCGTCGATAACAAATTATTAAGACTAAGATCATAGTTTTCATCACTAGAAAACAAATAGTTAACTTCACCAATATAAAGCATGATTTCTTTTGCATTTTTGTAAGTGATTTTTAAATACGCTTTATTCATCACAATATTATAATCATCACTATTAAAGGCAATTTGGAGATTAAACGTTAAATAATTGTATTCTTCATCAGCATAATTATAAAAATTATTAGTCTTTACAATTTCTTTAATTGTTAAGGGGATAATTTCATCATTATCCGATACTAAAACAATTTTCGAGATATAATCTTCATTAAAAAAATAACTAGCTGAATCATTAGTTAAAAAGGGAATATCAAAGCTTTCAAATTCACTACTTTTAAAAAGGGAATAAATTTTAGGAGAGGTAATAATTTCAATATTAGAATTATCTTTAATAAATAGTAACAGTGATAAGACTAATAATAAAAAAACAATTAATCCACCAACTAGTTTAATCCTCATCTAATTTAACCTTTACTAAGCTATAGTATTCTGTGGTTACAACAAAAATCTCCCAACCACCCTTTCGCACATTTTTATAAAAACGGTAATATTTAGCTACTCCATTACTCACTTTTCCCTCACCCCGAATTAAAACTGTTAGTTTAGTCATCGGATCAACGTATACCTTAATTTCAAATTCTTCTTCTTTTGATGTTGTTTTTGTCCCAGTAATCGAATAATTAAGTTCTTCTTCAAGACCTAATTTAAAGCCTGATTCTGCCCCTTTACCATTTAAAGCAATTGTTCCTGTACTCCCATACTGTTTTTTTACTTGTTCTTTTTGTTTAAAACTAAATGTTTCAACAATCGCAGTTTCCCCGTGATTTTCAATTACATATAGAGTTTCCTTAACAAAATAAGCTTTTTCATTTTCATAGGCAATAAATGTTCGCCAGCCCCAAAACCGTCTTTTTTTAATCTTTTTGTAATACTTTTCATAATCACTATCACAATATTTTTCGAGCATTTTTGCACCTGAATGTTCAAATGTTATATCTTGATAGGATAAATAGTCTTCTGCCTTAACTACTTGACGATAAAAACTTCCTAAAAAGACTAAAATACTAACGATTATTATTTTTTTCATAAAAAACACCTCCACTACTATAATAGTAATGAAAGTGTTTAATTTCTTTTTTAATTAAATAAATCTAAGTGTTTTTGCATTTCTTGTAAAGTATCATTATAACCATGTTCAAATCTTCTTTGAATGTATTTATTATTAAAATCTAAAACTCCTCGTAAACTGTGTTTTGGTTGAATAGTGATAACTTTTGCTCCTTTTACCGGTTTTTTTCTAATAAATGTTGCTTTAAATAAATCAATTATAATAATTAATTCACATCCAGCATCAATTAAAGGTTGATAAGGAGTGTTATCTAAAATACCCCCATCATAAAAGGTTTCATCGCCAATTGTAATAGGTCTGAAAGCAACTGGAATAGCACACGAAGCTAACATTACTTTTTTAATTTTCTCATTAGATAGTTCTTTTAAGGAATGATAAGTAATTTGATTGTCTGCTTTAAAATAATGTTTATAGTTTGTGTTAAGTAAATCAAAAAAAGTACTTTTTTCTCCTCCTAAATATGTTGTAGCTACATAAATTTCTTTATCCTTTATTTTATTAAAGGCCACTGTTTCATCAATTAATTTTTCTAGTTTTTTAGTACTGAAAACCCCGCGATTAAAAAAGTTTAAACGTTCATGATAAAGACGTTTAAAAATTTGTTTTTCAACGTTAAACAAACTATCTTTATCTAAACTTAGCCAAACCTTTTTTGCAAGTTCAAAATCACCCATTGCAAATAAAACAGCATTCAAGCTTCCAACACTTGCTCCTGAGTATGCACTTATTTTATCAATAATCCCTAATTCTATTAATGCTTTCCAAGCTCCTATTTGATAAGCACCTCGTGCTCCACCACCCGCTAAGGCAAGGCCTATTTTTTTCAATTTAACCCCTCCTTTAGATTACTGTTATTTCTTTAATTTTGTCTCCTTGTGAAAGATTAAAGACATGTTCCATTCCTTGAGTAACTTTTCCAAAGACAGTATGAACACCGTCTAAATGAGGTAATGGATTATAACAAATGAAAAACTGTGATCCACCAGTATCTTTTCCTGCATGAGCCATTGATAAACTTCCTACTTCATGTTTGTTTGGGTTGTTTTCAGTTTCACAAGGAATTTGGTATCCTGGTCCACCAGTTCCGTTTCCGTTAGGGTCTCCTCCTTGAGCTACAAACCCTGGAATTACTCTATGAAAAGTAAGCCCATTATAAAACCCTTTATTAATTAAACTGATAAAATTATTTACTGTGATTGGTGCATCTTTTTCAAATAAATCAATAATAACCTCATTATTACCTTTTTCTAATATCATTTTTGCTTGCATTGTTTCCTCCTAATATTTTCTTTTAATTTTATTTTTATAAACTGCTTCAATAAATCCGCCACCTAAACATCTTTTACCTTGGTAAATAACCGCAGCTTGTCCAGGAGTAACTGCTCTAACATCTTCTAAGAAATTGATTAATAATTTCTCTCCAACGTGTTGAATTGTAACTTTTGTATCAGCTTGGCGATATCTAAATTTCGCAGTATAAACAGTTTTATTGTCAAAAGTGTCATGATTAATTAAATTAACATCATCAACTAAACAAGAATCGCTATATAATGTCGGATGATGAAATCCTTGACCAATGATCAATTCATTCTTTGTTAAATCCTTTCCAATGACAAACCATGGGGTATTTTTATATTTATTACTTCCCCCAATTCCTAATCCTTTTCTTTGGCCAATAGTATAATACATTAAACCATTATGTTGCTTAATAATCGTCCCATCTTCAGTTATCATATTTCCTTTTTTACTCGGTAAATAATTACTAAGGAATTTATCAAAATCCCGTTCACCTATAAAGCAAATTCCAGTAGAATCTTTCTTATCTTTAGTTGGTAAATCATATTTATGGGCTAGTTCTCTAACTTCCTGTTTAGTTAAATTACCGACAGGAAACAACGTCTTTTCAAGTTGCTTTTCTGTCAATTGACTTAAAAAATATGTTTGATCTTTATTATTATCTAGTCCTCTTAATAAAGTAGGTTTCCCGTTGATAATTTCTACTTGTGCATAATGTCCCATGGCTATATAGTCAGCATTAAACTTTTTAGCATATTCTAAAAAGGCATCAAATTTAATGTATTTATTACATAGAATATCCGGATTTGGAGTACGCCCTTTTTTATACTCATCAAGGAAGTAAGTGAACACATTATCCCAGTATTCCTTAATGAAGTCAACCTTAAATATAGGCACGCCTATCTTTTTGGCTACATTTACTGCATCTTGGTAGTCAACTTCTTGTGGACAGATTTCATCCTCTAAAGCTGGGTTACCTAAAACGTCATTATTAGTGGTGCTATCCCAATTTTTCATAAACAGGCCAATAACATTATAACCTTGTTCTTTTAAAATGACTGCAGCAACGCTACTATCAACCCCACCACTAAGTCCAACAACAACTGTTTTCGACATAGACACCTCCATTTCTGTACAATTTATCTGTACTTTTATCTTTTTATTTTTTGTATTTAAAACATCTTAAATATTTCTTATATCCTTATTCTTGATAAGCAATATCACTTGGCAATCTTAAATCACCTCTTGGTGACACACTAACGTCTAATATCTTTGGAGAATCAGGTAATGCTTGTCTTTTAAATTGTTGGGAATAAAACCGTTTAAAAAAGTTTTTTGTATACTTTTTACTTTCTGTTTCATCAAAATTAAAAACTATTTCTAAAAGCCATTTTATCCTGGCTTCTTCGTCCCCGTAACGAAGCACACGATGAATAATAAAATCATTGACCATGTATTTACCAATTGTCTCTTCTGTTTTTTGATTTGAAGTTAGTTCCGGGGTAATTGGTGTATCAACAATACTTAGTAAAATCAGTTTGATTGTCTCGTTAAATTTATAGTTTGCATAGTTTGTAATCATAAATTTAACTAACGTTTTAGGAATTCCAGCATTAATTCCGTACATGCTCATTTGATCACCATTATAAGTGCACCAACCAAGAGCGAGCTCACTTAAATCTCCAGTTCCAAGGACAATTCCGTTTTTCTTGTTAGCTAAATTCATTAAAATCATTGTTCTGATTCTTGCTTGAGTGTTTTCATAGGTTATGTCTTCTTTTATACCGTCATGTCCGATTAAATCAAAATGATCTTTTACATGTTGATTAATATCAATATCCAAAACTGTTACACCTAAATTTTCCATTAACAATAAAGCATTCTTTTTAGTAGCCTTTGAGGTATGGAGTCCTGGCATAGTAACAGCAATAATTTTCTTACGATCAAGTTTTAAATTGTCATAACAACGAATCGCGATTAACAATGCAAGTGTTGAATCTAGTCCACCGCTAACCCCAATAACTAAAGAAGCTGCACGCACATGTTTAATTCTCTTAATTAATGCATTTTCTTGTAGTGCGGCAATTTTCTCAAATGCCACTAATGCATTTTCTTTTGGAACAAATGGCGTGCTATCAAACTTTTTTTTGAATTCATACCCTTTAGTTTCTTTTAAGGTAAATTCAATTTCTTGATAAGTAAACAAGAAACGGTTTAATGTATCTCGATAAGAAGAATTAGTTCTTCTTTTATAGTCAATTTGATTAAGATCAATATCCCCGTATATAACTTCTGAATCTTGGTTGAAATTTTCTGTTTCAACAATTAAATTACCATTTTGAGCAATAATATTGTGCCCACTAAAAACTGTTTCACTCGTTGATTCATTAACTCCAGCACTACTATAAATATAGGCTCCTTCATTTCTTCTTGAATGTTCTAAAATCGTTCTTTTTCTAATTTCTCTTTTCCCAAGAACTTCATTAGAAGCACTTAGATTAAAAATTAACTTAGCGCCATTAATTGATAATATATTTCCTGGGCTAATTGGTGCCCACATATCTTCGCAAATTTCAACTCCAAAGCTGATTTGCTGATTTTTACTTTTAAAAAGGAGATTTCCAAAAGGAATTACTTTATCTAAATAAGTGATTTCTTTCGTGGTTTTAACAATTTCAAACCCACTCTGAAACCATCGTTTCTCATAAAATTCGCCGTTATTTGGTAAATAGAATTTAGGGATTATTCCTAATATTTTAGCCTTTTGAACAACAAAAGCTACATTATAAAGAATCCCTTCTATTTCTAGTGGAGCCCCAAATATAATGATTCCCTCATTATGATTATGCTTTAAAAAATAAGCGATTGCCATTTTTGTATTATTTAATAAACTTTTTTGAAAGAAAAGATCATTACAAGTATAAGCAGTTATTCCTAGTTCTGGAAAAACAGTAATTTCAGAGGTTATATTTTCGATAATCTTTAACATTTCTAAAACATTAAAATTTGGATTTCCTACTTTTAAAGCCGGGGTTACACTTGCAACTTTTAAAAAGCCATTTTTATACATCTTTTTCACCTCGATATAAATTATGATCTATTATATATTGAAAAACCTCATCATCAAGTTTAGTTCTATCAAACGTTTTTCTAAATGAAGTGCTGCTTATATCTACATCAAATTGCTCATAAATTAGAAAACTTTTTCGAAATTTATTTAAAAGTGGATTTTCACTAATTATTCTTTCAATATTGAGTTTATTGCGGCCTAAAACAATAATTTTAAACTCGCTAAGAATCCCTTCAATATTAATCCATTTATCCATCTTTAACAAGTTATCTGCCCCAATAACAAAAGAAAGTTCACTAGCTTTTTTATCAGCTAAACGAATTAATGATTGATATGTTCCAAAATAGTTTGAATCATTAATTTCTAAATCACTTATTACAACATCTTTGAATTGTTTTGTAGCGATTTTTAACATGTTTAATCGGTGATAATTACTTACTAGTTCACTTTTTGTATAGGCATTGCTTACAGGTAAAAAAATAAACTCTTCAACCATAAGTTTTTCCTTTAAAAATTTATAAACTAAAATATGGGCATTTGTTACTGGATTAAAAGCTCCCCCGAAAACTATTTTCATAATCAACACCTCAAAATTATTATATCATATATTCCTTTTATTAGATATTTTTGTTATAATATATTGAGGTGATTTTATGAATTTAGATCGAGATTATATTTTAAATCTTGCAAAAGAGATTTTATTAATTCCTAGTCCTAGTGGATTCACTAAAGAAATAACTAAGCGAATTGAAGAGGAAGCTAATTTTTTTAATTTGGCTTACACTAGAACAAAAAAAGGCAACACAATTATAACTTACCCTGGAAAAACTGATCACACTGTTGGTCTTAGTGTCCATGTCGATACTTTAGGGGCAATGGTTAGAAGTATTTCTGCAACTGGTGAAATTAAATTCACGACAATTGGTGGTCCTATTTGGCCAACATTAGATGGGGAATACTGTACAATTCAAACAAGAGATAACAAGTCCTATACTGGAACATTTTTATCAACATCTCCTGCTATTCATGTTTTTAAAGATGCCAAAACTAAAACAAGAGATCCTGAAAACATGTATGTTAGAATTGATGAAATCGTTAAAACTAAAGAAGACGTTATGAAATTGGGAATTGAAGTTGGAAATTTTATCATTATTGATCCGAAAACAGTTATTACAAAAAGTGGTTTTGTAAAATCACGCTTTTTAGATGATAAAATTAATGTTGCTAGTATTTTTGGGCTAATTAAATATTTAAAAGATAATAATATTACTCCAAAATATACTTTAAAATTTATTATTTCTACATATGAAGAAGTTGGTCATGGAGCTTCATTTATCCCTGAATTAGATGAAATGATTGCTGTTGATATGGGATGTATTGGTGATGATTTAACTTGTACAGAGTTTGATGTTTCGATTTGTCCAAAGGATTCAGGTGGACCATACGACTATGAACTTACTAATAAACTAGTAAAAGTAGCAAAGGATAAAAACATTAATCATGCTATCGATATCTATCCTTTTTATAGCAGTGATGTAACTGCGGCAATCCGTGGAGGAAACGACTTTAAAGGAGCGTTATGTGGTCCTGGTGTTCATGCATCTCATGGAATGGAAAGAACGCATGTTCTCGGAATTGAAAGCACCATAAAATTACTATTAAATTATCTTATTTAAACGAGGAATTACATCCTCGTTTTTCTTTTGCTAGATTTTATCTTTGATATTATTTTAAATGTTTCTTTATTATGATATAATTTATTGTTAAATGGAGGTTTTAAAATGAAAATTGTTTTTCCTAATTATCAAAATTCAATAATGAATGTCTCTAACTCAATCTTAAAAAATTATGGAATAACCCCAAAATATTCATCTATCCCTTTTTTAGATGAACAGTTAAGTAAAAATTATAACCATATAATTTATATTTTACTCGACGGAATGGGCGTAAATATTATTAAAAAATTTCTTAAAAAAGACGATGCCTTAAAGAAATTTATGGCTAAAGAAATTACTAGCGTATTTCCACCAACTACCGTTGCTGCAACAAACGCAGTTTTATCAGGTGTTCCCCCAATTGTTAACGGCCATTTAGGTTGGGTTCAATATTTTGAAAAAGAAGATATTGATTTAATTGTTTTTCAAAATACTGATTTTTATAATAATGAAAATATTCCAAAAGAAGATTTACGAGCAAAATATTTATCTTACAAGCGCTTAGGCGAACAAATAAAGGCCAAAAATCCAGATATAATTACCAACGAATTTTTCCCAAGCTTTATTGAAAACGGGTCTAATAGTTTCAAAGAAGAAATTGAAAAAGTATTATTAGTAACTCATAATACTGACAAAAGTTTTAATTATTTATATTGGACTCAACCTGATTTAGTTCAACATCAAACTGGGATTTATAGTAACGATACAAAAACAATTTTAACTGATCTAAATCAAGATTTCACTGAACTAATTGAAAATATTGATGATGATACGATTGTTATCTGCATTGCAGATCATGGTCTTACTAACATCAAACCGTTATCACTTTTTGAAAATAAAGAATTAATGGCTTTATTAAAGAGACGACCATCAATTGAACCAAGAGCGTTAAATTTTTTTGTAAAAGACGCTGCTTTAAAACGCTTTAAAACATTATTTAATCAAGCTTATTCAAAGTACTATAAATTATACAGTAAAGATGAAATTTTAGCTTCTAAGTTGTTTGGCGATGGCGAGAAGCATCAACTTATAGATGTGTTTTTAGGCGACTATATCGCTATCGCAATTAATAAATATATGTTTAGTTTAAACAATGAGAAAAGTTATCTTGCCCATCATGCTGGCACGAGTGAAGATGAAATGATTGTTCCGTTAATTATTTATTCAAAAAAACAAGATCTACTTTCGTAGATCTTTTTACTTAAGTTCTTTTTCCATAATCTTTGCTTTTTTTGCTCGTTTATTAAACATTTTTACAAAGATTGATGAAATACCTTTAGGGAAGACAGCAAGGCCATCTCTAATGATAATCGGCATCATTTTAACTGATTCAAAAGAAGCCATTCTTCTAATTTCTTTTTTTGTTAATAACTTATTATCATTAAATAGATAACTTCTAGTAACTACTCCAACTCGACAAGTTAACATTCCATTTGCAATCCCACTCATAATTGAAGACGAGATAATTTTAAGTCCTGGTATATCAGTCACTGTTTCGCTTAACTTATTTGGTAGCAGCCCGCTTATTTCTATATCATCAAGCCCTTCAGCAATTAAACTCGTAACTAAGACATTTAAACTAAGTTTAGCTAAGTTTGGATAAGTTGGTCTAAACCCAGAAAGCGTAACAATTTCTTTAATCATTTTTAAATTGATTCCCACAACACTTAACATATCTAAATTACCGTTTTGGCTTAATGCTGTTGAAACAAGAACTGTTGTTGAATTTTTAATAATAAGTTTATTTATTTCCTCTTTAATTGTTGTATTAAAGACGTCAGTAAGTGCGTTTTTTAAATTTTCTTTATTATCCATTCCATTACTTATTTTAGTCTTATCTTCTTCGGTTAAATAATCATTTTTGAGAAGCGTTTTAGCGGCATCTTTATAGATTTTAAAACGTTTTTTATCATCATCCAAGATTGCATCAATACTAAATGTCGGTGCGAAGGTAATTACTCTTACAGGATTAATTACTAAAACATAAACTAAAAAGACTGAAAGACCATAAAAACCATATTCAATATAAGGATGAATTGCTCTTAGTCTTTCACCTACACTAATAACGTTGCTTAGTAAAATAAAGCTAAATAATAAAACTACCCCAATTCCAATTAAAATCCAAAATCTTTTCTTTTGCATAACCTTCACCTCTTTTGTTACTATTTTATCATATTTTTAACAGTTTTGATAAAGAAAACATCAATCACTTGATTGATGTTTTAAAAATTACAATTTATTCCACTACTTCATCATTGTTTACTCTTGGCATTGTTTTATAAATAACAAAAACATTATAAAACAGGTAAACTGAAATCAATAAATAGCTGAAATTAAAGACCATTATTTTCACATCTGTTAAACGGTAAAAATTACTATAAAGAAAACTGTGAGTAATCGTTCCATTTACTATTGGGGGAATTTGAAGATGATATGCTAAATGAGAAACTAATAATAAGAAAGTGATAATTGTGTTATAAAAAGTTCCTTCAGCTAATAATCCCTCAGTCTTTTTACTAAGTAATACATAAATAAACATTCCTAAATTAATTAAGAAAATAGCAAAGAAAACAATAACCATTGAATTAAACACTATTACTTGTTGTCCATACATAATATTAAATTCAAGAGTGAAAAACGTTTTGTTAATATCGCCATTCATTCCCTCGGGAAATTTACTTAAATATAAAAACAAACTTAAGAATGCTCCCATCGCAATAACTACACACATTTTATAATAAACTTTCAATAAATTCTCTTTATTCATCTTTTTCCTCCATCGATGTACTTTTTATACCATTCCATAACAATTTCGTTATTAAATGGCCCTTCTACTTTTTGAATCATTTTAACTAAAATTGCTAGTTCTTCTTCTAAAATAGCTTTTAACTCCTCCGAATATCCCATACTTTTTTGATGTTTATTATATTCATTACGGTCTAAAATATTATAACTTAAATCACATAACACTTTAACATCTAAATCATAATCAATATATTTTAATGCTTCCTCATCTATTAAGTATGGAGAGGCAATATTACAATAATAAGCAACACCATCTTTTTTTATTATCCCAATAATATTAAACCATCTATCTTTAAAAAACCAAGTTACTGATGGTTCTCTAGTATGCCAAAAACGCCCATTTGCTTCAATAACCTTTGTTCTTTTATTAACAACAATAATTGTTTTTTCATCAGCAAATAAAACTGTTGCTTTTTCCCATATGCGGTGCAAGGCTTGATTATGTTTATAACTTTGGATTTGAATATCTGTATTTTCCTTAGGAATCATTTATACACTTCCTCTCATAACAATTATATCAATATCTTGATATTAAAGATAGTGTTATTTTAATAAGTAGTCTTTTCCTTTTAAAGTATCTGGTTCGTGGTCAAACAAACCATTGTAGCCTTGTTGACGAAGAACTTCATAAGCAAGGATTGCCACAGTATTACTTAGATTCAAACTTCTAACTTTATCTGTCATCGGAAGTCTTAAACAGCGATCTAAATGATTTTTTAAAATTTCTTTAGGAATTCCACTACTTTCACTGCCAAAAATCAAATAAATATCCTTATCTTTATTTTGATAATCCATTACATTTGGTGTTTTATTACCATATCTTGTAATAAAGTAAAATTCACCTGTATTCTCTTTTAGAAAGTGGTCGTAATTTTTATATACTTGATAATCAACATACTCTAAATAGTTAGCTGCACTCCTTTTAACATATTTTGTATCCAAACTAAACCCTAAAGGTTCAATTAAATGGAGTTTCATGTTCGTTGCGGCACATGTTCTC
The DNA here is from genome assembly GCA_964477825.1 of uncultured Candidatus Izemoplasmatales bacterium. Lineage (GTDB taxonomy): Bacteria > Bacillota_I > Bacilli_A > Izemoplasmatales > Izemoplasmataceae > JAFGXW01. The sequence goes on along the minus strand of CAYZEW010000012.1, from coordinate 6,199 downwards.
ATAATATTCCCAGTATTTTGAGGAATTTCTGGATGATATAAAACAATATGATTCATTTCATTCGCTCCTTTTTAGTATTTTCAATACCTTAATTGCTGTTTCATTATACCATGAAACTCCTTGATATTTTTGCATACTTTCTTTAATTTCGGGAATTGCTTGTGTTAAATTTTGATTAGCAATTACTGCTAAAGCATTTCTTTTTAAAACAAGTGGACCAGTCCAACTACAGGCATTATTTCCGTATTTTATATAGAACTCTTTATTTGACATTTTTAAGAGCTTTATTAAATCAATATTTTCAATTCCAGTTGGTTCACTTTCTTGATGTAAATGAAAATCAATTCCGTTATTTTTAGGACAGACAATCTGACAAATATCACATCCGTAAATCACTTTTTTAAAATAACTTATTTCTTTTTTATCAAGACTATTTTTCTCTTGGGAAAGATTAGAAATACATTTTACTCGATCAAACCCGTCATCTAAAGCGTTACTTGGGCAAGCATCAATACACAATCGACAATCACCACAATCATCTAAGACTGTAATAACTTGCTCATTTTCTAGTTCAATATCAATTAAAATTGTTGCTAAATTTAAATATGATCCAAACTTTTCATTAATGAACAATTGGTTTTTACCAATATATCCCAAATTAGCGTAAACTGCCGCCTGTTTTTCATAAATATCAGAAACATCTACGCTAGAATAACTTGTGATCGATAATTTAGTCAACTCTTTTTCAATTTCTAATAAAACCTTTTTAAACGTTAGGTGATAGTCAATGTTATAAGCATATCGTGATAGAACACCAAAGCCTTTTCCAAGATGTTTTACTGTCTTACTAGGATAAGCTAACCCTAAAACAACAATCGTTTTATATTTCTCAAAATTAGGAATTCGTTTAAAAGAGTCTTTTTTCCCATAAGCAGCTCGCTTTTTTATATATTCATCAACTGAAACATACCCGTATATCTCTACATGTTTCTCTAATATTTTCGAGATTAATTCTTTCATAAATATCACCTATATCTAATATAATCTTTATCATCCCCATTGTCAAAGAGTACTCCTAGTCATTTCGAAATTTTAATCACTTTCTTCAAATTTTTTGCGTTTTTCATACATAGTATTAAATATGTTCTTATTACATTACAAACACCACTTTTTAAGTGCTTTTTTGCTACAATATAGATGGTGATGAATATGAAAACATTAGGAGAAAGATTAAAAGAAATTAGAGAACTAAGAAACTTTCCACAAAAACAAGTCGCAGCCTTTTTAGGTTTGCAACGACCAAACTATTCAAAGATTGAGAATAACCATCAAAATATGAATCATAAACAGTTAAAACTGTTTTGTGAGTTTTGTGATGTTTCTGCGGATTATTTACTGGGAATAACAAGCGAAAATAAAAAAACTTTTTCACTTGAATCATTAAAAGAAATTGAAGAACGACTAGACTATATAAAAGACGTTATTAACCAATAACGTCTTTTTTTCTGATTTTTGCTAGAACTTTTAGATCAAATTTTTGCGCTCTGAACATCGCGATTTCCTCCTTATAAGGCGGGAAAACTTTTTCCTTTGATTCAGAAGTTTTTGTTACATAAGGTGTTTCTAAAATTTTAGGAATATCCATAAAATCTGGATGATTAACTATATAGTTTAAGGCATCAAACCCAATATAACCAAACCCAATATTCTCATGGCGATCTTTTCCAGCACCTTTTTCATTCTTAGAATCATTAATATGAAAAACACTAATTCTTTCTTTCCCGATTACTTGATCAAATTCTTTAATTACTTTATCAAAAGCCGCTTTTGTATCATAACCAGCATCGTGAGTATGACATGTATCGAAACAAACACTTAAGCGTGAATTATCTTTAACTCCATTTATAATTTGTGCTAACTCTTCAAAATTTCGACCACATTCAGTTCCTTTACCTGCCATTGTTTCAAGGGCAATTAAAACATCTAAATCTTTAGTGTTTTCAATTACTCTATCTAACCCTTCAATGATATTAGTAATCCCGATATCAGCCCCTTGCTTAACATGAGCTCCTGGGTGAAGAACGATTTGCTTTGCTCCAATTTTAGCTGTTCTTTCAATTTCACTAGTAAAAAACTTAACTGCAAAATCCCGTTTTTCAGGATCTGGATTCGCTAAATTCATCACATATGGAGCATGAACAACAACATTATCTAATGATAACCCATTTTCTTTCATTAAAGCTACTGCTTCAGGAATTTTTAACTCTTCGATTGGTTTCCTTCTTGTATTTTGAGGAGCACCGGTATATATCATAAAACTATTTGCATTATAACTTAAAGTTTCCTTTACGCTACCTAGCAACATCTCTTTTCCTTTTAAGGAAACGTGTGATCCGATTTTCAACATAAGTACTCCTATCTATTTTTCTGGCGTAAATCTCTTTTTTTCGCTTTTTTTACTGCCGCATTATATTTTTTCTTATAGCCTGGTTTTACTTTTTTACTACGTTTAACATTAAGTGCATCACCACTTATAGGAATATAGGTTTGTTTTCTTCTTTTTCGTTCATCCCGTATTCTTCGTTCAATTAATTGATTATTTTTAATATCTTTATAGTTAATTTTAATTCCTTTTCTTTCTAAGAAATCAAGATAAGCATAGTCTTTTGGTGAATAAAAACTAATTGCAAGCCCGGTATATTTTGCTCTTCCAGTTCGCCCTGTACGGTGAACATAAAATTCCATTTCTTTTGGTAATTCATAATTAATAATATGACTTACCCCATCAATATCAATTCCTCTACTAGCAATGTCAGAGGCAACAACATATTGAAATTCAGCATTATTAATTCTTCGCATTACTTGTTTTCTTTCACGTGGTGATAATGAACCATGTAGTTTCGCTACTTTATAGCCGTTAGAAAACAAGAATGAAGTAACTTCATCAACTACTTCTTTTCGATTACAGAAAATAATGCCAATATAAGGGTTAATTGCTTTTAATAAGTCTAACAAGTTTGTTTTATTATCCTTGCTTTTAACTGGGATAAAAATATGTTCAATATTTAAACTTGATAACTCTTTTGGTTTAATAAAGATTTCTTCTGGCTGTGTCATGTATTTTCTTAAAAAAGGTCTTATCTTTTCAGGAATCGTTGCGCTAAAAACAAGCATCTGTAAGTTTTCTTTCATTAATGCCGCTATTTTATCAATGTCTTCTAAAAAGCCGATTTCAAGGGCCATATCAGCCTCATCAATCACTAATAGATTAGCTTTATAAATGTTTAAAACATTTTCATCAATTGCTAAGTCTTTAATTTTACTAGGAGTTCCAATCACAATCATTGGTTGTGATTTTTTTAATCTTTCAATCTCTTTTTCACGATTACTTCCCCCAACAAATTTTCTAATATCAATATATGTTTCACTCCGTTTGGCAATGAACATTGCATTATTATAAATTTGTTCTGCTAGTTCTCTCGTTGGAGCTGTAATAACTACTTGAACATCGTATAATGATAAATCAAGTTTCTCAAAAATCGGGATTAAGAAAGCATGAGTTTTACCAGTTCCTGTTTGGCTACACCCAATAATATCTTTTCCACTTAATGCTTTGGGAATTACTAAATTTTGAACTTCTGTAAATTTAGTAAATCCTAAATCTTTTATTGCTTTATTTACATAATTTTGGTTAATATTCATAGTATCGCTCCTCACTTTTATTATACAATATTCACATAACATTTCCAAATTATATGACTATAATATATAATAGATTTGGGTGATATTATGAAAACAATTAAAATTACACCAAGAGGATATTGTCATGGTGTTGTAAACGCCATTAATACAATAGCAAATTTAGACTTATTGTCAACTAAAAAACCAATTTATATCTTAGGAATGGTTATTCACAATAAACAAATTGTTGAAGCACTAAATAATGAAGATCTAATCACCCTTCACAGTGATTCTCTAACTCGCCTTGAGTTACTTGATCAAATTGATAAAGGGACAGTGATTTTCACAGCTCATGGGGTAAGTCCTGATGTTTATAAAAAGGCACAAGCAAAAGGTTTAGATATCATTGATACTACTTGTGTTGATGTCTTAAAAAGTCAAAAAACAATAAAAGACTTAGTAAGCAGTGGTTATTCTGTTATTTTCATTGGTAAACATCATCATCCTGAAAGCGAAGCTGCTAAGGGGATAAGTGAAAATGTTTATGTTGTTGAAAATATTGATGAAATGAACAATCTTAATATTAACAATCCTAAAATCGCCTTAACTAACCAAACAACAATGAGTATCTTTGATATTTTTTATATTAGTGAAGCTGCTAAAAAACGTTACCCTAATATTTACATTATTGATGAGATATGTAACTCAACAAGAATTAGACAAGAAGCTGTCATAAAGCAAGATAAAACAATCGATCACTGCTTTGTTGTTGGTGATAAATTATCAAATAACTCTAGAAAACTAGTAGACGTTTCAATTAATGAAGCCCGTATTGATGCGACATTAATTGAAAATGTTGAAGACATTAATGTTGATAAATTAAAAACATACAGTACTGTTTCTGTTACTAGTGGTGCTTCCACTCCTACAAAAGTAACAAATGAAGTAATTACCTTTTTATCCCAATTTGATAAAGATAATCCTTTAACTCATAATAATAAATCAAAAATTAACAAAACTAATTTATTACCAAGAAAAGCACTTCCAATTTAGGAAGTGCTTTTAATTTAAGCTTTACTTTTTACTTAGTTTCTTGTTACATAAATCCATGATTGGATAAAGAATTCATAATCTTCAACATTTCCTGCTCCATCATTTGTATTTATTGTTGCTCTAACAATAATTGCGTATTCATCACCATTAGTACCATCATATCCAGCAAATGTATATGCTCCATCACCTGTAACAGTTAACGTTGCAGTTTCAACACCATTAACTACTAAGACAGCTTCAAAATCACTAATAATTACTGAATCTGGGTCATTAGTTCCTGAAATATCAAACTTAATATCTGCACCATTAGAAATATCAAGATTTTCAACAATTACATCAGGAATTACTCTAGCTCTTGTTGTATAGTTATTCGTTGCCATTTCGTAAGCAGTAATTGTACCATTACCATCATTAACATCGTAATCAGCTTCAATTTTAACAGTATAATCAGTTCCTGATAATAATCCTGTAAATGATTTACCTGCGTTAGCTCCAACTGCTAATGCTATTTCATCACCTGTTGCGACACCATTTTCATCATATAATACTGCTTTTAAGTTTCCAGTAATTGTTGAGTCATCATCAGTTATTGTTACATCAAATGTTATTGCTGTATCTGTTACTGATGTATTCGTTACTGTTGCTGTTGGTACAGCTCTAGCTACTGTTGTATAGTTATTCGTTGCCATTTCGTAAGCAGTAATTGTACCATTACCATCATTAACATCGTAATCAGCTTCAATTTTAACAGTATAATCAGTTCCTGATAATAATCCTGTAAATGATTTACCTGCGTTAGCTCCAACTGCTAATGCTATTTCATCACCTGTTGCGACACCATTTTCATCATATAATACTGCTTTTAAGTTTCCAGTAATTGTTGAGTCATCATCAGTTATTGTTACATCAAATGTTATTGCTGTATCTGTTACTGATGTATTCGTTACTGTTGCTGTTGGTACTGCTTTAGCTATTGTATGGAAGTCATATATAAATACAACATCGTTAACTACACCATTTCCTACATCATAATTAGCTGTAACCTTAATATAATAATCATAATCTGACCATAAATTAATTAAACTAAATGCTGTAGGTTCTGAGATAAACGATACGTTACCAACTAAATCATCATTTTCGTCATAAACACCAACCGCAACTGTAAATCCAGATAAGATACTAAATTGGTCATCAATATCTAATGTAAAGTCATAAGTTTCTTGACCATTTACTATATCACTAACAATAATTAAATTAACAGTAGATTTAGTTACACTATCTAGGATAGCACCATTTTCTGAATGAATTCCGTCATTTAGATCATAATCAGTTTCAATTTTAACTACATATTCTGTTCCAAATGCTAAATCACTAAATGTCTTACCATTATTTGCTCCAGTTACTAATGCTATTTCGGCACCTGTTGGTGCTCCATCTTTATATAATACTGCTTTTAAGTTTCCAG
>CAYZEW010000011.1:0-25667 GCA_964477825.1 uncultured Candidatus Izemoplasmatales bacterium | reverse complement strand
CCAACTGTAGTTCCAACTGCTTTACCACCTTGAAATTTAATATAAATTGAGTATGAATGACCAATTGCTGCTGCAAGACCATAAGCTAGAGGATGAAGTAATGTGGATGGATCGCCAAATACACCAAATTTTAATAGCAAAATAATTAATGCTCCTTTTGAGACATCACCAATAATAACTAATGTTCCAACTTTAAGTCCTAAAAACCTTAAAGAGTTAGTTCCACCAGGGTTACCACTTCCGTGATTTCTAACGTCAATTCCCTTAATTACTTTCCCGAAAATTACTGAAAAAGGGATTGCGCCAATTAAATATGATACTAATAATAATCCATATGACAACATCATATATTTTCACCTCGATTTTATATTTCTAAAATATTATAACATAATAAAAAAAAAATATCACTATTAAAATAGATTTCATTTTGATATAATAGATAAAGTAGTTAACAGAATAGGATGTGTATACGAGATGGAAAACAACTTAAATGAGTATAATGCCCAGTCAATTCAAATTCTTGAAGAACTTGAAGCAGTTAGAAAAAGACCCGGGATGTATGTTGGTAGTACAGACTCTAGAGGGCTTCATCACTTAGTTTGGGAGATTGTTGATAATGCGATTGATGAGGTTCTTGCTGGCTTTGGTAACGAAATTACAGTTACTATTAAAGAAGATAATAGTGTGGTTGTTACTGATAATGGACGAGGAGTTCCAGTAGATTTACACAAAAGTGGAAAGAGTGCTTTAGAAATTATTTATACTAAATTACATGCTGGAGCAAAGTTTGGCCAAGCTGGTGGATATAAAGTATCTGGTGGATTACATGGTGTTGGGGCAAGTGTTGTGAATGCCCTTAGTGAATTTGTTGACGTTACTGTTAGAAGAGACAAGAAGATTTACAATATGAAATTCTCAAATGGTGGTAGTACGGTAACTCAACTTAAAATAATTGGTGAATCTAAACATAACGGAACAACAGTTTGGTTTAAGCCAGATTCAGAAATTTTCACTTCAACTGTGTTCAATTACCAAACATTAGTAGAGCGCTTAAGAGAAAGTGCCTTTTTACTAAAAGGGTTAAGAATCATTTTAACTGATGAACGTTCAAAATTACAAGATGAATTTTATTATGAAGATGGAATAATTTCCTATATTGATTTACTTAACAAAACAAAAACACCGATTCATGATCCAAAATTTATCGAAGGAAAAGCGTTAGATATTGAAGTAGAGGTTGCTTTTCAATTTACCAAATCATATACTGATCAATTGATTTCTTTTGTAAATAACGTTAGAACTAAAGACGGTGGGAATCATGAAACAGGTTTTAAATCAGCTCTTACAAAACTTTTTAATGAATACGGCCAAAAAATTGGTCTTCTTAAAAATGGTAAAAAACTTGAAGGGGCTGATATTAGAGAAGGATTAACTACTGTTTTATCAGTTAGAATTCCAGAAAACTTATTACAATTTGAAGGACAAACTAAAAATAAATTAGGGACACCTGATGCACGTACTGCTGTTGAGCAAGTTGTATCAGAAAAGATGACTTACTTTTTTGAAGAAAATAACAGCTTAACATATACTTTAATTGAGAAAGCCCTAAAAGCACAAATGACAAGAGATGCAGCGAGAAAAGCTCGTGAAGAAGCTCGCCTTGAAAAAAGAAAAAGTAAAGTTGAACCAAATCTTTCAGGTAAATTATCTCCTGCACAAACAAAAAATCCTGCTAAAAATGAACTCTATTTAGTCGAAGGTGATAGTGCGGGTGGAAGTGCTAAACAAGGACGAGATAGAAGGTTTCAAGCAATTCTTCCTTTAAGAGGAAAGGTTATTAATACCGAGAAAGCTAAAATTGAAGATGTTTTAAAAAATGAAGAAGTAAACACAATCATTCATACAATTGGGGCAGGACTTGGTCCTGATTTTGATATTAAAAAATGTAATTATTCAAAAGTAATTATTATGACCGATGCTGATACAGATGGAGCCCATATCCAAGTTTTACTATTAACATTTTTCTTTAGATATATGCGTGAATTAGTAGAAGCTGGAAAAGTGTATATCGCTCTTCCTCCTCTTTATAAAATTACTCGTAAGGTCAAAGGGAAAATCGCTTTTGATTATGCATGGTCTGATGAAGACTTAGACAAATTAACAAGTCAATACAAAAACACCACAATACAAAGGTTTAAAGGATTAGGAGAAATGAACGCATCACAACTGTGGGATACGACAATGGATCCGAAAACAAGAACTTTAATTCAAGTAAATATTGACGATTTAGCTGATGCAGATCAAAGAATTACTATTTTAATGGGAGATAAAGTTGAGCCAAGACGCGATTGGATAGAAGCAAACGTTGAATTTGGTAGTGAAGATAACTTTGTAATAGGTGATTAATATGGCAAAAGCGATTATTAAAGAAATCAACGAATTTGTTGATGAAAAAATTCTTAAAGAGAATTTAGAGGATATTGTTGGTGAAAGATTTGGCCGTTACTCAAAATACATTATTCAAGATCGAGCATTACCGGATGTTAGAGATGGGTTAAAACCAGTTCAAAGAAGAATTTTATTTTCAATGTATAAACTAGGAATGTTTAGTGATAAACCATATAAAAAATCTGCAAGAATTGTTGGAGACGTTATTGGTAAGTATCATCCACATGGAGATTCTTCAGTTTATGATGCCATGGTTCGGTTATCGCAACCATGGAAAATTAGAAATCTTTTAATAGATATGCACGGTAACAATGGTTCAATTGATGGTGATAGTGCTGCAGCTATGCGATATACCGAAGCAAGAATGAGCCTCTCAAGTGAAATCCTTTTAAGAGATATTGATAAACGAACAGTAATGTTTATTCCTAACTTTGATGATGAAGAATATGAACCAGTAGTTCTTCCTGCAAGATATCCAAATTTATTGGTTAATGGTTCAACTGGGATTTCTGCCGGATATGCTACAGATATTCCACCTCATAATTTACGAGAAATTGTAAAGGCAATTATAAAAAGGATTGATACTCCAAATATGACTGTTGATGACGTTTTAAAAATAGTTAAAGGTCCTGATTTTCCAACTGGGGCAATAGTTCAAGGAAAAGATCAAATAAGACAAGCCTTTGAAACTGGCCGTGGACGAGTAATTATGAAGTCAAAATCAGTAATTGAGAACCAACAAATTATTATAACTGAAATTCCTTATGAGGTTAATAAAGCTACACTAGTTAGAAAAATAGATGACATTAGAATTAAAAAAGGAATTGATGGAATCGCAGAAGTTCGCGATGAATCAGACCGTGAGGGATTAAGAATTGTTATTGATATTAAGAAAAACTTTAATCCACAATTCATTTTAAACTTCTTACATAAAAAAACTGATTTATCAAAATCTTATAATTACAACATGGTCGCAATAAACAATAAAAGACCAATGTTAATGGGGATTTTACCGATGATTGATGCCTACATTATTCATCAAAAAGAAGTAATTACAAATCGTTCGAACTATGAATTAAGAAAAGCACAAAAAAGATCTCATATTGTTGAAGGAATAATTAAGATGATGGACATTTTAGACGATGTTATTGCGTTAATTAGAGCTTCAAAACATAAAAGAGATGCTAAAAACAAGTTGATGAAGAAGTATAAATTTACTGAAGAACAAGCAGAAGCTATAGTTACTTTACAACTTTATCGTTTATCAAGCACAGATATAAAAGCGTTAGAAAAAGAACATGCTAAACTAATGATGCAAATTGAAGAATTAAATTTAATTTTACATAATGAAGAAGACCTTCAAAATGTTATTAAAGCAGAGTTAAAAGTTATTAGTAGAACTTTATCGACAAAAAGAAAATCAGAAATTGAAGAAGAAATCGAGAAAATCACGATTTCTGAAGAAGAACTCGTAGTTGATGAAAGAGTTGTAATTGGAATTAGTCGCGAAGGCTATGTTAAGCGTTCGTCTGTTCGTTCGTTTAAAGCAACAGATAAGCCGAATATTAAAGAAAATGATTCAATGCTATTTGTTAGCGAGGTATCAACCTTAGATACAATTTTAATTTTTACTAATAAAGGAAACTATGTATATTTACCTGTTTTTAAGGTTCTCGAATCTAAGTGGAAGGATTTAGGAACTCATATTAACAATATTGTTCAGTTAGATGATGGCGAAGTAATTATTAAAATAGTACATGTAAAAGATTTTAATGAAGAGAAATATCTTGTATTTATTACTCAGGACAATTTAATTAAACTTGCAAAATTGGAAGACTTTAATGTTTCAAGATATTCAAAAACTATTAAAGCAATTAGCTTAAATAAAGGGGATATAGTAGTTAAGGTAGATACAACAACTACTCTTGAAGCGGATTTATTAATTATTACTAGAAAAGGCCTTGCTTTAAAATTCAGTTTGAATGAAATATCAGTAACTTCTACAACGGCTAAAGGGGTAAAAGGGCTGAATTTACCGCCAAAACAAAAACTAGCTTCAGGAATCATTTTAAAAGAGCATCATGATCTTTTAATTTTAACACATCGTGGTACTATAAAAAGAGTCAATTTAGTAGATATTCCAAAGAAAAGAAGAACAAATAAAGGAGTTAAATTATACAAAGTTGTTAAATCAAATCCTTATTTAGTAACGGACGTATGTTTAATGAACGCAACGCAATATAAAAATAGAGCTAGAATTAATATTAATACTGATAAAATGTTAGTTATTTTAAAAGCTTTTGATATTAAAACAGATAAAACAGCAACTGGAAAAACATTTATAAAAGCAAAACAAGGGAAGCCGTTATTTATTAATATTGAAGAAATGGAAATTGATCCATCAATTCCAAACTTAAATGAATACGTTGTTGAAAAAAATCCAGACTTAATTCAACAAAAATTATTTGAATAAAAAGTAGCGAAAGCTACTTTTTATATTAAATATGTTCATAAATAGCCGAAATGACTATAATAGTGTCATAAATATTTGGAAAAAAGTCATAAATATAGTAAAATAGAACTGTAAAAGTTATATTTGAGGTGGTTAATATGAATTGTCTAACGAATCTTGATAGGACGCAAATTCCTCACGATATTGTGATGTCTTATATAAAGATATACAAGTCGATTGGAATAAATCAGTATAATCATGAGACTTTAAGTTCTGATTATACTGTAATGGTGCGCCAAACCATAAATCAGGACACACATTTTTTTACAAAAATATTTAAAATAGGTGTCTCAGATTTGCGGTTGAAATCATTGATTTATAAAGATGTTTTACCTAAAAACAAAGATGAACGCTTTGTTCTTAATTTAAAAAATGCTTTTGTTAAAATTCACAATGAAAATTCTACATTTGAACTTTTAACAAATGAGATTTTTGATTTGCTTAAATTTTTATATAAAGATGTAATTGCTGATAGTAAACTTCAATTTCGTAAAGTAGCAAGAAAATCAAGTAAAATTAGTCTCTTAAGTGGGAAATATACATCAAAAAGAGAAGATTTGGAAGCACTGATTCAATTATATAAGCAAAAAGTAAAAGAAGGAAACTATGAAATGTCTTTCATAATTGAAAATTTTTATATTGATTTTATTAATATAAGTCCTTTTGTAGAGAAAAATAACGAAATTGGATTATTGTTACTCTATATATTGCTCTTGATAAACTCATACGAAGTTTTTGAATATATTAGTTTTATGCAGTTGATTTCAAATAATATTGATGAGTTTGATTTGGAAGTTAGACATGCTTCATTCAACTGGGCAGAAGGATTTAGTCAGGTCTTACCGTTACATCGTTTCTTTTTAAAAATTTCTGCTTATGCCTATGATCAAATTAATGATTTAATTAGAAATTATGAATTTGATAGTCAATTAAACAAGTCGAATAATATTGAAAACACAATTAATAAACTACCAGATGTTTTTAGTAAAGATGATATTAGAAATGTTCATCCTTATATTTCTGATTCAACAATTAATCGGACATTAAAAAGATTAAGGGATGATGAAAAAATCCGACCACTTGGAAAAGGTAGAAGTGCTAAGTGGATTAAGCTATTTAAATCTACCAATAAAAAGATTGCTTTTGAGCAATTAGATCTCAAATTAAGGTGATAGAATGAATCGAAAAATAGATAATATAATTATAGATGCACTACATGAAGATATTCCAACAATTGATATAACTACTGATAATCTTTTTACTGATGAAACAAGTGAAGGAGTTTTAATCGCCAAAGAGGATGGGGTTTTAAGTGGCGTTTTAGTAATGAAAAGAGTATTTGAATTAATTGATGAAACAATCATTGTGAAAGTTATAAATAATGATGGAATGTTTGTTGAGAAAAGCGACATTATCGCTATAATAAGCGGGAAAACTGCTTCTATTTTAAAAGGCGAAAGAGTAGCTTTAAACCTAATGCAACGCATGAGTGGAATTGCAACATTAACTAGCAAATTTGTCAAGGAAGTAGGAACATTTAACGCTAAAATTCTTGATACAAGAAAAACAACACCCAATTTAAGAATTCTTGAAAAAATGGCAGTTGTTGATGGTGGAGGAATGAATCACCGATTTTCATTAAGTGATCAAGTCATGATTAAAGATAACCATATAAAGAGTGCAGGATCAATTACGAAGGCAGTTGAAATTATAAAAAGAAAGGTTGACCACTCTATTAAAATAGAGGTTGAAGTTGAGACTTTTGATCAATTTTTAGAAGCATTAAAAACAGAATGTGATATTATTATGCTTGATAACATGTCAAACGAATTAACAAAAAAATGTGTTGAGGCTAATATTAATAAATTACTTGAAGCTAGTGGGAATATGGTTTTGTCTAGAATCAATAAAGTTGCTGCTACAGGAGTAGATTTTATAAGTGTTGGGGCATTGACACATTCTTATAAAGCAATGGATATAAGTTTAAAATTTAATAGATGAGGTGCAATAATGGAATTACATGAATTAGTAAATATGATTAAAGAAGAATTTAAAAATAGCTTAATTAAATTAGGTTATTATTCAGATGATATCGAGATTATTATTGAAGTGCCTAAAGGGAAGACAAATGGTGATTTTTCTACAAATATTGCGATGAAATTAGCACGTATTGCGAGAAAAGCTCCTCTTAAAATTGCTGAAGAAATCTTAGAAGAGTTTAATAAAGATAATCTTTATATCAATCAGATTTTAGTTGCAAAACCAGGCTTTATAAATCTTTATTTAGATAAATCATTTTTAACAAGCATTATTAGTGAAATTAATACAAAACAAGCTGATTACGGAAGCCTTACTCTTGGTGAAAACGAACACTATAATATTGAATTTGTAAGTGTTAATCCCACAGGTAGCCTTCATATTGGACACGCTCGTGGGGCTTCAGCTGGGGATTCTATTAGTAGAATATTGAAAAAAGCAGGATTTAAAGTAACAAAAGAGTATTATGTCAATGATGCTGGAAACCAAATTCATAATTTGGCAATAAGTATTGATGCGAGATATAAACAATTGTTTGGAATGGATGCAAAAATGCCGGATGACGGTTATCATGGTCCAGAGATTATTGAGGCAGCTAAATTACTTAAAAGAGAATACAACGATCGTTTCTTAAAAGAAGACGGTTATGATTTCTTTAAACAGTATGGGGTAAATTCATTATTAGATTCCTTAAAAAAAGATTTAACTGATTTTGGGGTTACTTTTGATGTATGGTTTAGTGAAAAAAGTCTTTATGATAACCATTTAGTTGAAGAAACAATTGAGTTTTTAAAAGCTAATAATTTTACCTATGAAAAAGATGGCGCGTTATGGTTAAAAACAACAAATTACAATGATGAAAAAGACCGTGTAATTGTGAAAAGTGATGGAACATATACTTATTTAGCCCCTGATATTGCTTATCACAAAAATAAAGTAGAACGTGGTTATACAAAAATAATTGATATTTTAGGTGGAGATCACCATGGATATATTAACCGTTTAACCGCAGCTATTGAAATGGTCTCAGGAAAAGGAAACATTCTCGAAGTTGAAATTTTACAAATGGTTAAAGTAATTCAAGATGGTGTAGAAGTGAAAATGTCTAAAAGAAGTGGTAAAGCAATTACTTTACGCGATATTATTGATGAAGTAGGAGTTGATCCTGTTCGTTATTTCTTTGCGATGCGTAGTTTGAATACTCATATGGATTTAGATTTAGATTTAGCTTTGAAACAAACTAATGAAAATCCAGTTTATTATACACAGTATGCTCATGCTAGAATAAATAGTATTTTTACTGCGGCAAAACAAAAAGGTTTTAATGTTGAAAAATTACCACAAAAATTTACGACAATTACTAGTGAAAAAGCATTTAATTTAATTCAACTTCTTGGTAACTACCCAGAAGTTATTAAACAAGGAGCACTTCAAAGAGCACCCCATAAAATTACAAATTATGTTAATAATTTAGCGAGTGCATTTCATAGTTTTTATAATGATGAACAAGTTATTTCTACCGACCATTTAAAAACAATGGAACGACTTGCCTTATTGAATGCTACGAAAATAGTCTTAAAAGATGCTCTCAATTTAGTTGGAGTAAGTGCACCAGATAAAATGTAGGTGGTCTAGTAGTTCTTACAGTTAGGAGATATAGATGTATAAATGGAAAATAAGGAATGAAAATTTAAATCAAAATACATTGGTCAAAGATATTTATCGAGCTCGAGGGGTCAATGATTATCAAAAATTATTTAATTTAGATGAGCGAAATCTCAATGACCCATACCAGTTTAAAGATATGCAAAAAACAGTTGACCGGATTATGGATGCTATTAAAGAAGAAGAGAAAATCTTAATTTATGGGGACTATGATGTCGATGGAATTACTAGTACCTTTATTTTATATAAAACCTTAAAAGATTTAGGAGCTAATATTTATTATGATATTCCTAATCGCTTTGTCGATGGTTACGGATTAACTTATTCTAAAACCTACGAAATCATTAATGATGATTTTGATTTAGTCATCACAGTTGATAATGGCATTAAATCTACTTTTGAAGCAAAAGTATTAAAAGAAAACGGGGTTGATTTAATTATTACTGATCATCATGAACAAGAGGGTGATTTACCTGATGCATACACAATTATTCATACGGCGTTATCTGATTACCCCTTCAAACCTTTAGCTGGAGTAGGAGTAGCATTTAAACTGTCGCAAGCCTTAATTGGTGATGATGCATTAATCTATATAGATATCGTTGCCTTAGGAACAATTGCCGATATGATGCCTTTAGTAGATGAAAACCGCGCGATTGTTAATCTTGGATTAAAAAAAATGATTTCTTCAGAAAACTTAGGAATCGCTAAACTAATTTCATTTTTAAATTTAACCCGTCCTTCAGTTGCGGATATTCAGTTTAAAATTGCTCCAAGATTAAACGCATGTGGACGGATGAAAAGTGCTAAAATTGCTGTTGAATTACTTCTTTCAACTGATCCTAAGATTGCTCTTCGTTATTTAGAAGAGATTGAAGAAATTAATAATAAAAGAAAAAAACTTACAAAAGTATTATTTAACGAAGCTTTATCTCAATTAAATGAAAAAGATCCAAGTATTATTATTCATTCGCCAATTATGCATGAAGGAGTATTAGGAATTATTGCTTCGCGCTTGGCTAACGAATATTCTAAAGTAAGTGTTGTCTTAAAAGAAGAAGAGTTCACTTTCAAAGGAAGTATTCGTAGTTATGGATCTGTAGATGTAATTTACGTTTTAAGGGAGATAAAAGACTTACTAGTGCGTTATGGTGGTCATCAAAATGCGGCAGGATTAGAATTTAAAAAAGAGAATTTTGCTGAATTTAAACATCGTTTTAATGAATTAATTCCAAAAGCAAAAAGAGAAGATTTAACGATTGCTGAAGGAGTAATTGATATTAATAGCTTAGCTATAAAACAAATTAATGAGTTAGATCATTACGATTTGAAGGATTCTTTATTTGTTTTTCCGAATATTTCACCAACGAGTAAATATTTAATTAAAGGGGAACATTCAAAATTACTAATTAACCATTCAACAGAAGCGATTTTCTTTAATAATAAAAATCTTCATTCAAAGATTACTAAAACAACGAGAGTAAACCTATTAGGACGGCTTGACACAAATACTTTTAGAGGCCAAACAAAAAAACAAATTTTAATTGAAGATTTTGAAATTATTTAATTTATAAAAAGATAAAAGATTTATTAAATCCTTGGTATAATAAAATGTACGAGGAAAAAAGATAAAATGGAGGAACCGTTATGAATTTAAAAGATTATATTGCAAATGTACCAGATTTTCCAATTGAAGGGATTCAATTTAAGGATATTACCCCTTTAATTGCAAATGGAAAAGCATTTAGACATGCGACAAATTTATTTGTTGAATTTACAAAAGAAATTGAAGCAGATATTATTGTAGGGCCAGATGCCAGAGGGTTTATTTTTGGATGTCCTGTTGCAACTCAACTAGAAATCGGCTTTATTCCAGTTAGAAAACCAAATAAATTGCCACGTGAAGTAATTGAATGTACTTATGACTTAGAATATGGAACTAACACTTTATGTCTTCATAAAGGCGATATTAAACCAGGTCAAAAAGTTTTAATTATTGATGATTTACTCGCAACAGGAGGAACAATTGAAGCAACGATTAATTTAATTGAACAATCAGGAGGAATTGTTGCAGGAATTGCTTTCTTAGTAGAACTAGAATTTTTAAAAGGAAGAGATAAACTACAAGCATACAATGTTTTATCATTAATTCGCTTCTAAGGAGTGATGAATATGCGAACACCAAATTTCGCAGAACTACAGGAAAAAATCAAAGATTACATTCAAGATAAAGAACATCTTGAAATCATTAAAGAAGCATATGATTATGCCTATAAAAGCCATGAAGGACAACTTCGTAAATCGGGTGATCCATACATCGTTCACCCGCTTGATGTTGCCCTTATTTTAAGTGAGCTTCATACTGATCCTGTGACTTTAGTCGCAGCCCTTTTACATGATGTAATTGAAGATACTGATACAACATACGAAGATATCAAAAAGATTTTTGGTGAAGAAATTGCGCTATTAACTGAGGGCGTTACCAAATTAGGGCAATATAAATTTTCTAGAACTGAAAAAGAAGCTGATAAAATCGCCGCTCAAGCAAAAAATTACCAAAAAATGTTGCTGGCGATGGCAAAAGATATTAGGGTAATTATTGTTAAACTCGCAGACCGTTTAAACAATATGCGAACCCTAAATCATTTATCACCAGTAAAACAACAAAGAATCTCAAAAGAAACAATGGAAATTTACGCACCACTTGCTCACCGTTTAGGGATGAACCTTATAAAAGCAGAACTAGAGGATACATCATTTAAATATTTAGAACCTGACACCTATAAAAAAATCTCTAAATTAATTGCGGATACTAAGAAAAACCGTGAGGCAGATCTTGGCTTAATGCAAACAAATCTTCAGTATTTATTAACCGAAAATAATGTCGATTCTGAAATTAAAGGAAGAATCAAAAATATATATTCAGTTTATAAGAAAATGCGAGATCGAAATAAAGAGTTTGAAGAAATTTTTGATTTGCTTGCGATTAGATTAATCGTAAAAGATATTGAAAGTTGTTATCGGGTAATTGGAATTATCCATTCAAAATGGACCCCTATTCCTAACCGTTTTAAAGATTATATCGCGATGCCAAAGCCGAATCTTTATCAATCACTCCATACATCAATTATCGCTAATGGAAAAGTTTACGAAATCCAAATTCGAACAAGAGAAATGGATGAAGTTGCTGAATATGGTGTCGCAGCACATTGGGCTTATAAAGAAAAAGACTTTAAAGGAACAATGACTGATAAAGTTTCCAAAAAATTAAAATGGTACAATAATTTAATTAATTTTACAAAGGAAACTGGCGGAGAAAACGAAATTTTAAACTTGCTTCGTAACGATATTTTTCAAGCTAATGTCTACGTTTTTACTCCTAATGGGGATATTATCGATTTACCTAAAGGAGCTACTCCGTTAGATTTTGCATTTAGAATTCATACTCAAGTTGGGATTAACACAGTTGGGGCAATTGTTAATGGCCGCATTGTTCCTCTAGAATACGAACTCCAGTCTGGAGATATCGTTAATATGAAAACAAGTGTTAATTCTTTTGGACCAAATGATAACTGGTTAAAAATTGTTAAAACATCAAATGCTAAATCAAAGA
This sequence comes from uncultured Candidatus Izemoplasmatales bacterium, assembly GCA_964477825.1. GTDB lineage: Bacteria > Bacillota_I > Bacilli_A > Izemoplasmatales > Izemoplasmataceae > JAFGXW01. The sequence continues at coordinate 13,392 of CAYZEW010000011.1, read as the reverse complement.
TTAAAAACTATTTAAATAAACGAAGAAGAAGTGTTTTAGTCGAAATCGGAAAAGAAGATTTCCAACGCGAAATGTTAGCTAATAATTTAACAATTAAATTAAATGATAAACTAATAAGTAGTTTATTTTCGCATAAGGGAGCAAATACAGTAGAAGATTTGTATTTTGAAATTGGAAAAAATACCATTTCACCAGTAAGTGCCGTTAATAGTTTAAAAGGGGATACTAAATATACAGAAGAAGACTTAATTCAACGAATTAATGAGTCATCAAATAAAGCCCAAATAACAAGCGATTCAAACGTCTTTGTTGAAGGCTTGAAAAACCCTTCAATCCGCTTATCAAATTGCTGTACTCCAATTCCTGGAGATGAAATTATAGGTTATGTATCTAAAGGTGTTGGTATCGCTGTTCATCGCGCTAAATGCAATAACTTAAAAGGCCTAGATCCAAACCGTTATATTAGTGTTCACTGGGGAACTGATACGAGTCGTTCGTACGAAGTAAACATTAAAATAATTGTTTCGAATCGGGATAATGTTCTGGCCGAAATTATTAATACAATTACTTCTTCAAGAGGGAAGATTACCCAAGTTGCAGCCTCGAGTAATAAGCGTCATGAAGGGGTAATTAAATTAAAACTTAGTATTAAAAATAAAAGCGAACTGCAAAACATCATTATTAATTTACAAAAAATAAGTGATGTTTATTCGATTGAAAGAATGATGAAATAATGAGAGTAATTATTCAAAGAGCAAAAGCAGCAAGTTGCACAGTTGACAATAAAGTTGTTTCAGAAATTAAAAACGGTTATTTATTATTGGTTGGTCTTACTCATACTGATACTTTAAAAGATGTAGAATATTTAGCTAAAAGAATTGCTAAAATCCGCCTTTTTGAAGATGAAAATGGAAAAATGAATAAAAGTATATTAGAACTAAATTATGAAATTTTGTCAATTTCACAGTTTACTTTATATGCTAATACTTTAAAAGGAAACCGGCCATCTTTTACGAAGGCAATGGCTTCAAAAGAGGCCAAAAACCTTTATGAAACATTAGCTAAAATTCTAAATGAGGAATATCATATAAAAACCTTTAATGGAATTTTTGGTGAATATATGGAGATTTCTTTAATTAATGATGGTCCTGTTACAATTACGCTTGAAAGTAAATAAAGAAGATTTCTTCTTATTTGAGGTGATTAAATGAGTCAATTATTATTACCTGTCTTAAACACACAAAGACTTACCTTAAGACCAATATCTTTAAGTGATGTTGATGATGTTTTTGAATATGCAAAAAACCCAATAGTTGGTCCTAATGCCGGCTGGAAACCTCATTTATCAATAGGGGAAACAGAAGCTTTCATTAAATTTGCAATTAAGAAACGTGAATTTGGACAACCAGGGATATATGCGATTATCTATCAAGAAAATCAGAAAATGATTGGGACAATTGAAATTCATTCATACAAACAGTATAAAGCAGAAATCGGCTTTGTTTTAAACCCTGAATATTGGGGAAAAGGATTAATTGTTGAAGCTGCCAAAGCAGTTATTATTTATGGGTTTGAAATTTTACAATTAAAAAGGTTACAATACGGTTATTTTCTTTTTAATCACCGAAGTAAACGTGTTTGTGAAAAGCTAGGCTTTACAAAAGAAGGAACTTTAAGAAACAAATTTAAAAACTACGATGGGGAAATAATTGATGAAGTAGTTGCTTCAATTACAATTGAGGATTATCTTTCTGATAAAATCCCTTGGATTAAAGAATTAAAAAAGGGTTAAAATGTTGACTATTTAGCCCTATAAGGTTATAATCAATTTTGTAAACTGATGAAAAAGAATAGTAGTTAAATTTCTAAGTAATAGAGAATGATACACTAGCTGGAAGTATCTACAAAGAGTTTAATGAAGACACTTTTGAAGGCTTTTTTGAAAATAGTAGAAAAAGACGTTACTCGCGTTAAGAGATAAGGGCCTAGCTAACTAGGAACTAAGGTGGTACCGCGGAAATATTTTCGTCCTTAAACATTTGTTTAGGGACGTTTTTTTATGATAAAGGAGAGATTACGATGTATCAAAAAATTAAGGGAACATATGATTTATTACCAAAAGACACTGCTAAATGGCAAGCATTAGAAAAAACAATTCGTAAAGTTAGTAAAATCTATAATTACGAAGAAATAAGAACGCCGATTTTTGAACGCACAGAACTTTTTCACCGTAGTGTTGGGGAAGATACTGATATTGTTTCTAAAGAAACATATGATTTTGTCGATCGAGGAAAACGGAAAAATACCCTTCGTCCTGAAGGAACAGCCCCGGTTGTTAGAAGTTATATTGAAAATAAACTATATGCGGATAAAATTCCGATTAAAAAACTTTATTATATGGGACCAATGTTCCGTTATGAACGTCCTCAAAAAGGGAGATACCGTCAATTTGCGCAGTTTGGCGCAGAAGCTTTTGGAAGTAGTTCTCCTTTACTTGATGCTGAAATTATTAGTTATGCTGTAAGTGTGATAAAAGCTTTAAAAATTAAAGATGTTGAAGTTCACCTTAATTCAATTGGGGACCAAGAATCAAAAATGATCTATAAAGCAGCATTAGTAGCATACTTAAAAGATGATATCAATACTTTATGCCATGATTGTCAAACGAGATATCTTACTAATCCTTTGAGAATCTTAGATTGTAAAATTGATAAAGATAAAGCATTATTAATCAATGCTCCTAAACCACTTGATTACTTAAATCAAACAAGTCAAAACCATTTCAATAAGCTAATTACTTATTTAGATGCGATGGAAATAAAATATGTGATTGATAAAAACTTAGTTAGAGGGTTAGATTATTATACTCATACTGTTTTTGAAGTTAATGCTAATTTGCCTACTTTAGGATCACAAAATACTATTTGTGGCGGTGGAAGATATAATAATTTAGTTGCTTCACTTGGTGGACCAGATACCCCAGCTGTTGGGTTTGCATTTGGGCTTGAACGTTTACTCTTTGCGCTTGAAAGTATTAATTTTACTGGGGAACCAGAATATTTACATTTATATCTGATGGTGCTTGGTGAAGAACAAAAAGCTGATGCGATTAAATTACTTAATCGTTGTCGTTTAGGAGGACTATTCAGTGATCTTGACTTTTTAGATAAAAGTTTAAAAGCTCAGTTTAAATTAGCGGATAATTTAAAAGCGCGGTTTATCGCTATTTATGGCGCTAATGAAAAGGAAAAAGGAGTCATTAACGTTAAAGACAAAGACCGTGGGACTGAAGTGACAATTAAGAAGGATCAGTTATATAACTATATTATTACCGAGTTAATGAAACCAAGTCATACTTGCGAAACATGTGATGATGATACTTGTGAAGATTGTTAGATTAGAGGAGAAAAATGATGAAAAGAACACATAATAATGGAGAATTAAGCAGTAAAAATATTAACGAAACAGTTGTTTTAAAAGGTTGGGTATCGAAAAAAAGAGATTTAGGGGGACTTGTTTTTATTGATTTAAGAGACCGCACAGGAATTACTCAACTTGCTTTTAAGCCGGATTCACCACTATATCAAAAAACGTTAGAAATTAAGAACGAATATGTTTTAGAAGTTAAAGGGGTAGTAATTGAAAGAAGTTCAAAAAATAAAAATATCCCAACAGGGGATATTGAAGTAGAGGTTAGTGAATTAACAGTTTTAAATGCTTCAGCACAAACGCCGTTAATTATTCAAGATAAAACAGATGCTTTAGAAGAAACTCGCCTTAAATATCGTTATTTAGATTTACGCCGCCCGATTTTACAAGAAAACTTTATTGTTCGCCATAAAGCAAGCAAAGCAGTAAGAGAATTTTTAAATAATGATGGCTTTATTGAGGTAGAAACACCGATTTTAACAAAATCTACGCCTGAAGGGGCAAGAGACTACTTAGTCCCATCAAGAATCAATGATGGAGAATTTTATGCTTTACCACAATCTCCACAAATTTTTAAACAACTATTAATGATCTCTGGGTTTGAAAAATATTATCAATTAGCTAAATGTTTTAGAGATGAAGATTTACGAAGTGACCGTCAACCTGAATTTACGCAAATCGATATTGAAGCTAGTTTTGTTGAACAAGAAGATATTTTAGATTTTAGTGAACGCATGATTAAACATGTCATGAAAGAAGTTAAAAATATTGATTTACTAGAACAGTTCCCAAGAATTACTTATAAAGAAGCGATGGATAAGTATGGAAGCGATAAACCAGATACACGTTTTGAAATGTATTTAGTAGATATTACTGATTTAGCAGCTAAAACAACCTTTAGTGTTTTCACATCAAATATTGAAAACGGGGGGATTGTTAAAGCGATTAAAGTTAAGAGTGGAGCTTCTCTTTACTCCCGCAAAGGAATTGATAAATTAACAGACTACATTAAAAAATTCAAAGCAAAAGGAATGGCTTATTTAAAATATACCGATAAATTAAGCGGAAGCATTATTAAGTTTTTAGATGAAGATTTACAAAAAGCATTAATTGAAAGAACATCATTAGAAGAAAACGATTTATTATTAATCGTTTCTAATAAAGAGAAAGTCGTTAACCAATCACTTGGTAATTTAAGAAACTATATCGCTAAAGAACAAAACTTATATAGTGATGAAGATTATGATTTCCTTTGGGTAATTGATTTTCCAATGTTTGAATATAAAGAAGAACATGGCAGATATTTTTCTTTGCACCATCCTTTTACAATGGTCCAAGAAAAAGATCTTCATTATTTAAAAGAAGACCCAACTAAAGCGCTTGCTTACTGCTATGATTTAGTAGTTCAAGGACAAGAACTTGGCGGAGGAAGTATTCGAATCCATCAAGAAGAAGTTCAAAACCAAGTTTTCGATATCTTAGGAATTTCTAAAGAAGAACAACGTCTTAAATTTGGATTTTTATTAGATGCATTAAAATATGGGACTCCCCCGCACGGAGGAATTGCCTTTGGATTTGATCGTTTAATCATGCTTCTAGTTCATACTGAAAACATTAGAGACGTAGTTGCTTTTCCAAAAACAAATAGTGCACAATGTTTATTAACTGAAGCACCGAGTACTGTCTCAAATGAACAATTAAGTGAATTATCAATCAAAACGATTAAATAATTTTCATTATATTAATATTATGATATAATTAAATGGATTAAAGGATGTGATTAAATGGATAACAAGAAGAAATTTTTAAGTGATGATGTATTAAACAAGATAATGAAAGTTCTTGGAATCATTTTATTGTTTTTGGCTGTCTTATTTATGGCTACTCAATTTAGTGATTTATGGGCTAAAATAGTTACTGCTTTTAAGGCTGTCCTTGTTCCTGTTATTTTGGCATGGCTTATTTCACTTATTATTTATCCGATAATTCGATTGTTAGAAAGAAGGGGAGTTGGCCCAAGAGGACTTAGTGCAACAATTGTTTACTTTGGGACAGTTATTATTTTAATTTTAGCAATTGTCTATTTAACACCTTATATAGTTAATCAAATCGGCCAGTTTTTTGATACTGATGTTCCAAAGATTACAATCTATTTCCAAGATGATTTTAGAACTGATTTTATTTTTGGGACAGATATTTATGACTGGATTGCTAATACAATTAATCAATCAACAATTATTGAAGATGGGATTAGTTCAGTTATTGATTCTTTAACTAAATCACTCTCAGAATCATTAATGAGCTTAATGGTTGTTTTATTAATTTTACCAGTATTCTTATTTTACTATTTATTGGATTACGAACTTGTAAATGATTCGCTTCGTTCAATTATTCCTTTAAAATATGAAAAAGATGCAAGTGACTTAGGAAACAGATTAAACCAAACAGTTGGAGCATATGTTCGTGGACAATTAATTTTAATGGTAGCAATTGGTGCAGTGGCAACAATTATTTATAAATTGATTGGTCTTAAATATTTCTTTGTTTTTGGTTTGATTGTCGGAATTACTAATATTATTCCTTACTTTGGAGCAATTATTGCGATGGTTCCAGTTGTCGTTTATGCAATTATTACAAAAGATACAGGACCAAACCCATTTATCGTTGTCTTAGTAAATATTGTTTTACAGACCATTGAAGGAAATATTTTCCAACCGGTTATTATGGGAAAACAACTAGAAATTCACCCCTTATTAATTATTGTATCAATTCTCTTCTTTGGTAGTTTATTTGGAACACTTGGGGTAATCTTTGCTGCTCCAATGGCCGCAACAATTAGAGTTTTAATTCGTTTTTATAATGAAAAGAAAGAAATCCGTCGAGCAACGCAATCTAGTGCTCCGGCTAATCCATAATGAAAAGAAAAAAGATTTATAACCTTTTCCAAATAAACCAAATCGTTTTTTATTCACTTTGTGCTTTGTTAGTACCGATATTGTTAGTTATTTCGTATATTTTTGATTTACATAATTATACTAGTGTTAATAATATCTTTTTTGTAGCATCAACATTAACAATGATTACTTTTGTGGTTGGGCAAACATACTTATTATTAACTAAAGAGCAAAGAAGAAGAAAACTAAAACCATCATACCAAAAAGAATTTTTAACTTTAATTGTTATTGTTGCCTTTGGGGTATTAGGAATTGCGATAATGTTCATTTATTTAGGAGGACCAATGTTGTATGTTCCTCATGTAATTATTCCTTTATTTTTATTTGCGTACTTAATCCTATTTATAGTAGGTCAAAAATACTTTAATATGAATCTATTAAGAAGATAATGGCTACTTAGGTAGTCATTTTTGTCAGGTGATGAAGATGATTTTTAAAAAAACTATTGCTTTAATCGGTAAAGAAAAGTTTCAAAAGTTAAGTCAAAAAACAGTTTTAGTTGTTGGGCTTGGTGGTGTTGGTGGCCATGCTGCTGAAAGTTTAGTAAGAAGTGGAATTGGGAAAATGATTATTGTTGATCACGACATAGTTGACGAAACAAACATTAACCGCCAAATTATTGCCTTAAATTCGACAATAGCTCTGCCAAAAACGGCAGTAATGGAAAAAAGACTTTTAGATATTAATCCTGCTTTAAAACTCATAACATATCAAACTTTTTATGATTTAAATACAAAAGCAATGATCTTTAATCATCAAATTGATTATGTTGTTGACGCAATTGATACAGTTACTTATAAAACGGATATTATTAAAGAATGTTTAAACCGTAAAATTGCTTTTATTTCAGTGATGGGAACAGGAAATAAGCTTCATCCTGAACTTTTAGAAATCTCTGAAATTACAAAAACTAGTTATGATCCGCTTGCTAAAATTGTCCGTAGCAACCTTCGTAAAGCCGGGATTTCTGGAAAAGTTCCTGTTGTATACTCAAAAGAACAACCCTATAGTGAAAAAAATCCTGATCGCAGTGTTGCTTCTATTGCGTATGTTCCCTCAGTAGCAGGAATTCTTGCTGCTAGCTATATTATCAATAAAATTATTGAATAAGAAGGAGGAATTCCATTGAAAACAATTGTTTTTGCAGGAGGGTGTTTTTGGGGTGTAGAAGCTTATTTTAAACAACTTGATGGTGTAAAGGAAACTTGTGTCGGTTATATTAACGGCCCAGGAGAGGTTACTTATGAAGAAGTTTGTCATTTTTCAGGACATGCTGAGGCAGTAATGCTTCACTATGATGAAAAGATTATTTCTTTAAAAAAACTTTTAGATCATTTTTTCAATATTATTGACCCAACATCACTCAATAAACAAGGAAACGATGTCGGAATTCAATATCGTAGTGGAATTTATAATTATGATGATAATGATTTACCATTTATTAAAAACTATTTTCATATTAGGCAAAACGATTATCAACGTGATATTGTTGTAGAACTTGCAAATAATTTAGTTTTTTACAAGGCTGAGGAATATCATCAAGATTATTTAGAAAAACATCATTATGGCTATTGTCATATTGATTTAGGGAGTTATACCAAGATAAAGTAGGTGACTTATGTTAAAAACACTAATTATTGGGGCGCAAAACATTGATATTTTTGCCCAAACAACTGAAGAATATTTGCTTCATGATTCTAACTTAGCTAAAATTCATATTGCTTTTGGTGGAGTTGGGAGAAATATTGTAGAAAATGTTAAAAGAATGGATAATGAAGTTGCTTTTTTAAGCATTTTTGGTGATGATGATTTTTCTAAAAGTGCTAAAAATAGTTTAATAAACCTCGGAGTGGAACTAACTGGAAGTCGGTTTTTAAAAAAAGCGTCAAATAGTGTCTATTTAGGGGTAATGGACCAAGATAATGATTTATATTTAGGGTTGAACGATATGGATATCGTTAAAGCGTTAAATCCAGAATACTTAAAGACAAAAGCTGATTATATAAACAGTTTTTCGCTTTTAGTAATTGATAATAACTTAAGTAAAGCAGCAATTGAATATTTGCTTACTACTTATCAAAATAAAACAATCATTATGGATGCTGTAAGTGCCAAAAAAGTTTCTAAATTAAAAGGACTACTACCATTTATTGATTTATTAAAAGTTAATCTGCTTGAATTAGAGGAACTTTCTAAAGCAAAAAATTTAGAGGAACAACTTAAAGAACTTCACAACCAAGGAATTAAAAAATTATTAGTAACTAATCAAGCAAAAGTAATCATTTTATCTTCAAAAGAGAAAGTCATAAAAACAACGCCAATTTCCTGTAAGACAATCGTTAACGCTTCTGGTGCTGGAGATGCCTTTATTAGTGGATTTATCCATGGCTTAATTCATCATTTGAATGACGAAGAATGTTTAACTTATGCTAAAAAAGTTGCGTATCTTACGCTCCTTTCAAATAATTCAACAAATAATAAACTAACAAAAGAAAAGGTGGAAGAAATTAATGAATAAGTATATCGAGTATAGTGAAGAAGTAAAAGAAGCAATTAAAAACAATTTGCCAATTGTGGCCTTAGAATCAACAATCATTTCCCATGGGATGCCATATCCTCAAAACGTAGAAACAGCGCTTGAATGTGAGAAAATCGTTCGCGACAATGGGAGTGTTCCTGCTACAATTGCGATTTTAAACGGGAAATTAAAAGTTGGCTTAAGTACAGAAGAAATCGACTTTTTAGGAAAAAAAGGGCATGATATTGTTAAAACATCAAGACGAGATATTGCTTATAATATTGCTAATAAAATTGATGGTGCAACAACTGTTTCAGCAACTAGTTATATTGCTAATTTAGCAAATGTAAAAGTGTTCGCAACCGGCGGAATCGGGGGAGTTCACCGCGGAGCGGAAACGACTTTCGATATTTCAGCTGATCTAGAAGAACTAGCTCAAACAAGTGTTTTAGTAGTTTGTGCTGGAGCAAAAGCGATTTTAGATTTAGGGTTAACAATGGAATATCTAGAAACAAAAGGAGTGCCAGTAGTTGGTTATAAAACTGCTAGTTTACCAGCTTTTTATACAAAAGAATCAGCCTTTTCTGTGAATTTTAAAATTGATAGTGCTAAAGAGATTGCAGCCGTATTTAATGCTCAACTTGAACTAGACTTAAAAGCAGGAATGCTAGTCACTAACCCAATTAGTGAAGAATATTCAATGGATTCCGCTTTAATTGAAGCAGTTATTCAAGAAGCGATTGGTGAAATGGATAAAGCGGGAATAAAAGGAAAAGAAACTACTCCTTATTTACTAGCTAAAATTGCTGAAATTACTAAAGGAGAATCGTTAAAATCAAATATTCAATTAGTTTATAGTAACTGTAAATTAGCTAGTGAAATAAGTGTAGCTTTAAACAAACTAAAATAAAGGGAGAATCACTTATGAAAAGACAAGATTATATTTCATGGGACGAATATTTTATGGGAGTAGCACTGCTTTCTGCAATGCGTAGTAAAGATCCACATACTCAAGTTGGGGCTTGTATTGTTAATCAAAAGAAAAGAATAATTGGGATTGGCTATAATGGCTTTCCTTACGGGGTCGAAGATGATACTTTTCCTTGGACAAAAGAAGGAGATTGGTTAGATACTAAATATCCTTACGTTGTTCATGCAGAACCAAATGCGATTTTAAATGCAACGGTTAGTTTAGAAAATTCAACATTATATGTTACCCTTTTTCCCTGCAATGAATGTGCCAAACTAATTATTCAAAGTGGGATTAAAGAACTTGTTTATCTAGAGGATAAATATCATGATCAAGCTTCTTTCACAGCTTCAAGAAGAATGTTTGATAGTGCTAAAATTGCTTATCGAAAAATGAGTAAAATTGACATTAAGTTAATTAAATAATTATGAAAAAAACCTTTTTAGATTATAAAAACTATATTATTGCCTTTTTCGTAATTAATTTGCCATTAATGTTTATTAGTAGTTATCAACTTGATTACTCATTAATTGCCCCAGGGCTGATTAATAATATTGATTCTTTCATTATTATTGAAGGTGGTTATGACTTTAATGACACTTTTAATACAACTAGTGTTATTGTTGTTGATAAAGTAACAATCTTACAATATCTCCTTGGCAACTATGATAAAAACGTTAGTGTTAATGCTTTTCCTAAATATTATGAGCATATCGATTTAGGGGATTTAAATACTATGGATTATTTAATGAAAGACAATTCTCTTTCAACAAGTATTGTTGTTGGCATTGAAAATTCTAACTATGATATCGATTATGTTTCTTATTTGACAGTCTTTTTAACATATGATTATTTAACGCCAAATAGTTTAGAAATTGGCGATAAAATCATTGAAGTAAATGGAAGTGAAGATTTAGAAACAACTCTTAGTAATGTTGGTTGCGACGAAACTGCTATTTTTAAAGTAATTAGAGATGACGAAATTATTACTTTAAATGCAACAAAAAATAGCCACGATAATAATACTTGTTCTTTTGGTCTTTATTTAAGATATTATACGGAAATTATTAATAAAGATAGCCGAGTTACTTTAGATATTATTGATACTAATACTGGAGGACCAAGTGGGGGTTTAATGCAAGCAATGTATGTTTACTACCGTTTAACTGACGTAAATCTTGAAAACAATTTAACAATCGCGGGAACAGGAACAATTGATATTGATGGGAACGTTGGAAGTATTGGTGGAGTTCAACAAAAAATTATAACCGCTGCCTTAAATCACGTAGATATCTTTTTTGTCCCGCATTTAAGTGATAAGGAAACAGATAATTATATTCAGGCTCTAAAAGTTTATAATACTCTAGATACTGAGATGGTTTTAGTAGGGGTAAGCACTTTTGATGAAGCAATTGAATACCTTAATAATTATGATTCAGGTGATTTGAATGAATAATAAAACACCCTTTAGTTTAAAAGAATTAAAAGTATTGTATTCAAATAAAGAACTTTTAAAAAGTGTTCTAACAGGGGGGATTTTCTTTTTCTTCCCAGCTGCTTTCCTTGGTGGATTAACAATTAATATTGCTCCACTTTATTATTATCGGTTTATTTATATTATGATTATCCTCTATTTGTTACTTCTTGTAGTAAATTATTTTTCAAGTCATATTATGGTTATTACCCTTAAAAATTATCATAATTATGCAAAAGAGTTTAATTATAATCATCTTTTATTAATTATAATCATTATTTCTTCAATTATTATTTCTTTCCTCTTTGTTGGGGGAATGACATATGCCTATTTTCAAGGAATGTTATAAAATAATTTTAAATCAATAAAATTGATGATGGGCTCATCAATTACAATTTCTTTACTATATTTAGCAGGGCTTGCTCTTGCGCATATAAGAGGTGTTATATAATGAAAAAAGCAGATTTTATTATGATTGCTACAATTATTTTAGTTCTCATTGTTGATCAAGTAACAAAACAATTTATTGTTAGAACTATGGATCTTGGTGATAGTGTTACTGTAATTAAAGATTTCTTCTATATTAGTTCTCACCGGAACACTGGTGGTGCCTGGGGAATCTTAACTGGCCAAATGGTCGTCTTTTATTTGATTACCTTTATTGCTTTCATCCTGTTTTATTTTTTGATTAAAGAGACTGATTTTAAAAATAAAAAAATTTATTCAGTGGCTGTAACATTGCTAATTGCAGGAGCAATTGGTAACTTTATTGACCGTGTTTTATTTCAAGAAGTTGTTGATTTTTTAGACTTTTACATCTTTGGTTATGACTTCCCAATTTTTAATGTTGCTGATATGTGCTTAGTTGTTGGGATGTTTATGTTTGGTTACGACATTTTAATGGAGGATATTCTTAGCGATGGAAATAAAAATAGAAGCAGTAAATAACTTAGAGAGAATCGATAAATTTTTAGTAGATACCTTAGAGGAATCCCGAAGTAAAATTCAAGCAATGATTAAAGATGGTAGTATTTTAGTTAATGGAGAAACTATAAAGGCTAACTATAAAGTAAAGGTTAATGATAAAATTACCGTAGAAGAAATGACAGAACGGGAGTTTGAACTAGAAGCAGAAGATATTGAAATCGAGATTGTTTATGAAGATGACGATTTACTAGTCGTGAATAAAAACCATCATTTAGTTGTCCACCCCGGGGCTGGAAACCAAAGTGGGACATTAGTTAATGCACTCCTTTATCATGTTAAAGATTTTAAAGCAATTAAAGGAGAAATTCGCCCGGGAATTGTTCACCGAATTGATAAAGAAACTAGTGGATTATTAGTAGTCGCTAAAACTGATAAAGCTTTAGCTGATTTATCAGAACAAATGAAAAACAAAACAGTAACTAGAAAATATGTTGCTTTAGTTGAAGGGGTAATCCCGCATAATTTAGGAAAAATAAATGCCCCGATTGGAAGAGACACAAAAAACCGTCAAAAAATGGCTGTAACTGAAAAAGGAAAACCTTCAATTACTAATTTTAAGGTTTTGACAAGATATGATAAATATACTTTAATTGAATGTATCTTAGAAACAGGAAGAACCCATCAAATTCGAGTTCACCTAGATTATATTGGCTTCCCTGTTGTAGGAGACCCAAAATATGGAAGACGGAAAACCGAGACAAAAGATGGCCAATTTTTACATGCTAAAATCTTAGGGTTTATTCACCCGACAACAAAAGAATATTTAGAGTTTACTGCTGATTTACCTGAGTATTTCCAAGAATTTCTTAATACGCTAGAATAGGGGGAACAACATGGCTGATATTTATATGCATACAAGACTTGCTAAGCAAGTTATTAAAAACCTTGATTACGATTTTAATGAAAAAATCGTTTTTCTTGCAGCACAAGGTCCAGATCCACTTTATTATAACTTCTTTAGTAAAGAATATTCTGAATATCGAAAATATGCTGATTTAATGCATAACAAGGATACTGATAAGTTCTTTTTTAACATGATTGATTATGTTAAAGAAAACTT
>CAYZEW010000010.1:0-26002 GCA_964477825.1 uncultured Candidatus Izemoplasmatales bacterium | reverse complement strand
GTGTTGGGGATCCGCTTCAAAATACTGATACAGATTATATTTTAGCATCAGAAATCTCAGCAATGATTGATGGACTAGATATTTTAGGAATTACAGATGTTGAAACTTTTGATGGTTCAATTGATTTAACTGGTTTCTATGATGAAACAAACCGTAATATTTTACTTTCCTCATCAATTATGCAAGCAACAGTTTCTAAACAATTAATTGATCTAGGTGATGCTATTTTACTTATCCCGGTTCAAGACGTTGATACTGTCCAAGTACGGGTTACTGTTGGAGCGTTAACAGAAGTTACTGAATATGTTAGTAAAACTGAAATTGGTGCGATGTTTGAAGCCTTAGAAGTATTAGGCTTTGATGATATTAATAATTTTAGTGGAAATATTGATTTAAATAATGTTTACGGAACAACTAACCAAGATGTTATTTTAGGAAGTGCTGCAATGCATGCAACAATTTCTAAACAAATGAAAGACTTAGGTCCAGCTGTACTATATGTTCCTAATACTGATATTGATGGAGTTAGTATTCAAAAAACAGTTTTAACAACTAACTTTATTGAAAAAAATGAAATTAAAGCAATGATTAATGCTTTAGAAATTTTAGGAATTACGGATATTAATAATTTTAGTGGAACATTCGATTTAACGGCTCTTGCAACTGAGGCTTCCCAAAATACATTGCTCAGTTCAGCTTCAATTCATGCGACAATTACTAAAACTTTATTAGATTTAAATAGTGCCGTTTTAATTGTTCCTCATTACACTCAAGCAGGTGAAGTGCCAGGAAACGAAATCCGTAAAACAGTTAGTGGTACTGAATTTGTAGTTAAAGCTGAAATTAAAGCATTAATTAACTCATTTAATACGATGGGATATAGTGATTTAGAGAGCTTTGGAGCTGGAATTGATTCTTCTAAATTCTTTAGTGGAAGAGTAGTCTTATTATCGTCATCTTCAATTCAAGCTACTTTATCAGATAAGATGTTAAATGATACAGGTGGAGAACTTATTGTACCTGATGCTAATGTTAATACAACAACAGATATTCGTTTAGTTCAAGCAGACGTCACTTATATTGAAATTGGTGAAATGAATGCGATTTTAGATGCGCTTGATGAACTTGGTTTAACTGACTTCTCAGCAATGGCTTTCTCACCAGCAAATGTCTTCACAGTTGATTATAATTTAATCTTTGCTAGTGCAAGTATTCAAGCAACAGTTTCAGCAAATATCTTACCTACAGCTAATTTAGAAACAGTTGCTGCCGGAACAGCAGGATTAATTGTCCCAGCTTACTTTAGACAAGACATCACAGTTGATGGCGTAGCTGAAAAACATATTGAATTAGTTGAACTTAAAGCCTTACTTGGAGCTTTAAAAGTGCTTGGAGTAAATGACTTTAACGGTGGAATGGATGCTGGCGTTATCACAAACCTAGATGAAGCAAAATTAACAGAAATGTTAATTAGTGGATCAGTCCATACTACCATTGATAACATGATGCGTGGTAATTCAAATATTGCTTCTAAAATTCCAGATTTAGCGCTTGCTAGTCCAGCTAAACTATACAAAGCAAACTTGATTTCTAAAACAGAAATTACAGCCTTTATCTTAGCGACACAAACAATTGCTAGTGGTTCATTCACATCAGTTGACTTCGATGTAAATGATCTTACTGGACTTACAGCGGCTGAGCAAGATACAGTCGCAACAAGTATGATTGTTAGAAATATGTTAACACCTGACTTAGTTAATACAGTGGCCCCTGCAAAATCGTATACTATTGAGGCTTCAGATTATATGAATAATGATACAGGAACATTCTTAACTAAATCAACTGTCTTGTTACTAGTTTCATAGGACAATGATTTTAAATAATAAAGAATTAAGGCTGATTTTCAGCCTTTTTCTTTATTGGTTTTAAAGGAAAAGAAAAAAGCATTCATTACTATTGTAAAAAGTTAGTTAATCATATATAATACAATAGTATAAATCAGTGATAAAGAAGTAGTACTTAAAATTTTAATATTAAAGAGAAAAGCATATTGGTGAGAGTGCTTCATATTAAATTTAAGGAATTCATCTTTTAGAGGTATTAATCATACCCGTAAATCTTGCGTTAAAAGATTTAAGCGCTAGTTTAATTACTAGAACTAAGGTGGTACCGCGGATATATTGTTCGTCCTTTTATAGGGCGGACTTTTTTTATAGTAAAGGAGTGAAAGTATGAAAGTTTATGAAAGATTAGATGAAATAAAAAAAGAAGCTGAGGAACATATTTCTTTAGTGAAAAATGTACATGCCTTAAATGAGGCAAAAGCTAAATATTTAGGTAAAAAAGGATCTTTTAGTGAAGTTATGAAGTTAATGAAAGATTTACCGAAAGAAGAAAAACCTAAATTTGGAAAAATGACTAATGAGGCAAAGCAAGTTATTCTTAGTTATATTGAAACCCAAAGAAAAAAAATTGAAGATGCGATTGTTTTAGAACAATTGAAAAATGAAACAGTTGATGTAACTTTACCAGGAAAAGAATTTACAATAGGGAATACCCATTTGTTAACGCAAATTCAAGAAGAAATTGAAGATCTTTTTATTGGAATGGGATATGAAATAATGGAAGGTCCAGAACTCGAGATTGATGAATACAATTTTGAAAAATTAAATCTTCCTAAAGATCATCCAGCAAGAGATATGCAAGATACTTTTTATATTACGGAAGAAACATTGTTAAGAACACATACTAGTCCTGTACAAGTAAGAACAATGTTAAATAATGTTGAAAAAGGACCAATTAAAATTATTTGCCCAGGTAAAACATATCGTCGTGATGCCGATGATGCAACACATTCTCATCAATTTATGCAAGTTGAAGTTTTAGTAGTAGATGAAAAAGCAACAATGTCTGATTTAAAAGGAACATTACTTGTTTTAGCTAAGAAGTTGTTTGGTGAAAAACGCCAAATTAGATTAAGACCATCATATTTCCCTTTTACTGAACCTAGTGTTGAAGTTGATATTAGTTGTCATAATTGTAATGGTAAAGGGTGTAATATTTGTAAAGGTACTGGATGGATTGAAATTCTTGGCGCTGGGATGGTAAACAATAATGTTTTAGAAGCATGTGGCTATGATCCAAAAAAATATCAAGGGTTTGCTCTTGGAATGGGAGTAGAACGAATCGCGATGCTTAAATATGGAATCAATGATATTCGAGCATTTTACACTAACGATATTCGTTTTAATAAACAGTTTAAATAATGAAGAAGGATTTAGTATTAATAATTAATGGTGCTGGAACAACTGGCTCTGAATTAAAATCACTTTATGTCCATCTTGCTAAGAACAAAAACTACTATGTTTATTATCCAGGCTTTTTACCTGGCGGATTTGTTGGAGATTATTTTCCGAAATCAACTACTACTAAGTTTATTGAGTTTATTGATGAAACCTTAGAAATAATTAATGAAGATTTTAGAAAAGTCTATTTAATTGGTTATAGTCTCGGGGCTTCAACTGCGGCAATAATCGCCGCTAGAACAGATAAGATTGACAAACTTGTCTTAATCTCTCCGATTATTAAAAACCCTAATTACCGTAAATTTTTAAATGGACTTGGACACAGTATTTCATATTCGAAACATTTAACAAGAGTTCAAAAAATCTTTTTTAAAGAATTTATTGTTAGATTTATGCGTGTATCTAAAATTCATATATGGCATTTACAAATGTATTTACATTATACGAAAAAATATTTAAAAATGATTACAACAAAAACGTTAATCATTGAAACTTTAAAAGATGAAATGGTGAAGAAAAAATCAATTGATCTTTTAGTAAAATCAATTAAAAATGAAGTAACAAGATACCCAGTAGATTCAAGTCATTTCTTATTTTTTGACCGTGCTGTAAGAAATGATGTTATTGCGAAAATATCTTCGTATTTAGAGGAGGAATAAAAATGAAAGTATCATTAAACTGGTTAAAAGAGTTAGTTGATGTGAATGTAAGTATTCAAGAACTAGCTGATAAATTTAATATTCATAGTGCTGAGGTTGAAGATTACTATGCACTATGTAATGCAACTAATTTAGTAGTTGGTTACGTTACTGAAAAAACACCACATCCTAACGCTGATAAACTTAGTGTTTGTAAAGTTGATATTGGGGGAGAAATTTCGCAAATAGTTTGTGGAGCACCAAATGTTGACGCAGGTCAAAAAGTGATTGTTTCCTTACCAGGAGCAATCTTGCCAGGAAACTTCAAAATTAAGAAATCTGTGATTAGAGACGTTGAATCTAGCGGGATGATTTGTAGTTTAGATGAACTTGGAATTGATAAAAAATATCATAACGAAGACGGAATTCATGTTTTACCAAGTAATGCAACAGTTGGGGCTAATGCGATTGAAGAAATGGCTTTAAATGATGAAGTAATGGAACTTGATTTAACGCCAAACCGTGCTGACTTACTTTCAATGATGGGACTTGCTTATGACACCGCGGCAATTTTAGATACAAAAGTTCATTTGAATACCCCTCATGTTGAGGAAATTGCTGAAGAAAATAAAGTTAAGATAAAACTTGATACGCCAAACTGTATGTCATATTATGTCCGGGTTATTAAAGATATTGAAATTAAAGAAAGTCCACAATATATGCAATCACGTTTAATCGCAGCAGGGATTAGACCAATTAATAACGTTGTTGATATTACAAATTATGTCATGTTAGAAACAGGACAACCACTTCATGCTTTTGATTATGATTTAGTTGATTCTAAAATTATAACTGTCAGAATGGCAAAAGATAATGAAAGGTTTAAGACATTAGATGGTAAAGAAAGAATCTTAACAAAAGATGATATTTTAATCACAAATGATCAAAAAGGTATTGCCCTTGGAGGGGTAATGGGTGGCTTTGATACAGAAGTTGTTGATACTTCAAAAACAATTTTACTTGAAAGTGCTGTTTTTGATCCGTATCATATTCGTAAAACATCAGCACGCCTTGATTTAAGAAGTGAAGCATCAAACCGTTTTGAAAGAAAGGTTGATCCTTTTAGAACCGTGCTTGCTTTAAATATGGCTGCCGAATTATTCACTAAATACGCCAGCGGAAAAGTATTAAAAGGGATTAGTGTAGTAGATAATATTGATAAAGAAGAAATCAAAATTGATTTATCTTTAGAAAAAATCAATAATTATTTAGGAACTAGTTATTCTTTAGAACTTGTAAAAGAAACTTTAAGAAGACTTTCATTTGATTATGAACTTAAAGGAACATTGTTTACTATAACTGCTCCTTCTAGAAAACAAGATATTAAGACGTATCAAGATATTATTGAAGAAGTTGGGAGAATTATCGGGTATGATAAATTACCACTTACCTTACCTAAAGTTGTCTCACAAGGAAAACTTTCAGATTATCAAACCTTTAGAAGAAAACTAAAAAGAACAATGACTGCTTTGGGGTTAAATGAGGTTATCTCTTATTCATTATTAAATGAAGAAAAAGTTTATGATTTTGTTTTAGGGAAAGCTAAAATTGTTAAAGTAGCAATGCCAATGAGTAAAGACCGCGCTGTCATGGCACTAACACCGATAAATGGCTTGCTAGATGCAGTTAAATATAATACTGCTAGAAAAAATAAAGATTTATTCTTTTTTGAGTTAGGTAAACGCTATGAAGTCGATAATGAAAAACTATTACTTAGTGGAGCTTTAACTGGTGAATTATCAAATATTGCTTGGCAAGGTAAAAAAGAAGTAATTGATTTCTTTACCGTAAAAGGGATTTTAGAATCATTATTTGATAAACTAGGGTTAAGCCATTTATATTTTGAAGCAATGGAAGATTATCAAAACTTACATCCAGGACAATCAGCTTATATTAAAGATAGAACTGGAATTATTGGGTTTGTAGGGAAACTCCATCCAAAATATGAAAGCAATAACGATTTAAAAGATACTTTTGTTTTTGAACTTGATGTCTTAAAAATGTATCAAGTAAAACGGCCACTTAAAAAAGTTAAAGAAATTAATAAATTCCCAAGTATTTATCGTGATATCGCAGTAGTGGTAGATGATAAAGTAACAGCGAAACAACTGACTGATACGATTAATAAAGCAGGAAAAAGAATGCTTGTGGATGTTAATGTGTTTGATTTATATGTTGGAGAAAACTTAGGTGAAAACAAAAAATCTTTAGCCATAAGAATGGAATTTAGAGATGCGACTAAAACACTAGAAACAGCTGATGTTGAAGCTAGAACTAAAGAGATTTTAGGAGCTATTAAAAAACAATTGAACGCAGAACTTAGATAGAAAAAAATACCAAGACATTTATTGTCTTGGTATTTTTTACATGTTATAAAAGAGATCTTTTATTAATTTATTTATATCTTTTGTTTCAATTCCTGAATACGGGAAAATAATACTATTAGAATCATTTATTCTTTCATAATATAATGAATAACGTTCACAATTTCTAATGAAAGTATTCAAATAGTATTTTGTTTTAAAGTCTAAAATGACATGAAGATTACTATCGTTTCCCCGAATGGAGAAATTGTTATGTTTATTTTGACTTATTAAAGCATTAGTAATTGCTTCGTTTTTCTCTTTGTACAAGTTATAGAGTTTCTTAGTGTGTCTTCTAAAACATCCTTCTTTCATATAACGTGATAGGGTTAACTGTTCTAACTTTGATACACCTTGAGAGAAACGTGAATAATTCTCTTTGTAAATGTTATATAATGGTACAGGTAAAATCATAAAACTAAGGCGTAAGGATGGTAAAAAGATCTTTGAAAAAGAGCCCATATAGATAACGTTCTCACCATTGTTGTAACTGTGAATTGAAGGGACTGTATAACTGTTATAACGTAGAAAATAGTTATAATCATCTTCAATTATATAAGAATTATTTTGTTTACTCCATTTAATAATATCGTTTCTACTTCTAACTTTAATAACCTCTCCAGTTGGATAAATATTGGAAGGAGAGATATATAAATAATCAGCCTTAATTCGTGAAATCTCTTTAATCGTTTTACGAGGTTTTAAAGTATAGTTATATGCTCTAAAAACATCCATTGCTTTTTTGAATTCAGGTGTTAAATATGTAACACTTTTTTTACGAGAGATGTTTAGTAAGATATGAAGAAGGTTTTGAATCCCAGGACCAATAACAATTTGATTAACATCACATTTTACATCTCTTTCAGTTAAAACATATTTACGGATTTCTTCACGTAGTTCAAGTTCACCACGAGGGTCGCACTCAGTGTAGAGTTTTTCTGATTCATAATTGATAACCTTATTAATAATTGCTTTGTAGTTTTTAATATCAAATAAATCTTCAGTTAGTTTTGTATTCGGATGAAAAGGAGTGATAATCGGTTCAACTAGAGGTTTATGTTTAGAGTGCTCAAGTAAATCCACAGCTAAAACAACATACCCACTACGAGGAATGCTTGTTATGTAACCTTCAATTAGTAATTGATTATATGCTTTTTCAACTGTAGTAGTACTAATATCAAGCCGTTTAGCCAACGAGCGGATTGACTCTAGTTTAGTATTTTTTTTATATTCGTTTCTTCTTATTTTGTATTTAATATCTTCATAAAGTCGTTGATATAAGGGGATATTCATTTTTTCCATGTGACCACCTCAAAATAATATTTTTTGTATGTTTCAAAAGAGACACACTTTCATTATAATATATTGTAAAGATAAATAAAAGGAGGAATTAAAATGAAATCTAAAAAAACTGAACAAATTGTTTATGGAGGGTTATTTGTAGCAATTGTTTTTGTATCAACATATTTTATTCAAATCCCTACAACAGGAATAAGTGGAGGATTAATTCATTTAGGAAACATTGCAATGTTTAGTATTGCCTTAAAATATGGTAAAAAATATGGAGCTTTAGCTGGTGGAGTAGGAATGGCCCTTTTTGATCTTTTTAGTGCTTGGTTTGTATGGGCACCAGCAACATTAGTCGTTAGAGGACTAATGGGATTTGTGATTGGGCTTATTGCTCAAGACAAAAAAGGTCAAGGAGCAAATATGCTTAAAAATGTAATTGCTATTATCGGTGGATCTATCGTAATGTTAAGTGGATACTTTTTCTTTGAATCAGTTATTTTAGGAGTTGGTTGGGCAGCACTAAGTGGAGTTCCAGGAAATCTTGTACAACTAGCTATTGGGTTAATTTCTTTAGGGATTATTCCGTTTTTACCTGAAATAAAAAAAGGATAAACAACAATTTAAAAATCATAAATAACTTGATAAGAAGTTACTAGTAGAAGTTAGTAACTTCTTTTTGATTATCCTATATTTGGCTTTTTTAGTTAATATGAGATATAATATATTTATACCTTATTTTAGGGGGTGAACTAATGCGATTTGTACAATTGGATAGATATCTTCAGTATAGAAAAGAACTAGACAAAAGGGTCGCGATTTATTTTGCTTCTATTATTGGTTTAGTTAATTTTGTTTTCTTTGTTTTTGATGGAGTATTAATTGGCGTACTTTGGGGAAGTTTTATGTTTTTAGTTTCTTTTAGTGTAACTTATGGGGTTAGATTATTGGCTAATAAGGCTGTTGATAAAAATCGAGAAAAAGTTTCGCTTTCTGGAATGGTTATTGATGTGACGTTAAAAGGAGAGTTTGGACTATTATCAATAGGACAAAATAAAATTAAGTTTGTGTCTTTACAAAAATATGGCGTAAATAAGCCTATTGATATGATGGTAGATGAAGATTTATTTATTGGAAGTTCTAGGGATAAACATGGAATAATACAAAAATTGAAATTTGGTAAAGAGATTAAATGTTCGGTTGTCTTTAAAGCAATGAATGGTGGACCATTTTATATATTTGATTTTTATGATGTTGACGGTACTTATGATAAAGTAGTTCAATTATTAGATAGTATAAGATGTTTTAAACCTGAAAAGTATTTGGAAAAATAAAAAAGAAATAAAGGTGGATTATGGAAATAATTTATAATTATACATTAAGTGAATTAGAAGAATTACTAGTGGAATTTGGGTTTAAAAAATTTAATGCTCGTCAAGTTTTTGAGTGGATTTATAAAAAGGAAGTTACTGATTTTGAAAAGATGAGTAACTTAAGTAAAAAACTAAGAATATTTTTAAATGAAAACTTTAAATTTTCAGCTCTTTTAGTAGCCGAGAATCAATTGTCCTTTGATGGAACTCAAAAGTTTTTATTTGAATTAGAAGACCACAACTTCATTGAGACTGTTTTAATGCGGCATGAATATGGAAATAGTGTTTGTGTTACAACGCAACTAGGATGTAATATCGGTTGTTCTTTTTGCGCTTCTGGTTTACAAAAGAAACAACGCGATCTAACTGCTTATGAAATTGTTCAACAAGTTTTAAAAGTAAGTGAAATTACGAAAGAAAGAGTAAGCCATGTAGTTGTGATGGGGATTGGAGAACCATTTGATAATTACGACGAAACAATGAAATTTATTGATATTATTAATTCGCCATATGGTTTAGAAATCGGGGCACGCCATATTACTGTTTCTACTAGTGGGATTGTTCCTAAAATTAAGATGTTTAGTAACGAGCCTAAACAAGTTAATTTAGCTATTAGTTTACATGCACCAAATAATGAAATTCGGACAAGATTAATGAAAATTAACAAAGTATACCCCATTGAAACAGTAATTGAAGCAGCTAAAGAGTATGTGGCAAAAACAAATCGGAGAATTACTTTTGAATATATTTTACTAGAACATATCAATGATGAATTAAAACATGCGAATGAGTTGTCAGATTTACTAAGAGGAATTAACTGTTATGTAAATTTAATTAGGTATAATACAGTCGCAGAATTTAATTTAAAAGGAAGTAGTGAAGAACGGGCTAATGCATTTTATTTAAAACTTAAAAGCCGTGGAATAAACACAACCCTTAGAAGAGAAAAAGGTGGCGATATCGATGCTGCTTGCGGACAATTAAGAAGTAAGAAAATATAATTTAAAAGCAGTATAAGTGGGAGTCAAGGAGGATAATATTATGAGTATTAAGTTAGAGAATGTTACAAAGACATATTTTACAGGTGAAGTGGAAACTCATGCTGTAAAAAACGTTAACTTAGAAATTAAAAACGGTGAATTTGTTGTTTTACTAGGTCCAAGTGGAAGTGGTAAAAGTACAATGCTTAATATTATTAGTGGACTTGATAATTCAACAAGTGGAAAGATTATTATTGATGATGAAATTATTAGTGATATGAATTCAAAAGAATTAACTAAATTTAGAAGAGATAACTTAGGCTTTATTTTTCAACAATATAATTTACTTCAAACATTAAGTGTAAAAGAAAATGTTGAAGTTGGTAGAGAAATTAGTAAGTTACCTTTTACAGTAGAGGAAGTGCTTTCCCAAGTTGGGCTAGCAGGACATGAAAACAAATATCCTTTCCAATTAAGTGGCGGAGAGCAACAACGAGTAAGTATTGCTAGAGCGGTAGTAAAAAACCCGAAAATTATGTTTTGTGATGAACCAACGGGGGCTCTAGATGAAGAAATGGCAAAAGAAATTTTAGGAATATTACAAAAATTAAACGAAACTTATAAAACAACTGTTGTTTTGATTACCCATAATCCTAATATTGGGGCAATGGCTGATCGTATCGTAAAACTTAATTCAGGAGAAATAGTTGAAATTATTGTTAATCAAGAAAAACTAAGAGCTTCAGAAATTTCGTGGGGCTAAAGTGTTATTTAAAAATGTCATAAGAACATTAAAAAAACAATATGTCCAACTATTATTACTTGGAATAATTATTACTTTAAGTAGTTTTGTTTATACCACTATGGATTATGGTGTTGGTAGTATTCTAACTTCGACGGAAAAGTATTTTGAAATTGCTAATCAAGAAGATTTTGCAATTTCAATGCTTGATATCATTCTAGAAGAAGATGCTACCTATATAACAAATAATTGTAACGTAACAACAAATGTTTTCACAATAAGTAGTTTAAAAACAATTGATGAAACCTGTTATTATGGAGTAATCAATAACCGCTTACAAACAATTGAAAATGAATATGATGGAATAAACTTAGAACTTAGAGAAAGTAAGGATGTTTATTTTGATTATAATAATACATCATATAAAATTCGTTTCTTAAAAGAAACTACAGAAATAAATAAAAGCTATTTTGTTAAGGGAAAAGCACCAATAAATGATTCTGAAATTGCGATTTCGGAAGCTTTTGCGAACAGTAATAGCTTAAATGTTGGAGACATTATCAAGATTAATGGAAAAGATTATACAATTAGTGGCTATGTTTTATTCGCTGATTATAGTTTGCCGTTATTCTCTAACAATTTAATTATCGATAATAAGTCGCAATCAATTGGACTTTTAATAAATCAAGAATTTGAAAATTTAGATGAATATGTTAAGTTTGCTGTTGCCGGAGTTTTTACAAGTGATGATGCTGAAACAAATTTTGAAACGAACGTTATTGATAATTACCAACATAACGATAGTTTACCGTTTGTTACTAATATTGTCTTAACCCATAATAATATGCGTAGTGGAGCAATTTATGGGGAAATAGAAGGCGGACAAGCAATGGGCTTAGTAATTAGTTTAGGAATTGCTTCAATAGCGATTTTAATTGTTAGTATTATGGTTTCGAAAATATTGCACTCACAAAGAGGAGCAATTGGTATTTTAAAATCAATGGGATATTCAAATACCCAAATTACAATTCCGTATATTTTCTTTATTGTGATTTTATCTTTTCCAGCGATTATTTTAGGATACTATTTGGGAAGTTTAGCAGCATTACCAATGAGTAATATTGTTAGATCATTTTATTTATTACCAACAGTTGTAATTAATCAATCATTAAAAACGTTTTTTGTAGCAGTTATTGTACCATTTTCATTCTTAGTAATTGTTTCATATTTCATTATTACAAAACTATTAAATAAAAAACCAGTAGAATTGCTAAATCCAGAATTAGCTTCAGATACTAATTTTTTAATAAAAATAGTAATGAAATATTTAAAGCGATTAAAAGTTTCTACTAAAATCAAACATTTATTATTGTATCGAAATACTATGAAGTTTTTGGCGTTTGTTTTTGGAATGTTTTTCGCTGCATTTTTAATTTTATTTAGTTTATCAATGGTTAATATTTTTGATAAACTAACTGTAGATTACTATCAAAATACTGATCATAATTACATCGGTTATTGTGATTATGTCGTTCCGTGTGATTCGCCAGTAGGTTCACAAGAAAAAATCATTGAATTACCTAGTGCTATTTTAGGTGATGAAGAAATTTATTTAGTAGGTCTAAACCCTGATTCTTCAATCCATAAACTAGTAGACAAAAAAGATAATGTAATAACTGAAGATTTAAATGAAGGAATAGTTATTACAAAATCACTAAGTTTTCTTAAAGGATTTAAAGTAGGCGATAAATTATTACTTGAAATAGGGGATAAGCAACAAGAAGTAGAAGTAATTGGAATTACTGAAGAATATAACGGGAATAAAGCCTATATTAATCGTGCTACATTAAGTGAATTATTAACTGGTAATAGTGATTATTATAATGTTGTTTATTCTAAAACAGTACTAAATAAAGACCATTACATGGTTGTTGTAAGTACTGAAAAAATCTTAGAACAGTCTCAAATTATGCAAGGGTTATTTGAGGCAATGTTTAGAATTATGATGGTTGCTTCATTTGTCATTGGAGCGATTGTAGTTTATATCCTAACAGTAATGACAATTGAAGATAATTTCTATAATATATCTTTATTTAAGGTTATAGGGTATAATGATAAAGAGATTGATAAAATGGTTTTAGGAGGATACATGATTTACGGGATTGCCATTTTCTTAGTTGCTATTCCTGTTTCAATTACAATGTTTTATTTAATGACAGTAATGTTTGCTAGATATTATGACATAGTTTTCCCACTTGATTTCCAATATTGGCATATCTTTGTTAGTGTGGGAATGTTTATTACAATCTTTAATGTTGGCGCTTTTGTCGCTAAGAAAAAACTTGAAAAAGTCTCATTGCAAGAAGCAATGAAGATGTATCAAAATTAGGAGGATTTATTATCGAAGGATTAATTACAAAATTGATTGGTGGGCTTTACACAGTTAGAGATGAAAATAAAATTTCGCATGAGCTAAAAGCACGTGGGAAGTTTCGTCATACCAATGAGAGCCCAGTAGTTGGCGATAGAGTGCTTTTTGATGAAAAATTCATTACAGACATTTTACCAAGAAAAAATCTTCTTAATCGCCCCCCTTTAGCTAATATAGATCAAGCAATTATTATTAATAGTTGTGTTGAACCAGATTTTAGTTTTAACTTATTAGACCGGTTTTTATTACTAATTGAACATGAGGATATTACCCCGATAATTGTTTTAACAAAAACTGATTTAATGGAACAAACAAAATTAGAAGAATTAAAAACTAAAATGAATTATTATGAAAAATATTACCAAGTAATATATACTAGTACTGTTACGTTAGAAGGAACAAATAAGTTTAAAGAATTATTTAAAGATAAAATTAGTATTTTTGCTGGACAAACAGGGGCAGGTAAATCTAGTTTACTGAATGTTTTAAATCCTAGTTTAGCATTAAAAACTGATAAAATATCTAAAGCATTAGGTCGTGGTAAACATACAACAAGACACTCAGAAATGTATGAACTGTTTGGCGGACTCGTTGCTGATACTCCAGGCTTTTCAAAACTTGATTTTTTTGATATAAAATTAGAAAATGTCCCAGACTGTTTTGTTGATTTTTTCGAATTATCAAGTGGTTGTAAATACCGAGGATGTAAGCATCTCAACGAACCAAACTGTAATGTAAAAGCCGAACTAGAAAAAGGAAATATCTTAAAAGAAAGATACCGTAATTATCAATTGATTATGGAAGAAATCCAAAATACAAAACCACTATATAGGAAGTGATACTTATGATTATAGCACCTTCAATTTTATCTGCAGATTTCGGGAATTTAGAAAAATCAATTAACTTTGTAAAGGAAACAAAATGGCTTCATGTTGATGTGATGGATGGACACTTTGTTCCAAATATTACAATTGGTCCAGTTGTTGTGAAAGGGCTAAGAAAATACACGTCTCAAGTTTTAGATACGCATTTAATGATTAGCGAACCAGCTAAATATCTTAAAGAGTTTATTAAAGCAGGAAGTGATAGAATCACTTTCCATATAGAAACAACATCTTCCCCAAAAAAAGTAATAAAACTAATAAGAGATAATGGTGCTAAGGTAGGAATTTCCATAAAACCAAAAACTAGTGTAGACACAATAAAAGATTATATTAGTTTAATTGATCAAGTTTTAGTAATGAGTGTAGAACCGGGGTTTGGTGGGCAAAAGTTTATGCCAAATAGTTTAGAAAAAATCAAAGAAATTAGTTTATTAAGAGAAAAATATAATCAAGATTTATTAATTGTTGTGGATGGGGGAATTAATCGAGAAACAGCATTGTTATGTAAGGAAGCAGGAGCAAATGTTTTAGTAGCTGGCTCATACATTTTTGGAAGTGATGATCCAAACGAAAGGATTAGGACCTTGAAATGATTGTTAAAATTTTTGCTGGACCTTTAAATTACGATTTTAAAAAAGTTTATAATAAAGATGAAGATGAATACATTATAGGTGTCGACCAAGGGGCAATCTTATTAGTGCAAAATAATATGCGGATTGATCTAGCAATTGGTGACTTTGATAGTGTAACAGCAGAAGAATATGAAAAAATCCAAGCAACAGCTATTGAAACTAAAAAATACCGTTCAAGAAAAGACTATACAGATTTGTATTTAGCAATTGAAGATGTTTTAGAATTTGATTATACAAAAATTATTATTTACGGAGGAATGGGTGGAAGATTTGACCATAGCTTCGCTAATTTAAGTTTGTTAAGACTTGGGAGTATTTCAATTGTTACTGAAGAAACTGTGATGTATACATTGCCTCCCGGAACACATCGAATTAGAAATAAACATAAATATATTTCTTTCTTTGCGCTTGAAGACATTCCTGATTTAACAATTAGAGGGTTCAAGTATGAAAAACGTAAGTTTGAATTATTCATTGATGACCCATTATGTATTTCTAACGAAGGAGAGGGAACAGTTTCCTTTAGCGATGGACTATTATTAGTTATTCATCAAGATGAAAGTTAAAAAGGCTACTTTATAAGCTAAAGTGGCCTTTTTAATTTTCAACATAAAAAAAAGCCGAATAATCGGCTAATATTTTTTATTTAAGCGCGTTTTACAAGTCCGCTTCTTAAAGCTCTAGTTGATACTAATACTCTTTTAACAGTTCCATCTTCATCGATAATTCTAACCTTTTGAAGGTTTGCTTTCCATTTTCTTCTTGTCGTATGAAGCGAGTGTGAACGGTTATTACCACTCATCCCTTTTTTACCTGTTACGTAACATTCTCTTGCCATAGTTAAGTGTCCTCCAATCTGTTTGAATTTCAAGCACGTATAATTTTACCACATTATCGTTAAAATGCAAGGATAAAAACTCCTTTTTTTTAAAAATGTATATATTGAGTGCTTAAAGCACAAAAGAGTTATAATAATCTTAACGTAGATTTAGAAAGAATGTGATTTAATGATATCTTTTTATAACCTTTTTATGGCCCCTTTAGAAAGAAAAGGAATTAGAAAAGCTCGAAAAGAGTTAATCCCAACAGCTAATAAAAATGTTTTAGAAATTGGGGCAGGAACAGGGGTGAATCTTCAATATTATGATTTTAGTAATATTGATAGTTTAACCTTGTCTGATTACGAGATTAGTAAACATTTAAAAAACCTTCATCACCAAAATGAAACAAAGTTTACATTAGTTCGTTTAGACGTTGAAGCATTACCGTTTTTAGATAATTCATTTGACTATGTAGTTCATACTTTAGTTTTTTGTAGTGTTGGAAATGTTGATCAAGGATTAAAAGAAATAAAACGAGTTTTAAAACCAAATGGGAAACTTATTTTTATTGAACATGTTCTTCCCGAGAAAAACCCACTTAAAAAGTTATTTAATCTTGCTGCTCCAACTTGGAAAAAAATTGGTAAGGGATGCCGTTTAAATAGAAATTATTTGAAGAGTTTAGAAAAAAATAATTTTAATGTTTTATTTTATAAAAAATTTATGAATACCGCTTTCATATCCGGTGTAGCGGGGGTGAAAGCCCTATAATTAGGGCTTTTACTTTGAAGTTCAAAGTATGAGCGGATATTCATATAAAATTAGCCGTTTTCCGCATAAGCTTAAATATTTGCAATTATAAAAGTTGTATGATAAAATATGTCAAGTATTTCAATAAAATTATAAATTAGATATATAGATATATATAAATCGGAGGAAAAAGATATGAAGTCAAATGTTATTGATAGTAATTTACTTAAACTTCTTATAACAAATGGTACAATCGCATTAAGAAATGATTTTCAAAGAATTAATGAATTAAATGTATTCCCTGTCCCAGATGGAGATACAGGAAGTAATATGCAATCAACAATGATGTCAGGAGTAAAAGCTATCACTAATTTAGAAGATACATCTATCGATAAATTATCAAAAGCTTTATCGAGAGGGCTATTAATGGGAGCGCGTGGAAATAGTGGAGTTATTTTGTCGCAACTATTTAGTGGATTTGCTAAAACATTCAAAGGATTAGAAAGTGTTGATCCCTTAAAATTTGTTGAAGGATTACAACAAGGGGTTAAACAAGCTTATGGTGCTGTAATCAATCCTGTAGAAGGGACGATTTTAACGGTTGCTAGAGAAGCAGCTGATGAAGCATATAAGCATTGTCATAAAGATTCAGTTTTACTTGAAGTTTTAGAAATCTATTTGAAAGAAGCATATGAATCATTAGAAAGAACACCGGACTTACTACCAGTTTTAAAAGAAGCAGGGGTTGTTGATAGTGGAGCTGCTGGATTCATTGATATTATTGAAGGAATGATTTTAGCATTAAAAGGTGAAATTTTGGAAGATACTAAATTTGCAACAGTATCTTCGGTTTCTCATGAAATGCATTCTTTTGATGGAACAAATGATTTTGGTTATTGTACTGAATTCATTGTTGATTTTAAAGAAGGAGTTAATTTTAATAAAGAAGACTTCATAAAACAAATTTCAACATTTGGAGATAGTTTAGTAGTGGTAAGTGATGATGAAATCTTAAAAGTTCATATTCATACAAAAACACCAGGTGATGTCTTAAACTATGGACAACAATTTGGGAGTTTCGCAACATTAAAAATTGAAAATATGAGTATTCAACATTCAGAAACATTACTTCATACAGTCGGAGAAGGACATGATTGTGGACATGATCACTCACAATTTAAGAAAAAATACGGAATTATCACAGTAGTTAATGGTGATGGGTTAAAAGATACTTTTAAAGAAATGGGTGTTTGTTGTGTAATCGAAGGTGGACAAACCATGAATCCTTCAACAGAAGATTTTATTAAAGCTATTGAATCAGTTAATGCTGATCACATCATTATCATTCCAAATAACGGTAATGTATTACTAAGTGCTCAAACAGCTGCGGAATACATTAAAGACCGTGATATTACAGTTTTACACGCTAAAACAGTTGCTCAAGGGTATGCTTCATTAACAATGTTTGATGCAAATGCTGAACTTGCAGAAAATATCGCAGAAATGGAACAATTAATTGCTAATGTAAAATCAGGTGAAGTAACTTACGCAGTAAGAGATACTGAATATAAAGGTATAAAAATTAAAAAAGATGATTTTATTGGAATTGCTGAGGGTGAAATTGTTACTTCAAACGTTTCAAGAAAAGATACAGTCATTGCTTTATTCGATAAATTAATCGATGAAAATAGCGAAATAATTACAATCATGCACGGAAAAGATGTTGAAAGTGAAGAATTAAAACAAATCATGCTTTACTTAGAAGAACATTATTCAGTGGTTGAAGTTGAAGTTATTATCGGAAATCAAGAAATTTATTCTTACATTATTGCGGTAGAATAAAAGGGTATAGATTTATACCCTTTTTTTTTATATAATAAGGATGAGGTGGGAAGATGAGCGCTTTAGAAACGATTAAAGGCATTGGTCCTAAAATGAAAGGAAAACTAAATCGTAATAAAATTTACGACTGTTTTATGATTATTAACCGTTTTCCATCGCGCTATGAAGTATTTCATCTTATTGAGTTGAAAGATGTAGCAGATCAAAAAAGAGTCACTTTAGAAGGGAAAGTAACTAGCCTTCCGGTTGTAAACTATATTAAACGAAATTTTAATCGTTTATCATTTAATTTATTAATTGAAAACCGTAATTTTAAAGTAGTTATTTTTAACCGAGATTATTTGAGAAACATTTTAGATGTTGGAACTGATATTGTAGTAACTGGTTCGCTTGATCGGTTAAAGAATACTTTTACGGCAACTACCTTGAAATTAAAAAAGAATTTTAAAAATGAAATTGAACCAATTTATAATCTTGATGGAATTAGTGATTCGCAATTTAATAAACTGGTCAAAGCTTCAATTAAAGAGTATAGTCATTTAATTAAAGATGAATTACCAAGTTCGTTAATCAAAAAATACCGCCTGATTACTTATCAAGAATTATTAAAAATAGTGCATAATCCTGTAACGGACAAAGATTTAGTGAAGATTGACAGAAGAATTAAATATGAAGAGTTATTTAAATTTCAATTTAAGATGCAATATCTAAAATTGAAAAACAAAAGTAAAAAAGGGCAGTTAAAAAAATATGATATTAATAAAGTAAGAGAATTTATTACTAAACTTCCTTTTGAATTAACGAACGATCAAAAAAGAGTAACTAATGAAATAATCAAAGATATTAAATCTCCATATGTTATGAATCGTCTTCTTGAAGGGGATACAGGAAGTGGAAAAACAGTGGTTGCCGCAATCACCATAATGACCGTTTTATCAAGTGGCTTTCAAGTTGCTTTAATGGCACCAACTGAAATTTTAGCAAAACAACATTATAAAATAATGCGTAATTATTTTAAAGATACAACTTATCAAATAGTTTATCTTTCAGGTAAATTAACCCAAACTGAAAGAAAAACAAAACTAGCGATTATTGAAAATGATTCCAATGTTTTAATAATTGGCACTCACGCCTTATTTAGTGATGATGTAAGATACAATAACTTAGGATATGTAATAACTGATGAACAACATCGATTTGGAGTAAAACAACGTAAGAAACTTCGGGAAAAAGGCTTTAATCCAGATGTTTTGTATATGAGTGCAACCCCAATTCCAAGGACCTTAGCTATTTCATTATTTGGCGATATGGATCTTAGTATTATTCGCGAAAAACCCAAAAATAGAACAAAAGTAGAAACAAAACTTTTCACAAGTAGTCAACTTGATTTAGTTTATTTACTTGTAGCTGAAGAATTAAAAAATAATCATCAAGTTTTTATTGTAACGCCATTAATATTAGAGAGTGAAAATTTAGATTTATCGAATGCTCAAAAGGTATATCGAGAATTCTCTTCAAGATTTAAAGATTATTACGTTGGACTCCTTCACTCGAAAATGAAAAATGAAGATAAGGATAAAGTTATGGCTTTATTTGAAAAAAATGAAATAAATATTTTAGTGTCAACTACCGTTATTGAAGTAGGGGTAGATATTCCAAATGCAACACTAATGATTGTTTTAGATAGTGAAAGATTTGGATTATCACAACTCCACCAGTTAAGAGGAAGAATCGGTAGAAGTTCACTGAAAAGTTATTGCTTATTGGTTTATAATGATACTGATAAAGCAAAAGAACGTTTAGAAATTTTAGAGAAAACGGATGATGGCTTTAAATTAAGTGAAGAAGATTTAAGAATCCGTGGAGCCGGAGAATTTTTTGGATATCGTCAATCAGGGGAACTTAAATTTAAAAAAGCATCAATTGTAAAAGATGCTAAAATTTTAGAAATAGCGAGAAATGATGCTCTAGAAATTTTAACTAATAAAAAGGCTTATCAAGATAAAGAATACTTTTTAATCTTTAATTATTTGAAAAGTAATTTAAGAAAGACTGATTTTGATTAAAATTATACAAGTTCTATGATAAAATTACTATAAGACAATTAAACGAGGTGGATTTATGATTAAAATCGCAGTAGATGCAATGGGTGGAGATTTCGCTCCTAAAGAACAAGTAGAAGGTGCAGTTTTAGCGATCGAAAAAATTAAAGATATTGAAATAACATTATATGGTGATGAAGTAGAAATTAGAAAATACTTAACAAATGAAGAAAGAATTACAGTTGTTCAAAGTGATGGCGTTATTTCAATGGGAGAAAAAGATCCAATTCGCGCAATTAGAAATAATCGTCAAAGCTCAATGGCACTAGCTTTATCGAGTGTTAAAAAAGGTGAAAACAACGCTGTTGTAAGTAGTGGAGCAACGCAAGCTCTTATCGCTGGGTCACATATTTTAATCGGTAGAATGAAATCAATGAAAAGAACAGCGATTGCCCCATTAATTCCTAATGTTGATGGTGGGCAAACAATCATCCTAGATGCCGGGGGGAATATTGAAATTAAACCGGAATTTATGGTTCAACAAGCATATTTTGCAAAAGTTTATGCTCAAGAAGTTTTAAAGATTAAAAATCCTAAAATTGGGCTTTTAAATATTGGAACAGAACCTGGAAAAGGACGTCAACTTGATAAGGATGTTAGTCTTTTATTTGAAGAAAATAAAAACATCAGTTTTGTTGGAAATGTTGAACCAAAAGAAATAATGTCTCCTCCTTGTGATATTTTAATTAGTGATGGATTCACGATGAATATCGCAATGAAGACAATTGAAGGAACAGCTAAAGGAATGGGCAAAATGCTTAAACAAGAATTAAAAAGAGGTATTATTGGAAAAATTGGAATGTTACTATCTGCTGCAAATCTTAAAAGATTCAAACGTCGCTTCGCATCTGAAGATATCGGGGGAGCGATGATTTATGGATTAAAAGGAGTTGTAGTAAAAGCGCAAGGTTCTTCTAAAAAAGTTGGCTTTTATAACGGAATAAGACAAGCAGCTTTAATTGTTAGAAACGATGTTTTAAATAAAGTTCAAAAAATAATTGAGAGTGATGTGTTATAAATGATTGAATTAGAAAAGTTTTTTGAACTTGATTTTATCAATAAAGATCTTCTTAAAACAGCTTTAACTCACTCTTCTTATGCAAATGAACATGCTTGTCAAAGTAATGAGCGTTTAGAATTTATTGGTGATGCGGTTTTAGATGTTTTAATGGGTAAATACTTATATTTAGAAAACGAAGATTATAATGAAGGTGACTTAACAAAAAAACGCGCAAAACATGTTTGCGAAAGTGCCTTAGTTGAATATGCAAAAGCATGTAATCTAAAAAAATATTTATTTTTAGGCAAAGGTGAAGAAAAAAGCCATGGAAGAGACCGAGTAGCTCTTCAAGCTGATGCTTTTGAAGCCTTAATTGGGGCAGTTTATATTGATAAAGGGCTTGCAGAGACATATAAAATATTTAATAAAGTAGTTATTCCTGTAATGAATAATAGCCAAGAAGACAACTTTATTGATTATAAATCCCATCTTCAAGAACTAGTTCAATCTGATAAAAGGTCATTAAAATACCGAATTCTTTCTGAAAGTGGACCATCACATAATAAACTTTTTACTACAAGAGTTTATATGGATGAAATATTGATGGGTGAAGGAACTGGGAAAAGTAAAAAAGAAGCAGAACAAAACGCAGCTGAAATGGCTCTTGAAAAACTTGCTATGAAGTCAAGATAGTTAGAAAGATTATTTTTCAAAAATAATCTTTTTTTTATTTTCATGTGGTATAATAAAATCTCAAAGCGAGGTGACGAAATGAATCTAAAAGATATTAAGAGATATATTAATAATAACACAATCGATTTTGCGGAATTAGTCCTTAATAATTACTATAAAATCAATTTAGATGAAACAGACGCTATCATCATTATTAAACTTCAATATTTATTAAATAACAATATTACTTTCATCTCGCCATCCCAATTATCAAAAATGCTTTCTATTTCAACACAAACAACTTCAAAAAGATTAAAAGCCTTAATGGAAAAAGGGTTTATCCAAATAAAATTAATAACTAATGCTAAAGGAAAAGAAACTGAAAGTTTTAATTTAGACTACTTAATTGAAAGCATCTTACTTGTAGGAAATAACGAAAGAAATAGCAATGAGGAAAACGATAATAAAACAATTGAAGCTAAAATTGTTAAACTATTTGAAGAGGAATTTAAAAAACCACTAAGTGTTCTTGATATTCAAATTGTAACTAAATGGTTAAATGATGATAAGTATAGTTACAAAGAAATTGAAGATGCTTTATTTCAAGCGGTTAAACTTCGTAAATTAACGACATCATATATTGATAAAATTTTACTTAATCAAGAAGAAAAAACTAGTAAAAGGAAATATAAAAAGACTGCTTCAATGAGCAATCTTAAAAAGTTATGGGAAGAGTAGAAGAAATATTAAGGGTCTTTGAAGAAATGTACCCAAGTGCGGATTGCGAATTGGATTACACAAATAGTTTAGAGTTAATTGTCGCAGTAATGTTAAGTGCTCAAACAACTGATAAATCAGTTAATATTTTAACAAAAAACCTTTTTAAAAAATATAAAACTGTTGATGATTATGCGAATGCAGATCTGGCTGATTTACAAAATGATTTAAAGCGAATTGGTTTATATAAAAATAAAGCTAAAAATGTGATTAAAATGGCCCAAATCTTAAATGAAAAATTTAACGGGAGGGTTCCAAGTAGTCAAGTAGAATTAGAATCATTGCCAGGAGTTGGGAGAAAGACGGCTAACGTTGTTTTAAGTGTTTGGTATAATATCCCGAGAATAGCTGTTGATACGCATGTAAACCGTGTTTCTAAACGATTGAAGCTTGCATACCAAAATGATTCAGTATATCAAGTGGAAGAAAAGTTAATGCGTAAAATTCCTAAAAATAAATGGAGTAAAACTCATCATCAAATGATCTTTTTTGGAAGATACCACTGTACGGCAAGAAATCCTCATTGTGAAAATTGTAAACTAAAAGAACTATGTAGATATCCCCACATATGAGACTTCGGTCTCATTTTTTTATGGAAGAGTAGAAATGACATATTTGTCTAAAAGAAAGCTAACAATTTAAAATTGTTATTAATAATTGTAATGTTATTAGAACGATTATTAAAACTTTGTATAATAAAAATAACAAGGTTCATTTTTAAAATATTTTTTCAATAATGATCTTCCCTATTCTTATTTGAAACACGTTAAAATATTTATAGAAAGGGAGTGTCGTTTTGAGTATAAACAGCTTAAGAAATAAAATAAATAAAAGAATTAAAGTTAGTGATTACAAATCAGATTTTCAAGAAATTGGCAGTTTTATTAAAAAGAAAAGGAAAGAACTAAATGTTACTCAAGATTTCATATCCTCAGGGATTTGTAGTATTAGTTATCTATCTAAAATTGAAAATAACCAAATTATTCCAAATAAATACTATGTAAAAGAAATCATGAATAAGTTAGATGTTGAAAAATCATTTTATCAAAAAAATATGGATGATAAGTTGTATTTAAACAATTTATTAAAAGGGATTTTTTATTTAGATGATAGTTTAGTAGAAAAAACCTATTTAGAAATTAAAGATATCGAACATAATTTAGTTATTAATATTGTAAAATTAGGATATTATATCCATTTTCATAAGGAAGATGAAAATCAATATGTAATGATGTTAGAAAATTTAGTTACAAATATGAATGATTTTGAATTAAAAATATACTTATATTTGTCATCTGCATATTTTATTGCAAAAGAGAAGTATAAGACAGCCTTAGAAATATTATTGCTTTCGAACAAACTAAGAATAAGTAACGAATATTTAAATGCCTTAATTAGTGAATCAACTTATTTGGTAAAACAACGGCTTCTTAAGAAAAATAGTTCATCAGAAGATTATCAAAATGCTCAGACAATCTTTAATAAATATCATAATACAAAAAGAGCAATGTTGTTAGTTTTGTGGAAAATAAGATATTTATTAAAAGAAAATCCAGAAAAAGCGCTTACGATGATCAATTTAATTAAAGAATCACTAATGGATAAAAATTTAAAAGCTTTTTATAATATTATTAAAGCTGAAATTTACTATTCTCTAAAAAATTATCAAGAAGCAACTTTTTCTTTAAATAGTATCGAGAATAACTCAGCCTTTTTCTATCAAAAAATGATATTATTATTTTCAATTTGTAAAATTGAAAATGACTTAGGGATGTTAGAAGAAATCAAGAAAATATTGAGTACATATAAGCTAGATAGATTCCAATTAAAACATAAAGTAATGTTTCATTATTTGTTAATTGAGAAAGAAGAAGATTTAAAAGATTATTTACGAGATATCGCAATTCCTTATTCAATTAAAATAGAAGATTTTTATGGACTAGAACAATATATTAAAGATATTATGGAAATTTGTATAAATACATCACGTTATAAAGAGGCTACTCAGTTTTATCGTAAATATCAAAAGGAGTTAAGAAGAATAAGATTTATTTCATAGGATAAAAAGATTGTTTTGTATTAAACTATTCCATATATTATAATAATATGGAATGGATGTGTGGTTATGAATTCTAAGAATGCGAAACTATTAGGAAACTATAATGTAAAAAGATTATTAATAAGACTTAGTGTACCAGCTATTCTTGGAATGATGGTAAATGCGCTATATAATTTTGTTGATACTTTATTTGTTGCCTTAGGATCAGGAGAAATCGCCATTGGCGCATTAGCTATTGCATTTCCAATTCATATGATTATTGTTGCTTTCGCGCTTATGATAGGGGTGGGAGGAGCTTCTGTTTTTTCAAGAGCTTTTGGCCGTGGCGATAGAGAAACAATGGAATATGTAGCTAATACAGCTTTGAGAATGGATTTTGTTTTAGCTGCGATTATTACTATTTTTGGATTATTATTTTTAAATAAATTGTTAATAATATTTGGTGCTACATCATCAAATATAGGATATGCTAAAGAATATTTAAGGATTATTTTAATAGGCGTTATCCCAATGTCTTTACAAATGGTGCTTAATAATTTAGTAAGAGCAGAAGGAAAAGCTAAAATAGCAATGATATCAATGATGCTTGGAGCTGGATTAAATATAATATTAGATCCGTTTTTTATTTTTAAAGAAATTAGTCTTTTTGGAATAATTATTCCAGGATTAGGGTTAGGTGTTTCTGGAGCAGCAATAGCTACTGTAATATCACAAGTTATTAGTTTTACATATATATTTTCAGTGGCGTTATCAAAAAAATCAGAATTAATTATTAACTTAAAACATTGGTTTGATATTCATATAGCAACAGTAAAAGAAATTTTAGTTGTTGGCGGACCTTCTTTTATAAGAAATACTATTTGGGCAGTCTTAGCAATTGTTATTTATCAACTAATTAATAAGTATTCTCCGAATGATCCAGCAATATATATATCAATATATGGAGTAATTAATAGAGTCTTCTTCTTTATTTTTATGCCAGGCTATGGGGTTGTTCAAGGTTTAGTACCAATTGTTGGATTTAACTATGGTGCAAAAAAATATGCAAGATTAAAAGAAGCTATTGTTTTTTCTACACAAATAGTAGTTGTTTATTTCACGCTAGGATTTTTGTTTGTTCAATTTCTATCAAAAGCTATTTTTGATCTATTTAGTGAAACAAATGATTTGTTTTTTATAAACTATGGATCAGATACTTTTAAAATAATTTCAATTGGATATATTTTTGTTGGATTTCATATTATTTTAGGGGCAGTATATCAAGCTTTAGGATATCCAGTTAGG
>CAYZEW010000009.1:0-33464 GCA_964477825.1 uncultured Candidatus Izemoplasmatales bacterium | reverse complement strand
GTGAAATAGATAAAACAAGCTGTAAAAAAGGGCTAGGAGCTATTTTAGTAGAGTTTATTGATGATGAGGATACACCAAGAAAACAAAAATTAAATCAAGTTATCGATCAAGTAGCTAAATATTTTCCAGATATTATTGATAATATTACAGTTAGTAAAATTGGCCAAAAAAGAGAATATTTTGGAGGAACTGCGAGTAAGGAATACTGGCGAAACAAAACTATTAATGACTTATTTAAGATTGATGATTATAGCGCAACTAACCCATTTACCAATAGTTACTTCATTGGAGCTTGGGTCAAACCTGAAGCTGGAATTTCAGGAATTGTTCAAACTGGTGTTGAATATGGAGACATTATTGATGATTTAATTTATCATGGTGATGAAGAAGATTATTTTATTACCCATGATGAGCTAATCACGATTATTGGTCATCAATT
The DNA here is from genome assembly GCA_964477825.1 of uncultured Candidatus Izemoplasmatales bacterium. Classification (GTDB taxonomy): domain Bacteria; phylum Bacillota_I; class Bacilli_A; order Izemoplasmatales; family Izemoplasmataceae; genus JAFGXW01. Next base: position 33,025 of record CAYZEW010000009.1, on the reverse strand, counting down.
TATCCCTAATTCACTAGGGAAACAAGAAAAGAACATCCAGTTCTTTGTTGGGAAAGATTCATATTACATAAGAACAAAAGCAAAACATCATCGGGTTTTTAAAGGGGTTACTGATATTTCTGATATTATTATTATCGCAACTAATGAATGTTTATATGACTTAAGTGTTGGGAATACAACACTGGAAAAGGTCTTGGATAAGGGCATATTAGAATATGTTGGTGATCGGGAATTCTTAGAAGAAGTGATTGAAGCATTTGATATGGGAATCGAAATTGAGAGTTCATCACGATATAAATTTGTTCAAGGTAAGCATGGCTTAAAGTTTATGTTAGCGATTATTATGACATTAATATTATCTAATTTATTAGCTAATTATCATAATTATTTAATTGTAGCCCCTGTGACAATTGTAGTGCTTTCAGGGATTATTTATTGGAAATACCGGATATATCAAGTTATAACCTTATTTGAATACCTAATTGTAGGATTATATTTAGTTATTTTGGGATTAAGTATCTTTATCCCAGAAGTTAATACTTACAAAGATAGCACTTATACATTATTATTCTTTACTATATATTGGCTTAGTACTTGGCTTATGAGTAAACCGGTAGCTTTTAGCTATATGCGTCATGATTATCGTGCAGATTACACAAGAACTAAATTATTTATTTCAATGTGTGGAGGATTAACGTTTATTTGGGGAATGATCTTCTTTATTATAGCAATTCTAAGTATTTCATTGACAAGAAGTTATTCGTCATTAAGTTATTATTTAGCTATTTTAGGGCTTTACCTTACTTATTATTATCCAAATTCATATATAAAAGGTTCTATCGATAAATAAAAACAAAGGTGATCTAGATGGATTTATATGTTGTTATTGTATTACTTGTAGTATGGACCGGATTTAACTTAATATTAAAATATGGAAATAAAAATAAAGCTGACTATAGTTATATAGTCACTTTTGCTTATGCAATAGGCTTTGCTTACTATTATTTTTATGGATTAACCGATACTCTCAATTTTAAATACTATACTTATTCCTTAATTGGTTTTATGATCATCATTTTGATGTTTAAGATTATTATTAGTGTTTTTAAGAAAGATATAACTCAAGCAGATTTTATGAAGCTAGAGAAAGAAATGTTAGCCTTGAATGATGATCTAGAACTTTTAAGAAAAAGGTTTATTTCCACTATCGAAATCTTGAATGATGGGCTCTGTTTTAAGGATGAAGGTGAAGATTTCTTCGGAACTGACAAATTTATTGAGTATTTTGGTTTAAAAAACAACGTTTTTTCGGAAGAAAAATTGAATGAAATAATTTATAAAGATGACTTAGTAGTTTATAAAAACACCTTAGAAAAAATAACGAAAAAAAAGCCGATTTATTCGACAACATATCGGGTTATTAAAGACGATGAACTTTTATGGATAAAAGAGGTTGGAAGAAAAATATTTTTAGATAAAAAAACATCGATAATTTCAATTGTAAAACCATTAGATATTAGAGAGTATCCAGAGAGTGAAATTGATGTATTGAATTCATTACAATCATATAAAAATATGTATCAAGAAGTACAAGACTTAGTCCATGCTAAAACACTATTTACTATCTTAATAATAAGACTATCTAACGTTCCAAAAATTAATGAAAAATATGGTCGTGATGTAGGTGATTTAATGATGGGAGAATACATGAAAAAACTCCGCTACAATTTCATTAAAGATAATCATAGTTTATATCGCGTAGGAGGGATAAATTTTGCATTAATTGTTAAGGACGAAAGAAAGGTAGAATTAATCGATCGTGCATTACAACATGGTGGAGATCTATTTAATTTGACAATGGTATTTGGTGGAATAACTCAAACTTTATTCCCAAATATTGGAATCTCAGAGTTCAACAATGAAGGGGAAAATGCTGATACAATTATTTATGAAGCTATGGAAGCACTTAAAGTAACGCTAAAGGATTCTTTTGACGATAATTATTATTACTATAACAAATCACGACATCAAAAATAAACATAAATATTATTTGAATTTGTACTACATTTTTAATTAGAAAAATTTCACTAATGTTCCTAATCATATTCAAATGAATCATTGTGAATATTAATGTGGATAACTTCTTCTTTAAAATAGATAATTATCTGAGTACATTTGTGAGTATATTTAAACGTCTTAAATTTTTAGAAATGAAAAAAAAGGAGTTAAAAAAAACATAAATATTTGCTGGAAAAATTAAACGTATTCACATTTGAAATTTGAACCATTTTACAAAAAAATATTTGTTTTTTTTACATTGAAATCTTTAGTGATTTTTCAAAATTTATTTTCAATTTTCTACATACATTATAAATAATTAGGAGGAAAAATATTTATGAAATATTCTGCAATAATTTTAGCTGCTGGAAGTGGATTAAGAACGGGATTAAATACCAATAAAATCTTGATTCAAATTAATGGAAGATGTGTTGTTGACTACAGCATAAAATTCTTCGAAAAAGATGATAATTGTTCAGAAGTAATTTTAGTTGTTTCTAAGCGCAATTTTCAGGCTTTAGACGAAATGTATAGTAGTGAGTTTATTAAGGTAATTATTGGTGGTTTACATCGTCAAGACAGTGTCTATAATGCCCTAAAAATAGCCACTAATGACTATGTTCTAGTTCATGATGGAGCACGTCCTTTTATCTTAAAAGACTATGTTGATGATATTGTTCATAATTTAGAGGAATATTCTTCGATTACTTTAGGTGTTAAAGTTAAGGAAACTATCCAAGAAGTGGACGGAAACCGCGTAGTTAGAACACTCGACAGAAACTCTCTTATCATCACTCAGACGCCACAAGGCTTCAAAAAGGACATTTTGATAAAAGCACACCAATTGGCATTTGACGATACTTATTTTGGAACTGATGATACTGTCCTAATTGAAAGATATCTTGGAATTACTGCCTTTGTTGTTGAAGGAGATTATCGTAATGTTAAATTAACAACAATTGATGATATTGATCTCCTTGAGGTAATTTTAAAGTGAGAATTGGAAAGAGCACAGACATCCATCGTTTAGAAAAAGGTTACAAATTAATTATTGGTGGAGTTTTGATTCCTTCTTCAATAGGAAGTGTTGCTCATAGTGATGGAGACTGTTTACTTCATACTGTTTGTGAATCTTTGATTGGAGCATTAGCTTTAGGAGATTTAGGAAAATTATTTCCGGACACATCAGATGAGTTTAAAGGAATTAGTTCAGGAATTCTTGTAAAGCGGGTAATGTCATTAGTTAAAGAAAAGGGCTATAAAGTAATTAATCTTGATTCTACAGTTTTTTTAGAAGAGCCAAAGTTAAGAAGTTATATTGATGAGATGCGTGAAAATATTGCCGCTTTATTAGAAATAGATATAAATCAAGTTAGTGTTAAAGCTACAACAAGTGAAAAAGTGGGAATTGTTGGTAGGAAAGAAGCAATTGTTGCTGAAAGTATTGTTTTATTAGATAAATAGAGTTATTGTTTATAAGTAACAGAGGTGAAGTATATGGATGTAAAAAAAAGATTATATAGAGTGAATGAAAATAAAGTTTTCTTTGGAGTAAGTGGGGGAATTGGCGAATATTTTGATATTGATGTAAACATTATCAGAATTATTTTTGTCATTTTAGCTTTAACTGGGGCTGGGTTTCCAGTTATTGTCTATTTTGTATTAGCGATTATCTTGCCAGTTAAGGAAGTAGAAATCGCAAAAGCAGAAACAATTGAACAAGAAGAAGCCGAAGAAGATGAATATGCTTATAATGAAGACGACTATAAGTATTAATATTTAATGAAAAATTTAACAAAAGAAACAAAATATTTATTATTTATTTCTCTATTATTTGGAATTCTTTTTAATATTGGTAATCCAGCTATTCCAATATATACTAACTCTCTTAATATTACTGGAAGATTTGTTGGATTTTATTTAGCTAGTGGAGGTATTGGTCTGGCGCTTTTTGCTATTTTATGGGGAGCTGTTGGTGATATTTTAGATCGTAATAAAGTTTTAGCTGTTTTATTTTTTGGATATGCTATTGGCCAAATAATGTTTGGGCTTTTTACTGATAAATATTTATTATTAGTAGCTTCACTTGTTAGTGGAGTCTTTATTGCGGGGGTTTTAGTTAATATATATTCCTATATTAATGTTACATATGAAAACGAAGAAGACCGAGATAAAACTCTTAGTTATGCCGTTTCTATGTTTTTAGTTGGGGCAGCATTTGCTTATTTAGCGGGGGGATATTTAACTAAACTTGTTGAACCACATTTTAATCATGTCTTTATTATTCAGGGAGTATTATTAATTAGTGCATCATTGTATATCTTTTTTGGGAAAACTAATTTACATGATTATAGTAGTATTTTAACATCAAATAAATTCATCCATAGTGTAAAACAATCATTTAAATTACCATGGGTTCCAATATTTACAATTACCCTAACGTTTTTTATTAGTTTTTCGCATAATAACGTTAGAAGGTTTTTAGATTATTATGTTATTAATCAAAATTATAGTGTTGTTCAACTAGGAATCTTGATTTTTATAGTAGGAATTGTTAGTTTATTATCAAATATTTTTATTGCTCCTTTCTTTTTGAAGCGATATCATAACTTTAGATTTCTACAAATTCAGTTTATTTTAGCGCCAATCTTTTTATATTTCTCATTTCAGACAAGTAATTTAATGGTGGGATTATATACGTTTTTCCTAGGATATACAGTTATCTTAGCTGTTTATGAACCAACAGCGATTAGTGTTATGTCACAAAACAAAGCCATTTCCCAAGGAATATTAGTTGGAGTTAGACAAAGTATTGTTGGGGTTGGGATGACTGCTGGATTCGTTGTTGGGGGATTCTTGTTTGAAATTGATCAGTTATATGTATTTTATTTAGCTGTAATATTTTATATAATAGTTGTGATTGGTTTTACAGTTTTGGTTTGGCTAAAAAAAGATGAAGTAAAAGAATATAGAAGGAAATATTTAGAGGAGGTTAAAAAATCATGATAGAAACAGATCATGGAAATTTTGAAGTAATAAAAGATTATAAGGAAGCTTTAGAAATAAAAGTTTTTAATGACCGATATGTTGGGTATTTAGATAAATATTTATATATTGTTGGTGATTTTAGTGCAGATATGCTTCGCTTTAAAGGGTTTAGTGAAAAAAATTATGAAACTATCCCTGATTATTTAATTGAGTCTTGTACTCCAAATGCACCATATTTCGTTTTAAAAAGAATAAATAAGGAGTAATCCTTATTTTTTTTTAGCATTTTAGAGATGCTTTTAGATTTGGTGATGTATAATATAGATGAATTATAAATCTGAGGTGAAAATAATGGATACAGATACAATAGAAAAACAAATTAAAGAAATTTTACATAAAGTTAGACCATATCTTCAACGTGATGGTGGAGATGTTAGATATATTGGCTTTCGAGATGGGATAGTATACGTTGAAATGCTTGGAGCGTGTGTCGGGTGTAGCGCTTTGGATTCTACTTTGAAAGATGGGATCGAAGCTATCTTATTAGAAGAGGTACCAGGGATTATTGGTGTAGAAAATATTTAAGGGAAACCTTTTAAAATAGCCGTTAATAACTAAAGAAAATCATTTAAATGGTTTTCTTTTTTATTTAATTCCTTTAAAGTTAAAGTAATCTTTGTTATACTATTTACGAGTAATCGAAAATGAGGTGTTTTAATAATGAAGCAAGGGAGCATTATTAAAGGAGAGATTACTGCGATAAAGCCGTATGGTGCATTTGTAAAGGTGGATAAGGATTATGTAGGATTAATTCATATATCTGAATTCAGTGACGGTTTTGTACGTGGTATAGAAGACTACGTAAATATAGGAGATGTTATTGATTTGAAAGTCTTAAACGTTGCTAACAATCGCTTAAGCTTAAGTTACAAGGCATTACATAAAAGAAAAAAGAGATATAACATTGAATTAAAAGCAGGGTTCAATCCTTTGAGAGAAAAACTTAGTATATGGATAAAAAACTATAATTTAAAAAACGATGAGTAATCATCGTTTTTTATTTTCTTAATGCTATTTTTATGTACATAAGACAGGTTTTATGGTAATATTTTAGGAGTAATGAAGGAGGTTATTTTATGGATAAATATTTAGGTTTAGATTATGGAAAAGCGCTTAGTTTCATGAATGAAGACGATTTTGATTTAATTCAAAAAGAGATTAAAGATGCTCATTATACTTTGCATAATAAGACAGGACTAGGAAACGACTTTTTAGGTTGGGTTGAATTACCTAATAATTATAATAAAGAGGAATTTGCATTAATTAAAGCTTCTGCAGAAAAAATTAGAATGAACTCGGATGTCTTATTAGTAATTGGAATCGGGGGATCTTATTTAGGGTCTAAAGCAGCAATTGAAATGTTAAGCAAATATTTTGATAAAAAGAAAGAACTTGAGGTTATTTTTGTTGGAAACCATATTTCAAGTACTTATATTGAGGATTTAGTTGATTATCTTGATGGTTTAGATTTTTCAATCAATGTTATTAGTAAATCTGGAACAACAACAGAACCAGCAATTGCTTTTAGAGTGTTTAAGGAAATGCTAAATAATAAATATGGCGAAAAAGAAGCGAGAACACGGATTTACGCAACAACTGATATAGCAAAAGGGGCATTAAGAACTTTAGCTAACCAAGAAAAGTATACAACTTTTGTTGTTCCTGATGATATTGGGGGAAGATATAGTGTTTTAACGGCTGTGGGGTTATTACCGATTGCTGCAGCTGGGATTAATATTGATGAGATAATGCAAGGAGCAAAAGATGCCTATAATGAATATGCAGTTTATTCTAAAGACAATGAAGCTTATAAATATGTAGCTATAAGAAACCTTTTATACCGAAATGGTAAAAAAATAGAAATGCTAATTAATTATGAACCATCATTATTTTATTTAGGTGAATGGTGGAAACAGTTATTTGGTGAAAGTGAAGGAAAAGAACATAAAGGATTGTTTCCTGCTGGAGCATCATTCTCAACAGATTTACATAGTTTAGGGCAATACATTCAAGATGGAGAAAGACATTTGTTTGAGACAGTACTAAATGTTGGGAAAGCGCGTAGAGAAGCCATCATTAAAAAAGATAAGCTTAATCTAGATGGGCTAAATTATTTAACTGATAAGACGGTTGAATATGTTAATAAAAAAGCTTTTTTAGGAACATTACTTGCGCATACTGATGGGGGAGTACCAAATGTAATTTTAAATATTCCAGAAATCAGTCCGTATAGTTTTGGATATTTAGTTTATTTCTTTGAAAAAGCATGTGCTGTTAGTGGATATGTTTTAGGAGTTAATCCATTTAATCAACCGGGGGTTGAGGATTATAAAAAGAATATGTTTGCTTTACTTGAAAAACCAGGATATGAGGAATTAACAAAAGAGTTAAAAAAGCGCTTAAAATAAATTAAAAAAGTAATTCTTGATTGAATTACTTTTTTAATCATAGGATAGTTTAATCGAGGTAGATAAAATGACTAATAAAAAAGTATTATATGCAGAGTTATTACTAGTTGTAGTCACGGTAATTTGGGGGTTAGGTTTTCCGATTACTAAAATTGCAGTAAATATGGGTTATGGAGCTAATACAATTATGGTTGGCCGCTTTTTAACAGCTAGTATTATCTTGTCAATTGTCTACTATAAACGGCTTTCTAAGATTAATAAAAAACTTTTAAAATACGGAATTATTACCGGTGTGTTTTTGTATTTCGGCTTCTTCTTTCAAACACTGGGGAATGTCTTCACTACGCCATCTAAAAACGGATTTATTACGCAGTTAAATATTGTTTTTGTCCCGTTTTTGTACTATCTGTTTTTTAAAAAGAAGGTTGATATTTATAATGTTATTAGTGTTGTTGTAGCAATCTTTGGAATGTTTTTATTAAGTTTTGATAGGAGTGGGTTTAAGGAAATAAATATTGGTGATTTTTACACTTTTATTTGTGCAATTATGGTTGCTTTTCATGTTGTGTCAGCTAGTTATTTTCAAAAGAAGTTTAATTTTGATCCAGCTATTTTTGTCATCATTAACATTTATACATCTTTTGTCCTTTCCTTAGTTTTTATGATGATGTTTGATACTTTACCACAAATTACAATTTTTAATTTATGGCCATTATTGATTTTAGGAATTTTTAATACTGCTTTTGGCTTTTTAGTTCAAAGTTATGCCTTAAAGGTTAGTTTACCTACAAGAATTAGTTTGATTGTTGCGATGGAAGCTGTTTTTGCTGTAGTTGGATCATATTTAATTATTGGTGAAATTATTACAATTCAAATTGCAGTTGGCGGTTTTTTGATTATTAGTGGGATTTTAATTACTGAATTAAAACCTTTTAAAAAGAAAACTAAAATTATATAACATCTTTCTTGTGTTTTTAGACAGTAACACATATAATACATAAGAATGTGATTGGAGGTATCGTTATGAATCAAGTATTATTAGAATGGATTGGGTATATTGCAAGTTTAATTGTGTTAGTTTCTTTACTGATGAGTTCAATTAAAAAATTAAGATGGATTAATTTGTTTGGGGCTTTATTATTTGGTGCGTATGGGTTTATGATAGGCTCTATGCCAACTGGATTAATGAATTTAGGGATTGTTGCTATAGATGTTTACTACTTATACAAAATGTATTTATCAAAAGAATATTTAAGAATTATGCCAATCGAAGGAGATACTGAATATTTAAATTATTTTCTAGATTTTTATAAAAAAGATATTAGTAAGTATTTAGATATTTCTAAATTAGACATTAGCAAATCAAAAATTAAACTATATTTATTAAGAAATATGAATCCTGCAGGAATTTTTGTTTGTAATGAGTATGATAACCATTCTTTAGAAATTGTTTTTGATTATGTAATTCCATTATTTAGAGATTTTAAAATTGGTTCTTTTGTATTTGGGAAACAAAAAGCATATTTTTTAAGTAAAGGTTATAACCGGTTTGTTGTTTTCACAGAAAATAGAGATCATATCAATTATTTAAAGAAAATGGGGTTTGTTGAAACAAAATTAAATGGAAAACTAGGATTTACTAAAATTATAGAATAAAGGAGCTAAAAATTAGCTCCTTTTTACTTGAAAGATTTAAAATGAATCGGTTTATTAGTACTTTTTGCCTCAATTGATGTAATATCATAGTAATTTTCACCATCAGCTTGGGTAATTTGCGGTGAAGTAAATTCTGCTTTAATGTGTTTCCCCCGTTTATAAAAGACATATTTTTTAAATTTTGGATGTTTTCCTAAATAAATAGTTAGAAAAATAAAGATTAATTGAAGTTTGTTGGCGCTATGCGCAACAACTACATCTAAATATTCATCATTAATATTCCCGTTTGGAGCAATTTTCATACCACCCCCAAAATAACGACCATTATTCATGGTTATTAAATATGCTTTTTCAAAATGATGAGTTTCACCATCAATTGTTACTGTTAATGGTTCAGGAATATAGGTTAATAAAGCTTTGATAGTTGCTTTAAAATAGCCGAAAATACCTTTGTTAATGTTTTTATCGATTAAGTAACCAACGAAACCATCTACACCCATTCCCGTTCCGTTAATAAAATATGTTTTAAAACCAGTATCATAAATTGATTCCATAATATATTGTGGTTTTTCCTCCATTAGTTTTAAACTTCTTAAAAAATCATTCCCTGAACCATTTGGTTTCAAAATGATATCTTGGGTAATATTATAATTAACGATATCGTTCACGAAACGATTAATTGTCCCATCTCCACCAAGTAAGATAACTTTATCAATTTCTTTTTTATGCTCTAAATACTTGGTAATATCGTCGACTTTTAAAATGCTCTTTAAACGAAAAGGGGTTCTATTTTTTTTATATTGGCGAACTAATTTATTTGTTTGGACATTTGATTTATTGTTTTTAGATAATGGGTTATAAAGAATTAAATCCATAAAATCACTACTCCTTTTATTAAATTATATCATATCTAAGATATTATATATATATTATTGATAATTGTATGATATAATTTGCCTATAATTAAATAAATTATATAGGTGATACAATGAATAAAGAAATTATCATAAATAACTTAAAAGAAATGCAAAGTTTTGCTGAAAAAATAGGAAAAGAAGTTTTTCCTGGTTTTTTATTATGCTTAGAAGGTGATTTAGGAGCTGGGAAAACTACCTTTACTAAGTTTTTTGGGGCTAAGATAGGAATAAGTGATGTGATTAATTCCCCAACCTTTACAATTTTAAAGATTTATGAAGGACCCCTTCCGTTATACCATATGGATGTTTATCGTTTAGAAGGAATTGGGATGGATTATGAACTTGAAGAATATATTTACGGAAACGGAATATGTGTAATTGAATGGTATAAAAACATTATTGAAAGTATTCCAAAAGAGAAACTAGTTATTGAAATTAAGATTATTGATCTGAATAAAAGATTATTAAAAATAGAAGGAACTGGTAAATATGAAGAAATCGTTAAAAAGATTAGTAATTGATTCAGCTACTAAATATTTATATGTCGCCGTATTTGCTGATTTAAAATGTTTAGGAAAATATTATCAAGCGGGCCAAAATGATCACTCTACTAAATTAATGATTGAAATAGAGCGGATTTTTGAAATGAATAATTTAAAAGTTGCTGATTTAGATGAAATTATTATTGGAATTGGTCCAGGAAGTTATACAGGGTTAAGAATCGGAGTTGTTGTTGCAAAAATGTTTGGCTGGAACAACAACATTTTAGTAAGAAAAATCAGTAGTCTAGCAATGATGGCAAGTAGTAGCGATACAAATAAACTAATCGTCGCAGAAATTGACGCTAGAAGAAGTAATTCTTTTATTGGGATATATAAAAATGATGGAAATACTTTAAAATTAGTAAACGAAGAAATATTAACTAACCTAAATGATTATTTAGAAAACTTAAATGAACCGTATGAAGTTGTAAGTAATGGAGAAATTAATTTAGAAAAAGTCTTAAATTCTAAATTGTTAGTTGATGTTGTTGATATTCATGCATTAGATCCAAATTATTTAAGAATGACTGAAGCTGAAAGAAACTTAAAATAATTTTAGGATTTATTAAGGAAGTGTTTTAATGGAATTAGAAATAAAAGAAATGCAATTAAATGATATTGATTTTGTAGTTTCAGAAGAAATGAAAATCTTTGGAAAAAGCTTAGGAAAGAGAACTTTATACAAGGAAATAATTGATAATCAAATGGCAAGATATTTTGTTGCTTTTCTAGAAGGTAAAAGAGTGGGATATGTCGGTAGTAGGCTCACAATCCCTAACGCAGAAATATTGAATATCTTTGTTTCTAAAGGCTATCAGAGACATCAAATAGGGACGAAATTAATGGTAAAAATAATGGCAATTTGCAATAATGAAAAAATAGATTTTTTAACGTTAGAAGTTAATGAAAAAAATTTAAAAGCAATTAAAATGTATCAAAAATTAGGGTTTGAAATTAGTCATAAAAGAAAAAAATATTATGGTAATAATGAAGATGCTTTATTAATGATTTTAAAGATAGGAGGCTAAATATGATAGTTCTTAGTGTTGAAAGCAGTTGTGATGAAACAAGCGTTAGTCTTGTTAAAGACGGAAAAGAAGTCCTTAGTAATATCGTATTAAGTCAAATTGATATTCATCAAAAATATGGTGGGGTAGTTCCTGAAATAGCTAGTCGTGAACACGTTAAAGGGATTACTATGGTTTTTGAAGAAGCGCTAAAAGAAGCTAATATTTCTAAATCAGAAATTGATTTAGTCGCAGTAACTAAAGGTCCTGGGTTAATTGGAAGTTTACTTGTTGGCGTAAACGCCGCAAAAGCTTTTGCTTTTAGTAATGATATCGATATCATTGGGGTTCACCATATTGCTGGCCATATTTATGCTAACGAAATTACTGAAGAATTAGTTTTCCCACTAATTTGTTTAGTTGTTAGTGGTGGACATACAGAACTAGTTTTAATGAAAGAACATTATGATTTTGTAAAACTAGGTGAAACAATGGATGATGCTGTAGGAGAAGCTTATGATAAAGTTGCAAGAACAGTGGGGTTAGGATATCCTGGTGGACCAAAAGTTGATCAGTTAGCACAAAGTGGGAAACCAACTTATAAAATGCCGAACATTAGCTTAGGAGACAACTATAATTTTAGTTTTAGTGGGATTAAATCTCATGTTATTAATTTAGTTCATAATCTTAAACAACGGAATGAAGAATTAAATATTAACGATTTATGTGCAAGTTTCCAAGAAACTGTCTCTTCTGTATTAGTTAGCAAAAGCTTAAAAGCAATCAAGGAATTTGATGCTAAAATGTTTATTATTGCTGGGGGAGTTGCTGCTAATAAGGGGTTGAGAAAGAAAATTAATGAAAGAATAACAATGATAAAAGTAGTTGTTCCAGAATTTAAATATTGTACTGATAATGCTGCAATGATTGGAATAGCTGGGTATTATCAATATTTAAAAACAAAAAAAACTGATAATATGAGTTTAAATGGAACATCAAGAATGAAATTAACGTAGTTTTAATTATAAATTTAATGGTTTAAACTATTATTCATAAAATATTCACAATATTTTAATATAATTATAAATGTATAGGTATGGATATATGGACTATTTGGAGGAAGACAATGAAAAAACTATTTAATTCAATCTTTATTATCGGATTAGCATTCGTAGGAATCCCGGCTTTAGGCCTTGCTGTCATGTATGATGGATCGGGGGCAGAAAATATGCCAGTTTATTTATATACCGATGATGCGGATGCGAAAAGAATGATGTATGCAGAGTTAGATTCAGCGATTAAAGATGTTGAAAATGACGTAACTGTTGATATGATATATAACTTAAATCAAGATATTATCAATACTGCTATTTATGAAGTTTTTAAGGGAGATGATTTTAATCCTAATTATCAACCAGGAGATGATTGTACTGAAGATGCTTGTAAATATGTTTATTCTACGCAATTAGAACTTGGGAATACCCTAGTAGATACAAGAGTAATGGGAGCTTGGGTTGACTTTGAAGAAGATGTATTTATTGTTAATTTATATATAGAACTTGGCGTAAATGATGGATTTACTTATGATACTATTTTAAGAGTTTATTTTAATTTCCACGATTATGAAGATCGTTATGAACTTACGTTTGATAAAATTGACGTTGGTAATTTACCGTTACCGATGTCAATAATTACAAAATTATTAGTAAAAATCGACGAAAGCACAGACGCAATCGATTTAAATGATTCAGCTAACATTTTACCAATTGGTGATTTAAATATTGAAGATATGTCATTAACGTTAGTAAAAGATGATATTTTAGATAATTTTGGTGATACTGAAGGAACAGGTGATTCAACTGGTTCTGTTTTGGCACAAGAAGTTTTATCAATTATTTACGATAATGGCTTAGTTGAATTTAAATTATTAGATAAAGAATTCGTTTTAACAGCGGGTATAGCTAAATTCAGAAATGATGAAACAAATATGCCGTTTTATTACGAAGATTTTCATTTTATAACACTTGTTGAAGGGGAAGAAGTTATTGGTGATTTTAACCCTGATTCATTTGATGCGGATAGTTATTTAGCAGATATGTTTACGGAATATGTTTTTAATAGTGCCCTTGTAGGGAGTGGCTTTAAGATTTATGAGGAAACATTTAACAAATTAATTTATTATAATGCCGACGGTTTTTCGGATACAAGAAAAACTTATGAATACACAAACGATGATGGGGAAATAGAAGTAATTGAATTAGGATTAAAAGCAATTTGGTTCGAATTAAATCCTGATGATATCTATATTTATGCACTATTTAAAATCGCGGGAATTGATTCGGTATTAAAAATAACCGCAGCTAATGTTTCAACTAGCGACACTGAACTTGTCTTTGAGTTTACTAATATTACATTTGGAGAAGATGCAGGGGAGGCGGATGGAGATTTCTTAAGTATTGACAACTTAGAAGCCTTTAACCAAATGTTTTTAGAATTAGGTGATGTTGAATTTGGTGAATTTGTAGAAATTAATGGCGATGTTGTCTTGAAAATTACGACAGAACGTTTAGCTGGATTAATGCAACAAGGTTCACAAGATGGCGTAGTTGAAGTAACAGGAATTCATTTACATCAACATTATATTGAACTAGATGTAGAACCAGCAGATGCAACTCTTGCTGCTGCTTTAGATGCTTTCACAGGGGCTTTAAATGATGCCTTTGTTGATCCTGATTTATTAAGTGATTTAGAAGATGAACTTGATATTAATAATCCAGGACCAGAACAAGATGTTTATAACGGAGTAGTTGATTTACAAGAAGCTTTAGTTAATAGTGATCCAATTAGTCCAGATGATATTACTGATTTATTTGATGATTTTGAAGATATGGATAGTGATGCTCAAGAAGCGTTCTTAAATACCTTTAATGATTTAATACCAGATGATGTCTATGATCAATTTGAGGCATTATATGATGGCGGACAATAAAATTTAATGTAAAAGAACTTAATAAAAAACGAGAAATGGCTAATTTCTCGTTTTTTTATTGTATAATAGGGATATATATTATAAAATATCACATGGATAAAGAGGTGGTTTTTATGAAAGTCCAGCAGAAACCCGAAAGATATCGTTGTTAATAACTATAAAAAAGATTAAGAAAAGGGTGAAAAAATGGAAGTAAGTCATTTTATAAATACAATTATTGAAGAAGACATTAAATCAGGAAAACATAAGCGCGCTATTACACGTTTTCCGCCAGAACCTAGTGGATTATTACATTTAGGACACGCTCGCGCCATTATTACAAACTACTCTATGGCAAAACTCCATGGCGGGTATTTTAATTTACGTTTTGATGATACAAATCCAGTAAAAGAAGATATTTCTTTTGTTGAAGGAATTAAAGAAGATATTGCTTGGCTTGGTTGTAAATGGGAAAACTTATATTTCGCAAGTGATTATTTTGATGAAATGTATGAACGAGCATTACTTTTAATAAAAAGAGGAAAAGCTTACGTTGATGATTTAAGCGCTGATGAAATTAGAGAATACCGGGGAGATTTAACAACGCCAGGAAAAGATAGTCCTTATAAAAATAGATCAATTGAAGAAAATTTAGAATTATTTATTAATATGAAAAACGGAGTTTATCCTGACTACAGTAAGGTTTTACGCGCTAAAATCGATATGGCTAGTCCAAATATGAATATGCGTGACCCGATTTTGTATAGAATTCAACGAGCATACCATCATAATACATTGGATAAATGGTGTATTTATCCAATGTACGATTATGCGCATCCTTTAGAAGATGCGATTGAAGGAATTACCCATAGTTTATGTAGTTTAGAATTTGAAGATCATCGCCCGTTATATGACTGGGTAGTAAAACATTGTGAAATGGAAAATGTTCCTCGCCAAATTGAATTTGGGAAACTAATCATGGCTAATAAAGTTACTGGGAAAAGAAACTTAAAAGCCTTAGTAGAAAGCAAACTAGTAATGGGATGGGATGATCCTCGTTTAATCACTTTAAGTGGCCTTAGAAGAAGAGGAATCCCCCCGATTGCGATTCATGACTTTATTAACGCTTTAGGACTTCCTAAAACACAAGGAGCGACGGAAATTGATATGTTATATCAATTTGTAAGAGATCACTTGAAAACTACTGCTCCAAGAACAAATGCTGTCTTAGAACCGTTAAAATTAGTGATAGATAACTATCCAGAAGATAAAGTTGAATATTTAGAAGCAGAAAATAATCGTGAAAATGAAGAATTAGGGATAAGAAAAATCCCGTTTAGCAAATATGTTTATATTGAAAAAGAAGATTTTATTGAAGTAAAGCCAAATAAAAAATGGAAAAGACTAGCTTTAGGGATTGAAGTAAGACTAATGCATGCTTATTTTGTGAAAGCAAACAGGATCGTTAAAGATGATGACGGAAACATTATTGAAGTTCACTGTACATATGACCCTTTAACTAAATCAGGAAGTGGCTTTAAAGACCGTAAACCTAATGGAAATATCCATTTTGTTGATGCATCACATAATAAAAAAGCAGAATTTAGATTATTTGAAGATTTAATTTTAGATTTTTCAGATAAGGATGTTCCTTTTATTGAAAAAGTTAACCCTTATTCATTAATTATTAAACATGGTTATGTTGAAGAAGGAATGGACCCAGTGATTGAAGACCGTTTCCAATTCACAAGAAATGGTTATTACAACGTTGATAAAGATTCAACAAAAGAGAAGTTAGTATTTAACCGAATTGTCTCATTAAGATCTTCATTTAAGAAAAAAAGTAACTGATTTTCAATAATATTGTTTCTTTTCTCTTGCATTTATGGAGATTTGTTGTATTATAGAATAGACCTAAACAAAAAAATAATGTATTATAAATAAAAACTAACACCAGTTACTTGAATATTTTATAAAGCAGTATTTGTAGTATTAGGATTAAAATATGGAGGTAACAAACATGACTGGAAAAGTAAAATGGTTTAATTCTGAAAAAGGATACGGATTTATTACTACAGACGAAGGAAATGACATTTTTGCTCATTATTCTCAAATTCAAAAAGATGGTTTCAAATCATTAGAAGAAGGCGAAAGAGTAGAATTTGACGTAGTTGATGGAGACAAAGGTCCTCAAGCAGCTAATATCGTTTCTATCTAATTTGTAACTAATTAGTAAATTAAGTCGTTTATAACGGCTTTTTTTCTTACCTTTTTTTAAGATAATAAGGTTAGGTGATAATAATGACTAAGTTTACTGAAGAAGTAATTGAAATTATAAAAATGATTCCACAGGGTAAAGTAATGACTTATGGACAAATAGCGGCGTATGCCTCTTTCCCTAGAGGGGCTAGACAAGTAAGCTATATTTTACACTCAATGAGTAAAAAATATCAACTGCCATGGCACCGAGTAATTAACGCTAAGGGGGTTATTTCCTTAAGTGGAGAAGCGGGATTTATCCAAGGTTCACTTCTTGCTGATGAGGGGATTGAGGTAATTAACAAGCGAGTGGATTTAAAGAAATATCAGTTTAATATTTAAGAAAATTGAACAGTATGCACTATCTTTTTAGTGCTTTTTTTGATATAATTTAAGTAGGTGATTTGATGATTGATTTACTAGAAAATTTAAATGAAAAGCAAAAAGAAGCAGTCCTTTCTACAGAAGGTCCTGTAATGGCAATTGCCGGCGCAGGTAGCGGGAAAACAAGCGTTCTTACTACAAGAATTGCTTATTTAATATTTGAGAAAAAAGTCCATTATGCTAACATTTTAGCAATTACTTTTACGAATAAAGCAGCTAATGAAATGAAACAACGTGTTCATAAGATCACTGGGATTAATACATCTCAAATGTGGATTAGTACTTTTCATTCAATGTGTTCTAAAATTTTAAGAGAACATATTGATTTTTTAGGTTATAAGACTAATTTTCAAATTATTGATGACGATGACGCTAAACAACTTGTTAAAAGCATTCTAAAGAAAGCTAACTATGATTTAAAAATGTATGTTCCTAAAATTGTTAAAAGTATTGTTCAAAAATTAAAATTTGATTATACTTTATTAGAAGATATTGAAGAACCTTATAAAAATGTTGTTAAATTAGTCTTTAAAAGATATCAAGAAACACTATTTAATAATAATCTTTTAGATTTTGAAGATTTATTAACCTTAACAATTGAGTTATTAGAGAAAAACAAAGAATTAAGAGAAGATTACAATAATAAATTTCAATATATTTTAGTAGATGAATTCCAAGATACAAATAATGTTCAATATAAACTAATTAGTTTATTAGTTAATAAAAATAAAAATTTATTTATTGTTGGGGATGAAGATCAAAGTATTTATGCCTTTAGAGGTGCAAATATTGAAAATATTAATAAATTTAAAAGAGATTACCCAAATTACCACTTAGTTTTATTAGAAGAAAATTACCGCTCTACAAATACTATTTTAGAAGCGGCTAACCAAATAATTAAAAACAACTCTAAAAGAGTTCCAAAAAAACTGCATTCTAATCTAGGAAAGGGTGAACAAATCACTCATTTTAAAGGAGTTACCGCTCGTGATGAAGTAGAATTTGTTGCTTTAAAGATTTTAGAGCTAGTTAGAAAAGGGTATAAATATAATGATTTTGCAATTTTATACCGTGCAAATAGTACTTCTAGACAATTTGAAGAAGTTTTTATGCAAAAACAAATTCCCTATCAGATTTATGGGAATACAAGTTTCTTTAAAAGAAAAGAAATTAAAGATTTCACCGCTTATTTAAGATTAATTGTTAATTTTGATGATGCTTATAGTTTTACAAGAGTAATTTCATCTCCTAAAAGAGGGATTGGAGGAGTTACTTTAGAGAAACTATTTAATTTTGCCGCAGAAAATGGTTTAACAATGTCAGAGGCAATTGATCGTGCTAACGAAGTATTAGGTAAGAGTGTTGTTGTAAAACTTCAAGCTTTTAAAATGATGCTTATTGATTTCAAAGAACAACTTGAAAAGTTATCATTTAATGATTATGTTGATTACATTTTAGATAAATCTGGGTATCTAATATCATTAGAAAACGATGAAAAAGGCGATGTAAGATACGAGAATATATTAGAATTTAAAACAATTTTAAGCGAAAATGAACTAATATATGATAATTTAACAAAAGAAGAGATGCTGGTATATCTTTTAGAAGACATTACTTTAAAGAGTGAAGAAGGTAAAAAAGAGATTATTGATGGCGTAACTTTAATGACCCTTCATGCCGCTAAAGGGTTAGAATTTAGAGTGGTTTTTATAGTTTCTTTAGAAATGGGATTATTCCCGCTTGGGAGAAGTATGAATAGTCAAAAAGACTTTGAAGAAGAAAGAAGACTAATGTATGTTGGGGTAACCCGTGCTAGAGAATTACTCTTCTTAACTAACGCTAATGTTAGACAAACATATGGAGAAACTAATCAAAACCAAGATAGTTGTTTTATAAAGGAAATTAAGGCTGAACTAGTTAATTCTAAAGGTTATTCTGAATATATTAGTAAGCCATACCAACAAACTGGTTATTTAAGTCAAAAAAAATTAAATAAAGTTAAACGAAATAACTTAAATAACTATCAGAAGAACGATTTAAATAAAGGTGATAAAGTAACGCATACTAAGTTTGGACAAGGAATAGTTATTAGTGTTACAGGGGATAATTGTATTATTGCTTTTGCCCATCCTCATGGGATTAAAAAGTTACTTAAAGACCATAGCGCAATCTCTAAAAATTAAGGATTAATATGTTATAATAAGAGTGGTGATTTGATGGATGCATTAAAAAGAATTAAGGAATTAACAAAGTTACTTGAAAAATACAGTTACGAATACTATGTTTTAGATAATAGTTTAGTAACAGATCAAGAATTTGATGCCTTACTTCATGAATTAATTCGTTTAGAAGAAGAATATCCAAAATTCGCTTTTGAAAATTCACCAACTAAACGAATCGGAAGTAAGATTTTAGACAAATTCGAAAAAGTTACTCATGATGTACCTATGATGAGCCTTTCGAATGCTTTTAATGAAGATGATTTACGTAGTTTTGATGAAAAAATCATTAAAGAAGTCGGGATGGTTGAATATAACGTTGAACTTAAAATTGATGGCCTTGCCGGAAGTCTTAAATATGAAAATGGTGAACTTGTTTTAGGGGCTTCACGCGGAAACGGAACTGTTGGCGAAGACATTACGCAAAACGTTAAAACAATTAAATCAATTCCGCTTAAAATTGATTATCCTAATAGGCTTGAAGTCCGTGGAGAAATCTTTATGAGTAAAAAAGCTTTTGAAAAAGCTAACGAAGAACGGCTAGAAAATAACTTAAATGCTTTTAAGAATCCTCGTAATGCAGCCTCAGGTAGTATCCGTCAACTAGATAGTAGTGTTGCTGCGAAACGAAAACTAGATATGTTTATATATAGCGTAATAAAGCCGGAAGATCATCAAATAAAAACGCATAGTGAGGCGTTACTATTTGCTAAAAAGCTAGGCTTTCATATTAATCCTTTAAGTAAAGAATGTAAAAATATAGATGAAGTTATTGAATATATCAAACAATATACTGAGAAACGTCATTCATTAGCTTATGAAATCGATGGGATTGTCGTTAAAGTTAATAATCTTTCCTTATATGATCAAATTGGCTATACAGCTAAAAGTCCTAAATGGGCAATTGCTTACAAGTTTCCAGCAGAAGAAGTGATTACGCAAATTAATGAAATTACTTTCCAAGTTGGTCGGACTGGCCAAATTACCCCAGTTGCCAATTTAGCTCCAGTAAACGTTCAAGGAAGCTTAGTAAGTCGGGCAACTCTTCATAATGAAGACTATTTAATTGATAAAGATATTCGTGAAAATGATTATGTAGTAATAAAAAAAGCTGGCGATATTATTCCTGAGGTTGTCAAAGTATTATTTGAAAGACGAGAAGAAAACAGTAGGCCTTTTAAAATGATTACTACTTGTCCAGTTTGTGAGAGTAACCTTGTTAGAAAAGCCGGGGAAGCCGGACATTATTGTATAAATCCTCTATGTGATGCTAAAAAGATTGAAGGTTTAATTCATTTTGCATCACGTAAAGCAATGTATATTGAAGGCCTTGGTGAACGAATTATCGAACAATTTTATAATGATGGATTCTTAAAATCTATCAAAGATATTTACTTATTAAAGGAACATCGTGAAGCCTTAATCGTTAAAGAAGGTTTTGGGGTAAAAAGTATTGAAAAATTACTTGAAAATATTGAAAAAAGTAAAACTCGTAATTTAGATAAACTCCTTTTTGGCCTAGGAATAAGACACGTTGGTGAAAAAGTATCTAAAGTGATTGCTGGTCATTATCCGTCGCTAGATTTACTAGGAAAATGGACTTATGACGAATTAATTAATATTGATGAAATCGGCGATATTATCGCCAAAAGTTTAATTGATTATTTTAAAGACGAAAAAAATCAATTATTATTGAGTGAATTAAAAGCATTAGGAGTAAATACGGAGTATACTAGTAATGTTAATAAAAAAGCGGAGTTTACAAGTAAAACTTTTGTTTTAACTGGGAAACTCGAACTATATACAAGAAATGAAGCCAAAGCTTTAATTGAGTCTTTGGGGGGGAAAGTATCAAGTAGTGTTAGTAAGAAAACTACATATGTAGTGGCAGGAAGTGATGCTGGTAGTAAACTTGCTAAAGCACAACAATTAGGGATTAAAGTTCTTTCTGAACAAGAATTTAAAGACCTGCTAGATAGGTGATTAGATGTTAAATAAAATAGTTATTAAAGGTGCTAAAGAAAATAATTTAAAAAATATTGATTTATCAATTCCTAAAAATAAACTAGTTGTGATGACCGGTTTAAGTGGAAGTGGTAAGTCTTCTTTAGCGTTTGATACTATTTATAAAGAAGGACAAAGACGTTATGTCGAAAGCATTAGTGCTTACGCACGTCAGTTTTTAGGGAATTTAGAAAAACCAAACGTTGAAAGTATTGAAGGGCTTAGCCCAGCAATTAGTATTGATCAAAAAACAACTTCTAAAAATCCAAGAAGTACAGTTGGGACTGTTACAGAGATATATGATTATTTACGGCTTTTATATGCGCGAATTGGTAAACCAATATGTCCGGTCCATCATATTGAAATCGCAAGCCAAAGTATTGAACAAATGACTGATAGAGTTTTAGAGATAGCTGAAGGTAGAGTGATTATTTTAGCTCCACTAGTTAAAGAACGAAAAGGAACACATGTTAAAACGCTTGAACAACTAAGAAAAGAAGGATATGTTAGAGTTCGGATTAATGGTGAAATATTAGATTTAGATGATGATATTATTATGGATAAAAATAAACGTTATACAATTGAAGCAGTAATTGATCGTCTAAAAATTAAAAGTGGAATTAGAAGTCGCCTTTTTGAAAGTTTAGAAACAGCTGCTAAAATTGGAAACGGAAAAGTTATTGTTTTAATTAATAATGAGGAACATCTTTTTAGTGAACAGTATGCTTGTCCACATTGTGATTTTAGTATTGGTGATTTAGAACCAAGACTATTCTCATTTAACGCTCCATACGGTTCTTGTCAGGCTTGTCATGGGCTTGGATATAACCGTAAAATTGATCCTAAATTAATTATCCCTAATGATGATTTATCAATCATGGAAGGGGCGATTAAAGGTTGGCGAAATACAGATACTTTAACCTTTAGAATGTTAAAACAAACAGCGGATTTTTACCAAATTGATTTAAATAAAAAAATTAAGGATTTAACTAAAAGAGAGTTAAAGATAATTCTTTATGGAAGTAAAGATAAAATGACTTTCACTTTTGGAGGCAAAAAGGAAGATAGTTATATCCATCAAAAAACTGATGTATTTGAGGGTGTTATTAATAATTTTGAAAGAAGATATAGGGAAACAACATCACGGTTTATTAGAGACTGGATTGAAGGATATATGGCTGTTATTCCTTGCGGGGTATGTCAAGGGAAGAAACTTAATGAAAAGGCCTTAAGTGTCAAAGTAGGCGGGTTAGATATCATTGAACTTACTGATTTTTCAATTAAAGAGTTAATTCATTTTTTTGAAAACTTAAAGTTAAATGAAACTGATAAACAGATTAGTGAAATGGTTTTAAAAGAAATTATAGAACGGTTAACTTTTTTAGAAAATGTAGGCTTAAATTATTTAACATTATCCAGACGATCAGCTACTTTAAGCGGAGGAGAAAGTCAAAGAATTAGATTAGCTACCCAAATTGGCTCGCAACTAACAGGGGTTTTATATGTTTTAGATGAACCAAGTATTGGCCTTCATCAAAAAGATAATCATAAACTAATTAATACTTTAAAAAAGATGCGTGATTTAGGAAATACTTTAATTATTGTTGAACACGATGAAGAAACAATGTTTGAAGCTGATCAAATTATCGATATTGGCCCTGGGGCTGGAAATTACGGTGGAGAAGTTGTTTTCCAAGGGACTGTTGAGAAGATTTTAAAAGACAAAAAGAGTATTACTGGAGCCTATTTATCAAAACGTTTAAAAATAGATGTTCCCAAAACAAGAAGAAAACATGATAGAGGGTATATAAAGATTATTGGGGCAAAACAAAATAATCTTAAAAATATTGATGTAGAAATTCCAAAAGGAGTTCTCACAGTAGTTACTGGAGTAAGTGGAAGTGGAAAAAGTAGTTTAATTAATGAATGTTTATATAAAGGATTATCAAACAAAATCTACCGTAAAAAACGCCCAACAGGTGATTTTTCACAGTTGCTTGGTGCTGATAAATTTGAAAAAATAATTAATATTGATCAATCTCCTATCGGAAGAACGCCACGGAGCAATCCAGCAACGTATACTGGTGTATTTGATAACATTAGAGATCTTTTTACGATGACTAACGAAGCTAAAATTAGAGGATACCAAAAGGGTCGTTTTAGTTTTAATGTTAAGGGTGGAAGATGTGAAACATGTAATGGGGACGGCTTAATTAAAATTGAAATGCACTTTTTACCAGATGTTTATGTCCCTTGTGAAAGTTGTCATGGAAAAAGATATAATAAAGAAACTTTAGAAGTAAAATATAAAGGGAAAAACATTAGTGATATTTTAGAGATGACAATTGAAGAAGCAGAAATTTTCTTTGAAAATATTCCAAAGATTAAACAAAAACTGCAAATTTTAAATGATGTTGGGCTTGGCTATTTAAAAATAGGCCAACCTGCGCCAACGTTAAGTGGGGGAGAAGCTCAACGGGTTAAACTAGCAAAAGAATTACATAAAAGAATAACTGAAAACACATTGTATATTTTAGATGAACCGACAACTGGGCTCCATACTGATGATGTTAAAAGATTATTAAAAGTAATTGATCACATCGTTTCTTTAGGAGCGACAGTAGTTATTATTGAACATAATTTAGATGTTATTAAGGTTGCAGATCATATTGTTGATTTAGGACCTGAGGGAGGAGACAATGGTGGTGAGATTATTGCTACTGGAACTCCAGAAGAAGTAAGTAAAAACACAAAAAGTTTTACAGGAGAATATTTAAAAAAAGTTTTAGAGGTGTAGTTATGGGTGTTGACTTAAAAAACGATGAGCCTACAGAAGAAGAAAAAGAAAAAGAAGAGAAATTAATAGTTCAAAAAGAAGAACTAGAAACACTTTTAAAGGCAATCGAAGAACTAGAAAAAACAAAATCGAAGAGAAGAAAAAGACCACGAAATTTCATCGCAATTGAATTCGGTGGTGTTTTCCATCACAATCTTATTATTAATTTTATTTTTAGTTTTATTTTAAATTTAACTTTAATATATGTATTGATAGAATTATTTAATTTTGCAGAGTATCGTAATATAATTTATGTTATTGGTTTTTCTTTAACATATACTTTTGTTGAACTTATTTACAAATCATATATTTTATTTAATTATTTATCATTTGTGATTAAATCACTTGGGTTTATCTTTTATCTCGGTTATGTTACTATTTTTTATGCTTTAGACGTTTATGTCTTTGGAGATTATTTTAATTTTATAGATGAAACATTATTAGTTGCATTTGTAGCTCTTTTTGCGATTATAAGGTATATAATAAGTACTACATTAATTAGATATTTTAGAAATAGAAATTTGAGATAAAGAAGTGAGGTATATTTTATGCATGAATTTGATCCAATTTCCAGAGTTTTTTTAGATTTAGGCTTTATTACTTGGTATAAATACAGTGTGATGATTTTATTAGGAATGATTACTGCAGTTATCTTAGGAATTAGAGAAGGAAAAAGACTTGGGATTTCTTCAACCGAGATTATTGATGGAGTAATTATTGTTGTTCCATTATCAATTGTGGGCACAAGACTTTGGTATGTTATCTTCGAATGGGGTAATTATTTTAACGCTAGTGATTTAATGGGTAGCCTTTTTAAGATAATTAACATCACTGATGGTGGCTTAGCTATCCATGGTGGAGTAATTACGGCTTTTGTGAGTGTTTATTTTTATACAAAAGCAAAAAAAATTAATTTTCTTAGAGCTTTTGATTTAACAGCACCAGGTTTTTTAATTGCTCAAGCTTTCGGAAGATGGGGAAATTTCTTTAATCAAGAAGCGCATGGCGGAGTAATTGGTGGCGTTAATAGTGGAGTTCCGATTTTATCACTAGATGATCAACGAGCTTTTTTAAGTGAAACGCTACATTTACCTAATTATATTACAAATAACATGTATTTATATGGACCAGATGGTCTAAACTATTATCATCCAACTTTTTTATATGAATCAGTATGGAATTTAATTGGTTTCTCAATTATCTTAATTTTAAGAAGAACAAAAATAATTCGTTCAGGGGATTTATTACCATTTTATTTAATTTGGTACAGCATTGGAAGATTCTTTATTGAAGGGATGCGGACAGATTCACTCTATATTGGTAATACAGGATTACGAACTGCCCAAATTACATCATTGTTGCTTATTGCGGGGGGAATAGGATTCTTATTATTTAATCATTTAGTACTAAAAACAAAGCATTATTATGAGGTATTAGAAGAAAATGCTCTATAATAATAACGAGGTGAAGAAAATGAAAAATTATGATGTTGTTATTATTGGTGCTGGACCTGGTGGAATGACTGCCGCTTTATATACTCAACGTGCCAATTTAAAAACTGTTATGTTAGAAAAAGCCGCTCCTGGTGGTAAAATGATGACTACTTATGAAGTAGAAAATTATACTGGACTTGGAAAAGTAACAGGATATGAAATAAGTGAAAAAATGTTTAATCATACCCAAGAACTTGGGGTTGAATACCAATATGGTGATGTTACTGAAATTAAAGATATGGGTGATTATAAGGAAGTTCATACAGCAATGGGAGAAATTTACCATGCCAAAGCAGTAATTATCGGAACAGGAACAGTACCAAGAGGAACTAATGCTCCGGGTGAAACTGAGTTAACTGGTAAAGGAGTTAGCTGGTGTGCTATTTGTGATGGATCATTCTTTAAAGATATGGATATTGTTGTTGTTGGTGGTGGAAATAGCGCTATCGAAGAAGCAACTTACTTATCAAAAATCGTAAAACATATTACTGTTGTTAATATTTTAGATACACTACAAGCTGATGCTAAAGCTGTTGAAGAAGCAAAAGAAACTGGTAAAATGGAATTTTTACTAGGTTATGAAGTTCTTTCCTTTGATGGTGAAAACCAAATGAAGAGTGTTACTATTAAAAATGTAAAAACTAAAGAAGTAAAAGTAATTGAAGCACAAGGAGCGTTTGTTTTTATTGGACAACTTCCGGAAACTACTTTTATTAAAGATTTAGGAATTACTAATCAATGGGGCTATATTGAAGTTAACGCAAAAATGCAAACAAAAATTCCGGGAATCTTTGGAATTGGAGATGTTATTGATAAAGAATTACGTCAAATTGTTACAGCTGCAAGTGATGGATCAATCGCTGCTGTTGAAGCAACTAAATACGTTAATGCCCTTAAGAAAAAAACTAAATAGGAGCTTTCGCTCCTTTTTTAGTAGATATAGACAATTAAGGATTCAAATGATATAATTAACTAACCAAATTAAACGAGGTTGATTCATATGAGTTTTGCGTCAAATACCAAAAGTGAATTATTAAGTATAAAAGCCGATAAATGCTGTGTTAAAGCAGAATTATCAGCTCTTTTGACGTTAAATGGAACAGTTAACTTATCAAGTAATGGCTTAAGAATTGAGTTCCAAACAACTAATTTACAAATTGCTAGAAAAGTGATTAAAAGTACAAAAGATTTATACCATATCGATGTCGATATTTTATCTAAAAAACAAATGAAACTAAAAAAGAAAGATATTTATATCGTTATTATTAAAAGTAAAGCAAATGAAATTATTAATGAACTCGGCTTAATGAATACTGGAGAAAATTTTATGCAAGGAATTGATGATACCCTAATTATTAAAGAGTGTTGTAAAAGAGCTTATTTAAGAGGGGCGTTTTTAGCTTCAGGATCAATCAATTCACCAAAAAGCAGTAGTTATCATTTAGAGATTCATTCTAATGATGAAGATCACGTTAACGCTTTAAAAGATTTAATGAATTATTTTAATTTAAAGACAAAAGTGGTAAAGAAAAAACGCGGCTTTATTGCCTACATTAAAGAATCTGAGAAAATCTCAGATTTCTTAAGAGTTGTTGGCGCAATTAGTGCGTTATTTGAATTTGAAGATGAAAGAATTAAAAGGGACTTTGTTAATTCAATCACAAGAGTAATGAATATGGAAATAGCTAACCAAAATAAAACTTTAGCCGCAGCTAATAAACAGCTTAGAAGTATTAGTGTCTTAGAAAATATGGTTGATGTTTCAAGGTTGCCTAATAGTATGAAAGAAGCCATTATTTTAAGAAAAAAATATCCAGAGTCTTCTTTAAATGAACTTTCAAGTGTTAGTTTTGAGATTTTAAATAAACATATTTCAAAATCAGCCTTAAACCACCGCTTTAGAAATATAAACGATCTATCAGATCGTATACTGGAGGGGTTAAATGAGTAAAGCAATTGGAATTGATATTGTTGAATTTAGTCAAATAAAACCAAAAGTAAACGACCGTTTTATTAAAAGAATCTTATCTAATAATGAATTATTAAAATATAATTCAATTAACCATGAACAACGTAAAATTGAATACCTTGCGGGACGTTTTGCCGCAAAAGAAGCATATACAAAAGTATATAAACATTTTGAAACACCGCTTAATTTTGTTGATGTTGAAATCTTAAATGATCAAGACGGGGCACCATGCTTAGTATCAAAATATATGCCAGACGATAAAATCTTAATTAGTATTTCTCATTCAGCTAATTACGTTATTGCAATCTGCACTAAAGAATAAAACAATCTCACTGTTAGCGAGATTGTTTTTGTTTTAAGTACTCTTTGATAACACCATTACGATAAGCATCGAGCAGTTTATATAAATCATCAATTTCTTCTTGAATTTGTTTTCCTTTGTCAGTGTCATATACGTATTCACGGTTATTATTCACTTCTTCTGATTGATTTAAAGAAATGATATCCTCTTCTTTTTCGATGATTTCTTCTAAAGAATTAAAGCGTTCATGAGAAATTAAGAAAATTTTATATGAATCAATTACTAAAGTATAGCCACCAATTCTTATTTTAGAGGCATATTGTTTACTCATTCCGCCATCAATTGCGTAAATACGGCCGTTTCCTAAGACTGGACGTTCTCCTGCAGTAATGTCAGTAGGGACATGGCCATTAATAATTTTTGATTTATTGTAATCGATCTTAAATTCTTGATAGATTTGTTTTAAAACTGTTTCATTTTCACGGAGTAAGAAGTAATTGTTCATTTCTTCGTGGTGGCTTAGTTTATCATTAATAAAATAACGTTCAAAAGTTTTCATGGCTTTTTTACCAAAGAGTGGTGAATTCTCACCTTGCCATAGGAAGATAAAGTAATCATTATTATTATTGCTTTTCTTATTATGACGGTTTAAATAGCTAACTCTTAATTTAGTTTCTAAAATATTGAATAAGGCTTTACCACTGTAGTATTTGTGATCAACTTTAATTTTAGAAAAAGAGCCATCTTCATTGAGAGGAATACAACCATGGAATAACAGATTGTTGTTATATTTTAAATACATATGACCATGTTGGAATAAAAATTCAATGTGTTGTTGAAGTAAATCATTATTTAAGAAGGCGTTTTTAAGTTGTCCTAAAAGAACTTCTTCTTCTTTTGTTAGTTTATATGGATCTAAGGGATCAACCGTTGGAAAGTTAGTATCCTTTAATTGATAAGTTATTCCATTTAATTTTATTGTTCCTTCAGGATAATTGATTTTATGTAATAAAAGACGGTTTTCTAGTTTAAAGTTAGGATTTCTTTTAAAAACAGAACCTTCTAGTTTAAATTGTAAAATCGCTGCTGCTTTATGCATTTTTGCAACTAGTAATTCTTTATCAATATCTGGTTTTAAGGTCGTGTTTTTAGGCATGAAGATTGTACAAGGATCGTCTTGATAATGTTTTTGAGCATAAGTCGCAAACGGTAAAAGATTAATTCCATAGCCATCTTCTAAAGTGTCTAAAGTATTATACCTTGAAGAGTTTCTTAAAACATTTAAAATCGCTATTTTACTACCACAAGCAGCTCCCATCCATAAAATATCATGGTTCCCCCATTCAATATCTACTGAATGATATTTAATCATTTTATTCATTACTAAATGAGCACTAGGTCCACGATCGAAAATATCTCCTACAATGTGTAAACGATCAATTGTTAGTCGTTGAATAAAATAAGAGATTTCAATAATAAAGTTTCTTTCTCGTTTTGTTTTAAAGATAGCATCAATAATCGCTTCATAGTATTGTGTTTTATCAGTATGGGTACTTTTTTCAAAGATTAATTCTTGAATGATATAAGAAAAAGCTTTGGGCAAGCTTTTTCTTACCTTGCTTTTAGTGTATTTTCTTGACATATATTTACTTACTAAAACAAGATTTAAGAGTTGTTCTCTAATGAATTCTAAATATTCATCATGTTCTAGTAAATTTTCGTATTTTCTTAGCATTTGTTTTGGATAATAGATAAAAAAAGCTAAACGGTTTTTTTCTTTTTCACTAAAACTAGGGAAGATTACATCAAGTTTTTCTCTTGTAACTCCTGAACCATTTTTTAAGAAATGGTTAAATGTATCGTATTCCCCGTGGATATCAGATAAAAAGTGTTCCGTTCCTTTTGGGATATTTAAAATCGCTGTAAGATTGATTAATTCAGTACTTACTTCTTGGACTGTTGGGAATTCTTTTGCGAGTAATTTTAAATATTTAATTTCATAATCATTTTTCATTTAGACACCTCTTTCAAAGATAACTAATTTAATTATACCATTTTTAAAATTACATTAACACTTTATTTTTTTAAGTTTCAATTGATTATTAGGAAAAATCAATAGTATATAATCCTTGCAATTTTATGCTTTTTTTTATACAATATATAAGGCTAAGGAGTGGTATTATGGCACAATATAAAAGTGGTTTTAAACGTCAACAAAATGACCGTTTGTTTTCTTATGTTTTAATCGGATTCGCAGTTACATTTTTCTTAGTAATTGTTAGCCTTATTTTGTTTGATGTCTTTAGTAAAGACTTGACTTACGAAAGTTTTGATCATGTGGATAACTATATTGACATTACCCAAATGGATGAAAGTGAATATTTAGTTTATTTTTATTCTGAAAATTGTCATTATTGTAACGATATTAAACCACAAGTTTTGGAATTTGCAGATAAAAATGGGGCAGATGTTAAAGTTTATTTTTTAGACGCTGGTAGTGCAGCTGGAGAAAACAATATACCAGGGATGGATGGAACCCCTACTTTATTAACTGTAGTCGATGGTCGTTTAGTTGACATGGTAAGTGGAACAACATCAATTATTGATATTTTTGACAAAATTAATGGTGGAACATACGCATATTTAAATTAAATTAGCCTTTAAAAGGCTTTTTTATATAGTTGGAGGGAAGAATTATGGTAATTAATGAAGAATTAGTTTTAGAAATAACGAAAAATTTAAAACTAACAAAAAAACAAGTTGAAACAGTTTTAAATTTACTAAATGAAGGTAATACAGTTCCGTTTATCGCAAGATACCGGAAAGAACAAACTGGTGCATTAGATGAAGAACAAATTAGAGATATCAATAAAGAATACGAATATAAAGTAAATTTATTGAAAAGAAAAGAAGATGTTATTCGTTTAATTGATGAAAAAGGGTTATTAACTGATGAATTAAAAGCTGAAATTTTAGCTGCTGAAAAATTAGTTGATGTTGAAGACCTTTACCGTCCTTATAAAGAAAAGAAAAAAACAAAAGCAACAATCGCTATTAAGCAAGGGTTAAAACCACTTGCTGATTATCTTCTATCTTTTCCAACTGAAGGAAGTGTAGAAGAGGAAGCTAAAAAATATTTAACAGATGAAGTTGAAACAGTTGAAGAGGCACTCGAAGGTGCACAATATATTATTGCTGAAGAAATAAGTGATTTTTCTGATTTCCGTAAATGGATTAGAACGTATACTTATAATAATGGTAATATTGAAACAAAATTAAAGAAAAAAGCAAAAGATGAAATGAAAACATATGAAATGTATTACGATTATGAAGAACCGCTAAGAAAGGTTAAATTATACCGTGCTTTAGCGATTAATCGTGGTGAAAAAGAAAAGATTTTAGCAGTAAAAATTACAACTAATGTAGAAAGAATTTTACAATATTTAGAAGATGGAATAGTTGAAAATACAGAATCTATTGCTTATCCATATCTTCAAAATGCGATTAAAGATGCCTATAAAAGATTAATTCAACCATCAATTGAAAGAGAACTACGAAGTGAATTATCTGAAAAAGCTGGTGATAACGCTATTCATATTTTCAGTGAAAACTTAAGATCACTTTTATTACAACCACCAATGAAAGGAAAAATGGTGCTTGGAGTAGACCCAGCATATCGGACAGGATGTAAACTCGCTGTTGTTGATAAAATGGGAAAAATGATTGATCTAGATGTAATTTATCCTCATCAAAAATATAAAGGTGAAAAAATTACTAAGCAAAGACTTGAAGATGCGTATAAAAAAGTAATTAGTTTAATTAGAAAACACAATATTGAAATTATTGCAATTGGAAACGGAACAGCTTCACGTGAAACACAACAATTCATTATTGAAGTTATTAAATATATTAAGAAAAAAGATAATAATGAAGTTTTATACATTATTGTTAGTGAAGCAGGAGCTTCAGTCTATAGCGCTAGTGATTTAGCAAGAGAAGAATTTCCAAAACTAGCCGTTGAAGAAAGAAGTGCTGTTAGTATTGCTAGAAGACTTCAAGATCCGCTTAGCGAATTAGTTAAGATTGATCCAAAAAGTATTGGAGTTGGCCAATATCAACATGATGTTGCTCAAAACAAACTAAGTGACTCTTTAGATTTTGTAGTTGAAACTGCTGTAAATAAAATTGGGGTTAATGTTAATACTGCTAGTGTTCAGTTACTTCAATATGTTTCTGGATTAAATAAAACAGTTGCGAAAAACTTAGTAAAATATCGTGAAGAAAACGGTGAATTTACTGAACGTAAAGAATTAAAGAAAGTCCCAAGAATGGGCGATAAAGCATATGAACAAGCAGTAGGATTCTTAAGAATTTTAAACGGGAAAAATCCGTTAGATAAAACCGGAATTCACCCTGAAAGTTATGCGCTAACTAAAAAAATCTTAGAAGAATTGAAAATTGATGTTTCTGAAATTGGGAATCCAACATTAGTTATTAAAATGGCAAATGTTGATAAACAAGCCCTAGCTAATAAATTTAATGCTGGTGTAAACACTGTAGAAGATATTTTAGACGCAGTAGTTGCTCCACTTCGTGACCCACGGGACGAAGTAGAAGCACCATTGCTTAGAAGTGATGTTTTAAAACTAGAAGATTTAAAAGTAGGAATGGAATTAATGGGAACAGTCAGAAATGTTGTTGACTTTGGAGTCTTTGTAGATTGTGGAGTTAAGGATGATGGATTAGTACATATTTCTCAATTAAGTAACCAATATGTTAAACATCCTTTAGATGTTGTAAGTGTTGGAGATATTGTTAAAGTATGGGTAAAAGATATTGATTTAAAACGTCATCGGTTACAACTAACAATGTTAGAAGAAAACTTACAAAAATAATCACTTAAGAATATTGACAGTTAGCCTAAAATATATTATTATATAAGGGCTAACTTTACGG
>CAYZEW010000008.1:4122-37024 GCA_964477825.1 uncultured Candidatus Izemoplasmatales bacterium | reverse complement strand
CAGATCACATTACGGCTAAACCATTACTTGAAGTTTATAAACATCATTTAATTATCCAAAACCCTCCAAACAGACCATTAACCCGTGAGGAAATGGATAATATTTATAGTCTTCCTTTTGAACGGAATTATCATCCAATATATAAAAAACTCGGACATATTCCGGCAATTGATGAAGTTAAATTTTCTATTATTAGTAATCGTGGGTGCTATGGTGGATGTAGTTTCTGTGCTTTGACCTATCATCAAGGACGGATTATTCAGTCTCGTTCTAAAGAATCAATTGTTAAAGAAGCAATTAAGATTACAAATGATAAAGACTTTAAAGGGTATATTCACGATATCGGTGGACCAACAGCTAATTTTTATGATCAAGCTTGTGACAAACAAGTAAAACATGGAGTATGTGTTAACAAACAGTGTTTAGAAGATAAACCATGCCCGTTATTAAAGGTATCTCATAAAAACTATTTGAATGTCTTAAGAGAAGTTAGAGAATTACCAAAAATTAAAAAAGTGTTCGTTCGTAGTGGGATTAGATATGACTATGTAATGTATGATAAAAACGAGGACTTCTTTAATGAGTTAGTAAAATATCACGTTTCAGGACAACTAAAAGTTGCCCCTGAACATGTTAGTGATGTTGTTCTTCAAAAGATGAATAAACCAAAAAGAGAATTATATGATGCTTTTGTTAAAAGATATTATGAGTTAAATAAAAAATATCATAAAAATCAATTCTTAGTACCGTATTTAATTAGTTCTCATCCTGGTTCGACCTTGAAAGAAGCGATTGAACTCGCTTGTTATATTCGGGATTTAAAATACTACCCTGAGCAAGTCCAAGATTTTTATCCAACTCCAGGAACTTTGTCAACTTGTATGTTTTATACTGGTTTAGATCCAAGAACAATGGAAAAAGTTTATGTTCCAGTAAAAAAAGAAGATAAAGCAATGCAAAGAGCTTTAATTCAATATAAAAACCCTAAAAATTACCATTTAGTTCATAAAGCTTTAACCTTAGCTAATCGAACTGATTTAATTGGGTATTCCAAACATTGTTTAATTAAACCAAGATTTAACAAATAGACTTTTACTTAATAGTTTTGTATAATATAAGTAAGATTTCAAGGAGGTTAATATGATACATTTACTTTTAAAAACAAAAAAATTTATTCCAAACGAATATCACAATGACTTCTTTGATATTGATTTTAAAGAACTTTATAAAAATGGCTTAAGATTAGTATTAACTGATTTAGATAATACTTTAATTTCCTATGATGAAGATAAGCCAACAAAGAAGATTTTAGCTAAATTTAAAGAAATAGAAGACATTGGTTTCGAAATAGTAGTTATTTCCAATAACATTCCATCACGAATAAATACTTTTTTAGATGGAACTAAATATAAAGGTGTAGGAAGTGCTAGAAAACCGTTATTGATTGGCCTTAAAAAAGCTTTGAAATTAACAAAAAAGCAATATAAACATCACGAGGTTATTATTATTGGAGATCAATTAATGACTGATGTTTATTGCGCTAATCGTTTTCACTCTTATAGCATTCTAGTTAATCCGCTAAAGAAAAAAACAGAAAAATGGTATACGCGTTTTAATCGAAAAATCGAAATAAAGATGTTAGCAAAAATTAAACGAAAAGAAAATGATACTTTTAATAAACTATCATTAGATAAGAGGAAATAAAAAATGGAAGAACTACATTGTATCGGTTGTGGAAGTGTTATTCAATCAGACGACCCTAGTATGGCAGGATACGTCCCAAAAAGTAAGCTTAAAGAAGGAAATGAGGACATTATTTGTCGTCGTTGTTTTCGTCTTAAAAATTATAATGAAGTAACACCATTAAAAATTAGTAGTGATGACTACTTTGAAATCATTAGTGAAATTGGTTATAAAAAAGCTTTAATTGTTATGATCATTGATATTTTTGATATAGAGGGATCTATAATTCCCCAAATTCCAAAATTAACTAACTATAATGATTTAATTATTATTGCAAATAAAACAGATTTATTACCAAAATCAGTAAAAGAAGCAAAACTTTTACATCATTTAAAAAAGATTATCGCAGATAATAACTTAAAACCTTTAGATATTTTCTTAATGAGTGCCATAAAATATAAAAATATTGATACTATTATTGAGAAAATTGTTAAGGATGCCAAAGGAAAAGATATTTATATTGTTGGAGCAACTAATGTTGGTAAATCGACATTTATTAATACCTTATTAAAAGCTTATGCAGATTCTAAGAAAGACATCATTACTGTTTCTTCTTTTGCAGGAACAACTTTAAATTTAATAAAAATCCCGTTTGGAGATGAGTTTATCATTGATACTCCAGGGTTAATAAATGATAACCAAATTACTCATTATTTATCGGCGAAAGCCTTAAAAACAGTAACTCCAAAAAAAGAAATCAAGCCTAAAGGATTTCAACTCGATGCGAAACAAACCCTTTTCTTTGGGGGACTAGCGAGAATTGATTTTATAGAAGGAGCAAAAACAAGTTTCGTTTGTTACAATAGTGAATTTATGAAAATTCATCGAACAAAGCTTGAGAATGCAGATGAACTATATAAAAACCAAGTAAAAGTAATGTTAACTCCACCTTATGAGAATGATGAAGATTTTCCACTTAAGGGGCATTTGTTTAAAATAAATAGTTTAAACAAACAAGACATTGTTTTACCTGGATTAGGTTTTGTAAGTGTTAGTGGGAAGATAACAATAAAAGTATATACAAGGATTAATACAACACCATATATTCGCGAGGCATTAATTTGATAAAAGAAAAAATTATAAATGACGTAAAAGAAGTCTTTTCAAATCACCCTAATCGTTTAAAACATGTTTATGGAGTAAGAGATACTGCTTTAAAACTTGGGAAAAAGTACCATTTAGATTTAGAAATTTTAGAAATAACGGCTTTGCTACACGATATAACTAAATATAAAACAAAAGCAGAAAACATGGAAATCATTGATAGCTATTTCCCGGAAACAGCCTTTATATATGAACAATATAACGATGAAATACTACATGCTTTTAGTGCTTATGTAGTAGCAATAAAAACGTATGGGATTACAAATAGTGAGATTTTAAATTCAATCTTAAACCATACAGTTGGTAGACCAAAGATGAGCGAATATGAAAAAGTCATTTTTATAAGTGATTATATAGAACCAAATAGAACATATAAATCTTGTGTGAAGGTAAGAAAAATTGTTGAGGAGTCTTTAGATAAAGCTGTTTACGTGACTCTAGATGATTCAATAACTTTTTTTGAAAAAGCACATAGTAAAATCCCTAAAATTGCCTACGAAGCTAGGCAATACTATAAGGAATTATTGGAGGAAAAAATGACAAAAATTGAAGTTGTCGTTAAAGCATTAGAGGATATTAATGCTTTTGATATTATTGTATTTGACACAAAAACAAAATCACCATTTTTTGATTATTTTGTAATATCTAGTGTAACATCAAATAGACAATTACAAGCAGCAATTAGCCATATTAATCAAGATTTTGCAGAAAATAATTACGAACACCCAGTTGTTGAAGGAAGAAATTCTAAATCATGGGTTTTAGTTGATTGTAAAGATATCATTATCAACATTTTTACTAGAGAGGAAAGAGAATATTATAATCTAGAAAAAATGATGGCTGGTGTTGACCAAGTGGAACTGAAACAAGAAAAATGATTTATAATAAGTTAGCTAGTTATTATGATCTATTTGTTGATGAACAGCTAAATGATGTTTACTTAAATTTAATTAAAAAATACTTTACTAGTGGAAGAGTTGCTGATTTGGGATGTGGAACAGGACAACTTGCTATTAATCTTGCAAAAGAAGGATACTATGTAACAGCCTCCGATCTTTCAGAAAAAATGTTGGAAGTAGCTTATAACAACTCCTTATTGAGTAACGTTAAAATTAACTTTTTTGTTCATGATATTTTAGAACCATTAAATCTTGATAGTGAAATTATCGTTATGGCAAGTGATGTGATAAATTATTTAGATAATGAAGCTGCTGTTATCAAGGCGTTTAAGTATGTTAAAGAAATTATGTATGATAACTCTATTTACCTTTTTGATTTCTTAAAAACGAGTTATGTGATGTCGCTAATTGGATACCATGAAGAAGTTGAATTAGCAGATGCGAAATTGACTTGGAAAGTTTTAGCAACTAAGGAAAAATATAAGATAAAACATTATGTAACAATTAATGATTCGACTGAAATCCATTTTCAAAGAACATATGCAGAAAAAGTTTATAATGAGATGTGTAATAAAGCAATGTTAAAAGTTATTGAAAAAATAGAACTCGAAGATAGAATTATTTTTATTTGTAAGAAAACTACATAATTTTAAAAAAAACAATCTATTAGATTGTTTTTTTATTTTAATAAATCATCAAAAGGATCTTTATCTTCTGCTAAAGGATCAGCAATCTCATCTTCTTCAATAAAATGAATTGGTTCAACTTCATCAATAACTTCTTCGCCATTTTCTCTTAAAATAGAGTTATAAAACATTACATAAGAAACAATCATATATGGAATTAAGTAAATAACGATTAATCCACAAGTTATAAAGAATAATAAATACCAAAGGAAGAATGAAAAAGGGAATAATGCAATTCTTAAGAAATTTCCTTTACTGTATTTCCATGATGTCTTAATTGCGTCAAAAGCTTTCATGTTTTTATCAATGATTAAATATTGGGCAAAAAACATTCTTACAGTAATTACTAATACAAATATTTCTACGAAAAAAGAAGTAATCATTAATTCTCTACTAGGTAAAAAAGCACTAATATCAGTAAAAAATTCTGTTGCTGTTGGATTATAGTATGGGGGAATATTAATTAAATAGTTAGTAAAATCTTCGAAAAAACTATAATAAAAGGAGAACGGTAATAAGCTTAATACTGTCATAATTGCTGTAAAGATAGCCAAATTAATATAACCTTCTTTACTGCTAACCATTTTTTTAAAGAGATTATCATAATCTCCTTTAGCAAATTTCAATGCCATTATAATTGTTATATATGAAATTAATACAGTAAAGAAAAATTGGAATATGTAACTAATGATAGCGTAATTATTTAAAGCTCCTCCAATTGCTGAATTTCCTAAAGAAAAGATAAACGGAATAACTAAAAAAGCTAAAAAAGCTTCTCCAAAATGACCTTTAATTTTTTTTCTTGCTTTGAGTTTTATCTCTTTAAAACTACTTTTATTCATTGTAATCAATCCTTTCTAATTATTGAAAAATCTAAAAATAAGGGGGTTACTGTAGTACTCCATTGGTTCAGTATTAGGGAAATACATGATCATTCTAATAATATAAACAACAATAAAAGCTAATAGGATAATGCCCCAAAACAATTTAGAATGATAAAACTTGCCAAAAAACATTGTTTCTTGTAATAAAAAAACTAAACCAATAAACGGAACTAATAAGAATAAGGGATGAAAATAAAAGGCTTCTTTAATGTTTAACATAAATAGGTTTTCAAACGCTCTAGTCATTCCACAAGTCATACAAGGAATTCCAATAGTTCGCTTTACTAAACAGTTTGTTTCTCCAGGATAAAGAAAATAAAAATATGTTAAATAAAGAACAAAAAAAATAACAAAAAAACGGTATTTAGAAATTTGCTTAAAAGCAAGTTTGAATAAATAACTAATTTCTTTTGTCAAAGAACCACCCCTTTTGTCGGTTACCTAATAATTATAACATTTATGTTTATTATTATAAAGAATAATCTTTATAAGATGAGTAATATAATTATGAGGTGAAAAAGATGAAAAAGCTTTTAATAAAATACTATTTACAAATAGTAATTAGTATAGTTGTAATTATTGCATTAGTTTTATTAATAAATGACGATGATGGTAGTACACTTACTTTTAATCCAACACCATCAATGCCAATTGTTGATGAGGTAGCTTACATTTATGTTGATCTTAAAGGTGAGGTTATGAATCCTGGAGTTTATAAAGTAAAAGAGACAACTAGGCTATTTCAATTAATTATCTTAGCGGGAGGGGTAACAAACGATGCAGATAAAATGGCGTTTAATTCATCTGTTAAATTAAGTGATGAACAAGTAATTTATATTCCATCAATAGACGATCAATTACCTAGTGTAATTGATCCTACAGAAGACGATAACAATAACACGCTCATAAATATTAATACTGCTAACGTAGATCAACTTGATTCCCTACCAGGAATAGGACCATCAACTGCTCAAAACATTATTAATTACCGTGATGAAAATGGTGCTTTTTTAACTGTAGATGATTTAATAAATGTGCCGGGAATCGGTGAGGCAACAATGAATGAAATTAAAGACTTTATTACTACTTAAATGCCGGGGTATTTATGTTGTTATAACATTTGTTATTTTATTTTTAATAATAAATAGTTGGTGGTATTTAGGGTTAGTTCCTTTTTATTTTTGGTATTTATTTAAAAATCATCGTGATATTTTAAAAATAATAATTGTAATAATTGTGTTATATGGGATAAGATTAACAATATTTAATGTTAATTTTGTAGAAGAAAATGCTCAATACAATATAATAGTTATAAAAGACGTTAAAATAAGCGAGTATACTAGTTTTACTGCAAGACATAATAATCAATTGGTCAAGGTGTATATTAACGATACCTATGATCTTAGACCCGGGGATAGCTTAGTTTGTAAGGGCGAAATGGAAAAACCAATCAATAATACTACCCCGAAACTCTTTAATTATAAAAATTATTTGAGAGCTCAAAATATTAAAGTGATTTTCATAATGGACAGTTGTGAAATTGAAAATCATAAATGGAATATAAATATTATTTCATATAATATAAATAACTATATTGATAAACATTTTAAATATTCAACCAGTTATATCAAAACTTTTGTTTTAGCAGACAAGTCTGGTTTTGATGAGAAAACAAGAACAGAAATTAATACTGTTGGGATTAGTCATTTATTTGCTGTAAGTGGGCTTCATATTTCTTTAATCGTTTTAACATTTGTACAGATATTAAAAACTTTTAAACTGCCTGATAAAATAATTGAGGTTATTATTATGCTGTTTTTAATAGTCTATATGATTGTAACTTCTTTTTCACCGTCAGTAACACGAGCAGCTTTAATGTTTATCTTATTAGTTTTTAATAAACGCTTTGGCATTAAGACTAGTAGTATAGATATCTTATCTATTATATTTGTCTTATTAGTGTTTATTAGACCATATTATTTTTATAATATTGGGTTTACATTAAGTTTTTTAGTTACTTTCCTTATTTTACTAAGCAACAAGATTTTAAAGACAAATAACAAGTTAAAACAGTTAATAGTTTTAACAGTAGTATCCTTTTTAGGGACTATCCCTTTAATCTTAAGTTTAAACTATCAAATTAACATTTTATCATTAGGTTTTAATCTCCTCTTTTTAGGATATGTAACTTACATTATATTACCATTAGGGTATATTACTTTTTTATTACCGTTTTTGGATAAAACGTACTATCAGTTTATTAAAATTTTTGAATGGTTGTTACATTTTAGTTCAAAAATAGATTTTTTTATAATAAAGATTTATTTTTCTAACCCATTGATAATTATTGCTTACTATTGTTTATTCTTTTATTTATTAATAAATTATGAGGTAAAAAAAAGTGTAAGAAAACCAATCATCTTTTTTGGAGTATTTTTTATTTTAGTTTGGAATATCCCAAAATACAACCCAATCCAAAAAGTAACGTTTTTAGATATATATGGTGATTCAACAATTATTATAGATCGCTTTGATCAATGTAATATAATAATTGATACAGGAGAAGTAGATGAATACAATACGTTAGTTAATTACTTAAAAACGAATAATATTAAAAGAATTGACTACTTAATAATAACTCACTATCATAGTGACCATTATGGAGAAACAAACGACCTCTTAGATAATTTTAATATTGTTAATCTGGTCAATCGAGAAAACATCAATCAATTTTCTGGAATAACAAGTTGTGGTAAAATAGCTTTTTATCTTTATCCTAATGAAAAAACATACCGTAATGAAAATAATCGATCAATTATCTTAAGTTTATTTATTAGCGATAAACATTATTTATTTACAGGGGATATAGAAGCAGCAAGAGAAACTGCTTTTATTAAAAATTACGATTTAGATGTTGATTATTTAAAAGTGCCACATCATGGAAGTATAACAAGTAGTACGCTTTCTTTTATTGATGCTGTAAGGCCAGAAGAAGTATTTATTATTGTATCTAGAAAAAACCGTAATAATCATCCTAGTGATATTGTAGTTTCAAGATATGAGAATCAAGGAATCAAGGTTTATCGGACTGATCAAGATGGAACAATTATTGTTTACTATATCTTTACAAAAGAGTTTAAAAAGATACACAGACCATAAAAATATATGATATAATATTAGCGAGGTGGTTTTATGGACGACCAAATTTATTTAGTACATGGTGGCGATAGTTTTATTGTCAAAAGTAAAATGAAAAGTATTATTGCCAAATATGATGTTGATGATTTCAACATCAATATTTATGATGCTGAAGAAACTAACATTTCTAATGCAATTAACGATGCCTCAACAATTCCTTTTATGGCTGATAAAAAAATTGTTATTATTAAAAATGCCTATTTCTTAACTAATGAAAAATTAAAAAAGGAAATTAATCAAGATACAGCCGCTTTAGCAAGATATCTTAGTAATCCTGTTAAGGAAACTGTTTTAATTATCACCGCTCCATATTTAAAAATAGATGAGCGAAAAGCAATTACTAAAGCCCTTAAAAAACAATCAGAAGTAATTTATTGTGAGGCTATGAAAAAAGTAGATTTAACTTCTTGGATTAGAAGACAACTCGGGAAACAAGGAATTAGAATTGATAAAGCAGCAATGGATGAGTTTTTAAAAAGAGTTGAGAACAATACTCAAGTCGCAGTAAATGAGATGAAAAAGTTATTATTATATGCTGAAGATATCAATATTATTACTATCGACATTATTAAAAAAATAATTACTAAAAATATTGAAGATAACGTTTATGAAATTACTAATAATATTTTAGATAATAAAAGAAGTGAAGCATTAGAAATCTATAATGACTTAATTATGCATAGTGAAGATCCTTTAAGAATCCTAGGGATTTTAGTAAATAAGTATCGCGAGATTTTGCAAGTGAAACTATTATTAAAAGATGGTAAAGATCAAGCAGGAGTAGCCTCTTATTATCGCTGTAGTAGCGGAAGAGCTTACTACATGGTAAAAAATGCTAGAAGTGTAAGAATGGAAACGGTAAAAAAACATCTTCTTAGTTTAGAAGAACTTGATTATAAAATTAAATCAGGACAAATAAATAAAAGAATCGGTATCGAACTATTTATTTTAGGAACATAAAGGATTAAAAATTATAAATAAAAAATCCCAACAAATTGTTGGGATTTTATTTGTATTAAAATATTAGATACTATTTACTAATTTAGCAAGTTTTGATTTTTGTCTAGCGACATAGTTTTTATGATAAAATCCTTTAGAAACTGCTTTATCTAATTTTTTACTAGCAAGCGATAAAGCTACGATAGCTTTTTCTTTATCTTTGTTTTCTACACTAACTTCAACTTCTTTAACCGCAGATTTTAATCCTGATTTAAATGAAGCATTAGCCATTCTTCTTTTTTCATTTGTAAGATTTCTTTTCATTTGTTGTTTAATATTAGCCATTTATGTCACCTCCGTTTTAATAAGCGTTATAATTTTAACAAATTAATAATAAAAATGCAACTATAAATAACTAATAATTAATTTTCGCAAGTTATCTGTAAATTTAATATTATCATTTGTTGTTCTTTTTTTAGGACCTTTCATATTTTTGTGTCTTCTTATTTTTTGGTTAAAAGCCCTTTGATTAAGCAAACCTAAAATATTATCATTATTAAAAATAAGACCGTTTTGATTAATTGGGAACGCTTCTTTTGCTAAAGCCATTGTGGCAACTCCATAATCTTGAGTAACAACAATATCACTAGGAATGATTTTATTAATTAAGAAATAATCAACACTATCAGCGCCTTTATCTAAAATATAAACAGTACTATATCCATCTTCGTAAACGTGAGCATTATCAAAAAACATTAATACTTCAAGGTTGAACTCTCTCGCCAAACTAAGGATTTCTTTTTTTACTGGACATGCATCCGCATCAACTAATATTCGCATATTTTCTCCTATTTAAGGAACTTTAAAATTCCTGTTATTTTATAAAAAGAAAGTAATAATAATATCTAAACTAAACATGATAACTACAGTAAAGACTAAGTAATTAGGAAGAGCTTTTTCTAATTGTTTTACTATTGGATGAAAATAAATAATTACAAAATATGATCCTATTCCAAATAAAGATGTTGGAATAACACATACATATGGGACTTTACAAGAAAAAAACTCACCATAATTCCATAATGTCACATGATATAAATATTCATAACCAAAGCCAGTTGTTGCTTCTGCAATGGCAGTAGTAAGAATTGCGACAATTAATAGAAGGATATTTCTAGCATATTTATTACTAACTTTTTTGCTAATCAAATAATCATAAATAATGATTGCCATAACAATCCCACTTCCATAAAGAGGCTGATATGGACCAATCAAAATAGAATTATCATACCAGTAGCCATAAGCAATAATATTAATAATTCTTTCTAAGATGAAACCTAAAACTGAGTAAACAAATAAATATATAAAATATTTTTTCAATTTAATCACATCCTATTTATATTATACTAACAAATGATAAAAAAATGTAGATAAAAGACTAAATTGATTTCATATCACTATAAAAGTATAGTTTAATTTGCTATAATTAAAGCGAGGTGATGCAAATGCCACTTAAGATGGGTGAATATAATATCCTAACAGTAATAAGAGAAGCAGACTTCTCTTATATTTTATCAGATGGGATTACAGAAGTCTTTTTACATAAAAAGCAAGCTAGTAAAGAATTAGAAGTAGATGAGAAAGTTAATGTTTTCTTATATTTTGATAATCAAAAAAGAGTTACCGCAACAATGGCTAAAGTCTTAGTAGATAAAACAACTCCTAACTTTTTAACAGTTGTAGGCGTAAATAATCGTTTAGGAGTCTTTTTAGATATGGGTTTAATTAAAGATTTATTACTATCAAGAGATGATTTGCCATTCATTAAAAAGGAATGGCCAGCTGTAGGCGATAAATTATTTGTTAGATTAAGAACATCAAAAAATCAATTAACCGCAAAAATCATTCCCCGCTATTCAATTAGAGAATATTTAACTCCTACTACAGAATTAATTGAAGGAGAAAGTTATGATGCTTATTGCATTTATAAAGCAGAAGAAGGTTTTGTTTTTACAACGGAAGATGGACATACTATTTTTGTTTATTTCAAACATTTACGTAAAACTTATCGTCTAGGTGAAAAAGCATATGTTAAAATAACAAACTGTAAACTAGATTATCAATATAATGGAATGTTAATTGAGAGAAAAGAAATCATGTTAACAAAAGATGCTGAAACAATTAAAAAATATTTAGAAAAACATAATAATGTGATGACTTTAACTGACAAATCATCTCCAGAAGAAATCAATGAAACATTTAAAATGTCAAAAGCAGCTTTTAAAAGAGCACTAGGAACTTTATACAAAGAAAAAGTAGTAAACTTAGAAGCTGGGGCAACAAGACTAATAAAACCAGTTGAATAATTTAGAGTCTTACTATATAATTGAAATGAAAATAACTTAAAAAAGGTGATA
The DNA here is from genome assembly GCA_964477825.1 of uncultured Candidatus Izemoplasmatales bacterium. GTDB lineage: Bacteria > Bacillota_I > Bacilli_A > Izemoplasmatales > Izemoplasmataceae > JAFGXW01. The sequence continues at coordinate 25,154 of CAYZEW010000008.1, read as the reverse complement.
TTATGGGACGAAAATTTGAAGTAAGAAAAGCCGCAATGGCGAAAACAATGTTAAAGAAAAGTAGAATCTATTCAAGATTTGGAAAAGAAATTTATATGGCTGCAAAACAAGGTGGAGCTAATATAGATTCAAATTTAGCATTAAAACATTTAATCGATAAAGCAAAAAAAGCGCAAGTACCAACAGATGTAATTAAACGAAATATTCAAAAAGCAGAAAAAGGGCTTGGTGAAGATTTTCAACCAGTAAGATATGAAGGGTTTGGTCCTGGAGGAATTGGGATTATTGTTGATACCTTAACTGATAATGTAAATCGGACTGTTAGTGAAGTAAGAAATTGTTTTACTAAAATCGGAAAAACATTAGGAAAAAGTGGGGCTGTTGAACATTCTTTCGCTCATTTATCACATATTTCAGTTAAAGGAATGAGTGAAGAAGAAGTTTTAGAAACTTTATTAATGTCTGATATTGATATCTTAGATATTAGTGAAGAAGATGGTTTAGTTGAAATTGAAGCAGCTGGCTTCGATTTAGCTAAGATTATTGAAACATTATTAGAAGCTAATAGTGATGTTGAAATTGTTGATTCTGAAAGTGGTTGGTATCCACATAATTATATTGAAATTACTGCTGAAGAAAAAGCGCTATTTGATAAATTTATGAGTTTAGCTAATGAGGTTGAAGATATTCAAGAAGTCTATCATAATATTAAAGAAGATTAATAACATTAAAAAGCACAGTTGTGCTTTTTTTAATGAAATAACAACTACTTATTTAAATATCGGTTTTTGTTTGTTTAAAAAGGAGAAAGTTGTTATAATAGGCAATAGTAGAGTTAGAAAGTAGTGGTAACATGAATAAAGCAATTGTATGGGTTTTAATCCTTTACTTCTTTCAAGGAGTAATTCATAACTTAGGGCATCCAGTAACGCCATATCTCGTTGCTAATTTAGGGATCGAAGATTATATGTTTGGTGTCTTTTTTGCAACAATGAGTTTTGGTCTTATGCTTGGCGGCCCAATTTGGGGAGTTTTAGGGGACCATGGCCATAAAAGATTATATATGGCATTAGGATTAATCGTCTATAGCATTGGCCAATTTATGTTCGGATATTCCGGAAATCAATATGTAATGGTTTTATTTAGATTTATTTCTGGCTTTGGAGTTGCAGCATCAGTAACATTATTATTAAGTCATTTAATTGCCTTAGCACCAAAAGAAGAAAGAACAAAATATATTGCATGGAGTGTAGCTGTTTTTACAGTTGGATCTAGTATCGGTTATTATACTGGGGGCCTTCTAAGCACAAATCAGTTTTTTGTTGATTGGCTTGGAACAGATGATTTAAAAAGAATTTTTTTAATTCAAGCAGTTTTAAATGTTTTCCATGCGATTAATATGTATATTCATATTAAAGATGTAAAAGAAACTCCAAGTGATGTGAAAAGACCATCTTTAATTCAAGGCTTTTTAGATATTAAGAAAATGCACAAAAATTTAGTTATCTTTTTAATATCATTAACATTCATTTCAATTGGGATGATTAATATTAGTAAGTTTATTGATGTTTACTTTAAAGAACTCGGTTACAATCCAAATGAATTAGGAACATTTGTGTTTTGGACAGGAATTGTTTCCTTATTAACAAGTGTTTTTATCGTGCCATTAATTGTTAAATTCAAGCATGAATTAACAATTATGATTTGGATTCAGATTGTTAATAGTATTATTATTTTCTTTGTTTTTAGAGGAAATAATGTCTTATTATTATTGTATACATTATTTATGATTTATATCATTTTAAAAGCAGTTTATTCCCCTCTTGAGCAAAATTATATTTCAACTTTTGCTCATGATGGTAAATATGGAACAATTATGGGAGTAAGACAATCGTTTTTTGCTATCGGAATGGTAATTGGGCCATTGATAGGCGGATTCTTATATAATATTAAACCGTTATATGTTTTTGATTTTAGTATTTTAATGTTTATCTTAGGACTTGGGTTATTACTTGCTGTCCGTAAAAGATTAAGAAACGAAGTTGCTGCTATAAATGGATAATAATTGTTAAAAGAACTAGATTATGTTATAATTTTTTGTGAGGTGATTAGATGAATTTACCTAATAAATTATCACTTATGAGAGTGGGATTAGTCCCAGTATTAGTTATTTTTTATTATTTAGAAATTACCACTAATAACTTTGTTATTGAAGGCATTGTTTTTCAAAGATTTTTAGCACTAATCTTTATTATTGCTTCTTTAACTGATTTTTTAGATGGCTATATTGCTAGAAAATATCATTTAGTTACAGTTTTTGGGAAGTTTCTTGATCCTTTAGCTGATAAACTAATAGTTATGACAGCATTATTGATCTTAAATGATAAAGGAATTGTTCCAATGTGGATTACCTTAACTATTTTAGCAAGAGAATTTATTGTTACAGGAATTAGATTAATTGCTGTTGGTGAAGGAAAGGTTATCGCAGCAAGTAAACTAGGAAAATATAAAACAGCCTTAACGATGGTTGCCTTAGTTTTATTACTGTTATATCCGTTTGCTAATATTTTCCCAGTGATCGGAATTTATATTTTATACGTAGGAGTAATTTTAACAGTCATTTCAGGGTTAGACTATTTCATTAAAAATAAAAAAATAATTATGGCCTCAATATAAAGAAAAATAGACGTTAACTGCGTATTATATATGTAGTAAACGAAGGAGGAAGAAAAGTGGCAATTGATAAAAGAAAAAAAGCATTAGATAATGCGATGAAAGAAATTGAAAAACAATATGGAAAAGGTTCTGTAATGATTTTAGGGAATGATAACGTTAGTATGAACGTTGAATCAATTCCTACTGGTTCAATCAAATTAGATAAAGCTTTAGGAATTGGGGGATACCCTAAAGGAAGAATTATTGAAATTTATGGACCTGAGTCATCAGGAAAAACTACTTTTGCCCTTCATGCGATTGCAGAAAGCCAAAAAAGAGGGGGATATGCAGCATTTGTTGATGTTGAACATGCCCTTGATCCACAATATGCAAAAGCACTAGGTGTAGATATTGATAATCTAATTATTTCACAACCAGATACGGGGGAACAAGCCTTGGAAATCACAGAAGCTCTAATTAGAAGTGGGGCAATTGACATTATTGTTATTGATAGTGTTGCTGCGTTAGTTCCTGAAGCTGAAATTAGAGGAGATATGGGGGCAAGTCATGTTGGTCTTCAAGCAAGACTAATGTCACAAGCAATGCGAAAATTAAGCGGAGCAATCTCAAAATCACAAACAGTTACTATTTTCATTAATCAAATTCGTGAAAAAGTTGGCGTAATGTTTGGAAATCCAGAAACTACTCCTGGGGGAAGAGCTTTAAAGTTTTATTCTTCAGTTCGTTTAGAAATAAGACGTGGAGAACAAATTAAAAGAGGAACTGACATTGTTGGTAATTTAGCACGGGTAAAAGTTGTTAAAAATAAAGTAGCTCCACCATTTAAAACAGTAATAGTTGATTTAGTTTACGGAACAGGGATTTCTAAAACTGGAGAAATTATAGATATTGCTGTTGAGGAAGAAATTATTAAAAAAGCAGGATCATGGTTTAGTTATAAAGGTGACAAAATTGGCCAAGGTCGTGAAAATGTTAAAAGATATTTAGTAGAAAATCCTAAATTACTAGAAGAAATAGAAGGATTAGTAAGAGAAAAACTAGGCGTTTAAATTAAACGCCTTTTAATTTGGAATATTAGTTTATATTCATTGACTTTTTGAAGGAAATAAAGTTATAATAAGATAGCTATAAAAACTGTTTCTACTCATAATTAACACATTATGTTTATAATAAATAAAAACGAATTTTAAAAACGAACGGAGGAATAAAAGTGGGTACAAATACACTTATATTAATTTTCTCTGGTCTGACATTTATAACACTAGGTACTGTAGGAGGATTTTTCTTACGTATCATGGTAGTTGAACGTGGGTTAACCAAAGCCCGCCAAAAAGTTGATCTATTAATTGAAAACGCCGAAAAACAAGCAGATAAGCACAGAAAAGAAGTTTTATTAGAAACTAAACAAGAAATTCACAATTTAAAATTAGATTTTGATAAACAAATTAAAGAAAGAAAAAGTGAAGTAGCTGCGATAGAAAACAAATTAATGCAACGTGAACAAAGTATGGATAGAAGAAGTTCTAACCTTGATAAACGTGAAATTAATTTAGATAAAAAAGAAGAAGTAATCGAGCGTAAGAAACAATCATTAGATGACAAAAATAACAGACTAGACAAATTAATTGAAGAACAAAACACAAAATTAATTGAAATTGCAAGATTTAGTGTAGAGCAAGCAAGGGATTTAATCTTAAGACGAGTAGAAGACGAAATGGCTATTGAAATTGCTGCATACATTAGAGAACAAGAAGAATACGCAAAACTAGAAGTAGACAAAAAAGCTAAACATTTATTAGCACAAGCGATTCAAAAGTATGCTCAAGATGTAACTAGTGAAAGAACAGTTTCAGTAGTTACCTTACCAAATGATGAAATGAAGGGGCGTATTATTGGCCGTGAAGGAAGAAATATTAGAACAATTGAAGCCTTAACAGGAGTTGATTTAATTATTGATGATACACCTGAGGCAGTAGTATTAAGTGGTTTTGACCCAATTAGAAGAGAAATCGCTAAAAGAACAATTGAATCTTTGGTAGCTGATGGAAGAATCCATCCAGGACGAATTGAAGAAGTTGTTGAAAAAACTAGAGAAGAAGTCGACCGCTTTATTAGAGATAAAGGGGAAGAAGCTGTTTTTGAAGTTGGAATTGGGAGAGTCCATCCGGATATCATAAAACTTTTAGGAAGATTACATTTTAGAACAAGTTATGGTCAAAATGTTTTAAGACATTCAATTGAATGTGCGTTCCTTGCCGGGAAGTTAGCTGTTGAAATTGGCGAAGACGAAGTCTTAGCTAAACGAGCAGGATTACTTCATGATATTGGAAAAGCAATTGATCACGAAGTAGAAGGTTCTCATGTTGAAATCGGAGTAAATTTAGCAAATCGTTATAAAGAACCACTAGCGGTAGTAGATGCGATCCAAACTCACCATGGAGACAAGCAACCACAAACGATTATTGCTGTGCTAGTTGCTGCATCTGATGCGCTTAGTGCTGCAAGACCTGGGGCGAGAAGTGAATCATTAGATTCGTATATTAAACGTTTAGAACAACTAGAAAATATTTCTAAAAATATTCACGGTGTTGAACAAGCATACGCTATTCAAGCAGGTCGTGAAGTTAGAGTAATTGTTGAACCAACAAAAGTAGATGACACAATGGCTTATAAAATTGCACGTGATATTAAAGAAAAAATAGAAGAACAATTATCTTATCCAGGAACTATTAAAGTAACTGTAATAAGAGAAACAAGAGCTCAAGATATCGCTAAATAAAAGCCTTCTTCGGAAGGCTTTACTTATTTGAGGTGATGAAAATGGAATATTTTGATATTTATGATGAAACTGGGAAGAAAACTAATAAGCAAGCTTTAAGAGGAACCAAACTACAAGATGGGGAATTTCAGCTTATTGTAAATGTTTGGATTAGAAACGCTAAAGGCGAATACTTAATTCAACAAAGAAACAAAAAAACTGATGATATTCCGTATATGTGGGCGACAACCGCGGGAGTGGTAACTAAAGGCGATACTTCCTTAGAAACTGCAGTTAAAGAAACTGTTGAGGAAATTGGGGTAAACTTAGTTAAAGAAAATTTACAATTAGTCAAAAGATATTTTGTAGTTGATGATTATGGAAATAATATAATGGATGTCTATTTAATTAACCAAGATATTGGATTAGATGAGTTAGTTATTGATAACACCGAAGTAAAACAATGTAAATTGGCGACAATTCAAGAAATCAAAACAATGATTAAAAATAAATTATTTTGGGATTATGAAGAAATTGCTCAAGATAAAGACTATTTTAAATTAATAGAAAAGAGTTGATCAAATGAGAATTTTATTTATTGGAGATGTTTTCGGAACAAGAGGGATGGAAGCATTACGTAAATATTTGCCTAAGATTAAACAAGAATATAGACCTAATTTAATTTTTCTAAATGGGGAGAATATTGATCGCGGGTTTGGAATAAGTGAAACAATTTATAAAGAACTGATGAAACTAGGAATAAGGGTAGTAACTTTAGGAAATCACTCTTTTTCTAAACGAGAAATCGTTAATTTTATTGATGATTCAAACATTATTCGACCAGCTAACTATGCAGACTCAATTCCTGGAAAAGGATATATTACAATTAAATATAATGATAAATTGGTCACAGTTATTAATTTAATGGGAAGAATCTTTATGGGAGACCCCTTAGATAATCCTTTTAAAAAGGCTGATGAAATATTAGAACAGCTTAATAGTGATATTATCATTGTTGATATGCATGCAGAGGCATCAAGTGAAAAAATCGCGTTAACTCATCACTTAGATGGAAGAGTAAACGCAGTAGTAGGAACACACACACATGTTCCAACCGCAGATGCAATGGTTTTTCCAAAAGGAACAATGTATATAACTGATATTGGAATGAGTGGCGCAAAATACGGAGTAATTGGCGCCGACAAAGATCTTATTGTTAGTAAATTTTTAGATGGAATGCCACGAAGAATAAAAGAGGATTTATCAAAACCACTGCAATTTAACGCAGTAATAATGGATACTGATAAACCAGAAATTAAGGCAATAAACATTTATGAATAAGGGTTCCTTATTCATTTTGTTTGGTAAAAAAGAAAATATGAGCTATACTTTATAAAGGTGATAATATGATAAAAGATTATGAGAAATATTTTGTAAAACCATCAATTCGAGATGCAAGAAAAAGACGATCACAGGAAACGCCAGTGATTGATTTTAATAAGCATTATAATATTAAAGGTTTTGGAAAAGGTAAGACATATAAAATTGAAACGTATGGTTGTCAAGCAAATGAAGCTGATACCGAAAAAATAAAAGGGATTTTAGAGGCACTAAGTTTTAAAGAAAGTGAAACTTTAGAGTTTGCTGATATTATTTTATTAAATACTTGTGCGGTTAGAGAAAATGCTGAAAATAGAGTTTTTGGTGAACTTGGAAGACTAAAACAATATAAGAAAAACAATCCAGAATTAATTTTAGGAGTATGTGGATGCATGCCTCAAGAAGAAAAAGTAGTAGAACGGATTTTGAAGAAATTTCAATATGTTGATTTAGTTTTTGGAACGCATAACATCTATAAATTACCAGAATATTTAGAGTCAGTAGTCCTTTCAAAGGAAAAAGTTATCCAAGTTTTTTCAGAAGAAGGGTCTATTGTCGAAAACATCCCTAGAATACGAGCGAATAGTCGTAAGGCATGGGTTAACATAATGTTCGGATGCGACGAATTTTGTACGTATTGTATCGTTCCTTACACAAGAGGGAAGGAAAGATCACGAAATAAGGATGATATTATTAACGAAGTCCTCGAATTGATTGACAAAGGCTATAAAGAAGTTACTTTATTAGGACAAAACGTTAATAGTTACGGTCGAGACTTTCAAAACCTTGATTATAAGTTTGCTGATTTATTGCGTGATTTAAATAAATTACCAATTCCTAGAATTAGATTTACAACTTCACATCCAAAGGATTTTGATTTAGAAACAGTAAAAGTATTAGCTTTAGGCGGTAACTTAATGCCGTATATTCACTTACCTGTCCAATCTGGAAGTAATGAAGTTTTAAAAAGAATGAATCGTAAATATACAAAAGAATCATACAAAGAGCTAGTTGATAACATTTATAAGTATATTCCCAATGCATCACTAACAACTGATATAATCGTTGGGTTCCCTGGCGAAACAAAAGAGCAATTTAATGAAACCATAGAGCTAGTTAAATATTGTAATTTTGAAGGAGCATATACTTTTGTTTATTCAAAAAGAGCCGGAACACCCGCAGAACATTATCCTGATAGTATCACTTTCGAAGAAAAGAAACAAAGATTATATGCCTTAAATGACATTGTTAATGAAGGCTATTTAAAAGGTAATAAGCGGTTTGAAGGAAAGATAGTGAAGGTTTTAGTAGATGGAACATCAAAGCATAATGAAGACGTTTTAGCAGGGTATACAGAAAACAATAAATTGGTTAATTTTAACGGTAATAAAACATTAATTGGTGAAATCGTTAAAGTGAAAATCACTGAAGCAAAAACCTGGTTCTTAAAAGGTGAACAAGTTGAATAGTTTGGATCAACTAATTAATAAAATCAAAGAAGACCCAACTGTTAAGCGCTTTAAAGAACTAGAAAAAGTTATTGATAAAGATGAGAAACTAAATAAAGAATATAACGAATTATTAAAGCTTCAAAAAATAATGGTTAATAAAAGAGAATTAAAAAGTAAAGATTTTGCCGTAGCTAAAACCAATTATGAAAAGGCAAAAAAACAAGTATTAGAACATATCGTTTTGAATGAGTACCTAGATTTATTAGAGGAAATCAATTATGATTTAGGATTAATTCAAAAGATAATTTCAGAAGAGATAAAGATAGATTTCGAATAAAATATTCGAAATCTATCTTTATTAAAATACTGGGAAATGTCCACTAAAAGCAATTTCCCCTTGCTTTACATATTTTTTTAATATATAATGTATTTGAGATTATTTAAGTTTAAAAGGAGTGGTGTATATGGCTAAAAAAGCACGTAAAGACGAAGAATATATCTTTTTATATTCTAAAAAGGTAAAAATAACTAAATTAGTTGAATCATTCACAGTTATTCCTTCATATGAAATTGTTAAGTATTTAAACAACAAAGAGATTTATTTACCATATTATTTACATAAAGCTTTAATTCGTAAAAATATCGCACCAGCGATCGCAACTGCCGAAAATGCTAATAAGTTTTCTGACGAAATGCGTCATCGTTTAAAATGGTTTGATAAATTTACAATTTTTCAACTTGAACGACTAGCTTCAGGTTATCAATTAAAAATTAATGTTACCGAATATAAAAAAGATTTTTGGGATATTATTGTTAGAAATAGAACAGATTTAGGAATTAACAATTTAGAATTTGTAAAATTACAAAATTTAACAATGAAATATGCAAAAGAGCCACAAGAATCTTATGAAACACTTCGTAAAAATTTCGATGAAGTTTATTTTGAACCAAATGGTTATTTTGATGGAACAGAAATTGAAGAAGCAAAAGAAGTTTTAACAAATGCTACAACTTTAACAGAGGTTAGAGAACTTGGTAAAGTTTATGGAGTCGATATTCCAAGAAGAATTAATAAAAAACAATTAATTGATATTGTAGCAATTAAATTAGGATTTGATGATGAAAAGCGTGAAGAAATTTCTAAAAAATCAATATTAGAAATTGAAAGATATGCTAAAAGAAGAAAAGTTAACGTTTCAATTGAATTAAAAAAATCAGATATGATTGAATACATTTTAATTAAAATGCCAAAAGAAGAACAACCAAAATATACTGCATCTCTTAAAATTTTTGATGGCATGAATATTGAAGAATATTTATATAATTTAAAATTTGAAGAAATCGCTGGAAAAGTTAGTGAAGCAAGAAAATCTAAAATCCAAAAATTAGTTGTTATTACAGCTACAATAGCTTTAATTCTTTTAGTTGTTTATTTATCAACAAATTCAATCTAATTATTAATAGGTGATAAAAATGGAGAATATTGATAAGTCACAATACACACCAATGATGCGCCAATATTTAACAATTAAAGAAGACTATAACGATGCTATAGTCTTTTTTAGACTTGGAGACTTCTATGAAATGTTCTTCACAGATGCTTTTTTAGCTTCTAGAGAATTAGAAATTCAATTAACTGGAAGAGATGCTGGAAGAAAAGAAAAGGTGCCAATGTGTGGTGTTCCTCATCATGCAGCTGATAGTTATATTGAAAGGTTAGTTGCAAAAGGGTATAAAGTTGCAATTTGTGAACAAGTAGAGGATCCAAGTAGTGCTAAAGGAATTGTTAAACGTGATGTTGTTAGATTAATAACACCGGGAACATTTATTGAAAGTAAAAGTGATGATATTAACTATATCGCAGCAATTGGCATTAATATTAATAGCTATACAGTTAGTTTTTTAGATTTATCAACTGGGGAATCATACTCATTATTAATTCCAAAAGATTTAAACGTTTTAATTAATGAATTATTACAAATTTCTCCAAAAGAAATTGTGATTTCTAATTTTTTTGATGAAACTCATTTAGAAAAGTATATTAAATCTGAGGGAGTAGTAGTTTCCATCAATAACGAGATTGATGTTCCCCCACTTTTTGATGATTTATATAAAGATTTACCAACTAAAGAAGAACAAAAAACTTTTAAAAGATTGCTTAATTATATAGTAAGAACTCAAAAAAGAGAGTTAATGCATTTAAAAAAAGTAATTATTTTAGAAGCATCTTCATATGTGAAAATGGATGCTAACTCGATTAGAAATTTAGAATTAACAGAAACATTAAGACATAATAACCGTATTGGTAGTTTATTTTGGTTAATTGATAAATGTGAAACGGCAATGGGGTCACGTTATCTTAAAAAACAAATATTAAGACCCCTTATTAATAAGGAAATATTGGAAACTAGATATGATACAATTGACATTTTAAATAAAGAATTTATTACAAAACAAGAAATCAAAGACTTACTTAAAAACGTTTATGATTTAGAAAGAATAGTTGGCCGAATTTCATATGGAAATACTAATGGGAAAGATTTAGTTCAACTCCGTAAATCACTAAGTATTTTACCGAATTTAAAAAACGATTTATTAGTTTTAAAAAATCCTCATACAACCTTTTTAGCCGATTCGCTAGATCCGTTAACAGCTTTTTATGAAATTCTTGATCAGGCAATTGTTGATGACCCTCCTTTAACAATTAAAGAAGGAAGAATCTTTAAAGAAGGTTATAATCAAGATTTAGATGAAATTAGAAATAATGCATTAAACATTAAAACATGGTTAAGAGAGTTAGAAGAAAAAGAACGTGAAAGAACAGGAATTAAAAAACTAAAAATCGGTTATAACCGTGTTTTTGGTTATTATATAGAAGTTCCTAAAGGACAAATTCAAAATGTAAAAGATGAATTTGGCTATACGAGAAAACAAACCTTATCAAATAGTGAACGTTATATTACTGAAGAATTAAAACAAAAGGAAACAATTATTTTATCTTCAGAAGAAAAAAGTATAAAACTAGAATACGAGTTATTTTTAAAGCTTCGTGATCAAGCCCGCTTAAAAATCCCAGTAATTCAAAAGAATGCTAACATTATAAGTGAAATTGATATGATGATTGCTTTAAGTATCATAAGTGAAGATTTAAACTTGGTAAGACCAACGTTAGTTAATAATAATAAAATTGAAATTATAGAATCGAGACATCCAGTTGTTGAAAAAGTTTTAACAGAAACAACTTTTGTCCCTAACGATATTTTACTAGATGAAAAAACCAATGTTTTACTTATAACAGGGCCTAATATGTCAGGGAAATCTACTTATATGAGACAAATGGCTATAACGACTATTTTGGCACAAATTGGTTCTTTCGTTCCTGCTAAAAAAGCAACTATACCAGTTTTTGATGCGATTTATACAAGAATTGGCGCGGCAGATGATTTAGTAAGTGGAAAATCAACATTTATGGTAGAAATGTTAGATGCTAATAATGCAATTAAAAATGCAACAAAAGATTCTTTAATTCTATTTGATGAAATAGGAAGAGGAACAGCTACTTACGATGGAATGGCGTTAGCACAAGCAATTATTGAGTATATCCACGAAAAAATTAAATGTAAAACCTTTTTCTCAACCCACTATCATGAACTTACTGATTTAGAGCAATCGCTACCAATGCTTAAAAACGTTCACGTTAGTGCTAAAGATAAAGATGGTTCACTTATTTTCTTACATAAAGTTAAAGATGGACCAACAGATAAATCATACGGAATTAATGTTGCTAGTTTAGCAAAACTTCCTAAAGGATTGATTGCTCGAGCAAAAATTATTTTACATGATTTAGAAAAAAATCATCAAAAGTTATCAGAATCAGTAAATATTAATCTTTTCAATTTTGATGATTACGTAGAAGTAGAGAAGATTACTAAAGAAGAGAATGCTTTAATTAAAGAATTAAAAGAAGTCTCAATTGATGATTTAACACCGTTAGAAGCATTAAATATTTTAAATAAAATTATTAATAAAATGTAGTTATATGAGATTATTAAAATAAAAATCTTCAAAAATAACAATAATTAAACCTAAAATAACAATCATTTGATTGTTATTTTTTTGTGGAAAAAAAGTCACTTTTAACGTATAATAAAAATGTTAGAAAGAAGTGATAATATGGGAAAAATAATCCAACTAGACGAAACTTTAAGTAATTTAATTGCCGCAGGTGAAGTAGTTGAAAATATGGCCTCAGTCGTTAAGGAATTAGTTGAAAATTCAGTTGATGCTGAAAGTAAAATAATTAAGATTGATTTACTAGAAGCTGGATTAAATGAAATAAGAGTAATAGATGATGGCGTAGGAATGAGTAAAGAAGACATGAAAATGGCTATTAAAAGACATGCTACATCAAAAATTAAAACAAATCATGATTTGTTTCATATATCTTCTTTAGGCTTCCGTGGGGAAGCTATTCCTTCTATTGCTTCTGTTTCCCATTTTGAAATTATTAGTAGTGAAGGTAAGCAAGGATACCGGCTTCTTTTAATAAAAGGAGAAATTAAAGAAGAAGGCGAGTATGCTCCTAGAAAAGGAACGAGTATTACAGTAAGATACTTATTTTATAATACTCCAGCAAGATTAAAACATCTAAAAGGTACTAACACAGAATTATCTTATATTGTTGATTATGTAAATAAGATTGCTTTATCTCATCCTGAAGTAGCGTTTACTTTAACGAATAATCATAAAACAATTTTTAAGTCAACAGGATCAGCTGATGTTTTAAAAGTATTATCCAATATATACTCATTAGAAACCATTAAAAATATGGTGCCTTTTTATGGCAAGAACCAATATTTTGAAGTAAGTGGTTATTTAACAAAACCTATTTTTAATCGATCATCTAGAAATCACGTTACGGTAATAGCTAATAATAGAATGATTAAAAATAATAAAATAATCCACGCTGTAACTGAAGCGTATAAAACTTATTTACCAATAGGAAAATATCCGATTTTATTATTGAAAATAACTTTAGATCCATTATTAATTGATGTTAATGTTCATCCAAGAAAACTAGAAGTAAAATTTACAGAAGAAAGAATGTTAACCTCGTTAATTAGAGAAACGATTTTTGAAACCCTAAAAACTTTATCTTTAATTCCTAAAATGAAAGAAAAAATGGAGGATAAGGTAACTTATGAAACTTTAGATTTACCATCTAGTAAAATAGAGAATAACCAAGTATTAAATGATGAACAACTTGAGTATTCTATTCCTTCATCTGAAGGAATAGAAGAAATTAAAGAAGAAACGCTTCAAGAAGCTTTTGAACAAAAAGTTCAAAAACCAACCAAGAATATTGAGGGAACAGCTAAAAAGATTCCCCGATTAGAATATATTGGTCAATATTTAGGAACATATTTAATTGCTCAAAACGAAGAAGGGTTATTTATTATTGACCAGCATGCTGCTGCTGAACGAATTCGTTATGAAAAATACTATCAAAGAATGGCCTCAGCAAAAATTGAAACTTATGATTTATTGATTCCGATAACGCTTGATTTAGCTAATCAAGAAGCTCTTGCTTTAAAAGACAATTTAGAACTTTTAACACCTTTAGGAATTGGTCTTCAAATTAATGAAAATAATACTGTTGACATTTTAAGAGTACCAACTTGGTTTATTGAAGGGTATGAACGAATTTATACTGAAGAAATTATTAGATTCATTTTAGAAGGAAAAGATATTGGCATTATGAAAGTAAAAGATTCTTTAGCTAAATCATTATCTTGTAAACATTCAATTAAAGCTAACAAATATTTAAATAAAAATGAGATTGAGAGACTTCTTCATGATCTTGAGAACTGTCAAAACCCATATACTTGTCCCCATGGAAGACCAACAATCATTAAATTTACGCAAAACGAAATCGAAAAACTATTTTTGAGGATTATGTAATGATTATTGTAATTGTTGGTCCAACGGGAATTGGAAAAACAAAACTATCAATTGCCTTAGCGAAAAAATATAATACAGAAATTATATCTGGAGATAGTGTTCAAGTATATAAGGGCTTAGATATAGGGAGTGCAAAGATTACTGAAAAAGAAAAAGCAGGAATTAAACATCATTTATTAGATATATTAGAACCTCACGAAGATTTTAGTGTGGCAGTTTTTCAAAAACTTGTAAGAGAGAAAATAGCGGAGATTAACGCCAAAGGATTAATGCCGATAATCGTTGGGGGAACAGGGTTTTATATAAAAAGTGTTTTATATGATTATAATTTTGATAATGCAAACCGTAATCCAAAATTAGAAACAATGTATAAAGATTTTTCAAACGAAGAACTGCATAAAGTTTTAATAGAAAAAGATTATGAAAGTTCTTTGAAAATTCATCCTAATAATCGAAAAAGGGTTTTACAAGCCATTAGTAGATCTGAACAAAACAAAATGTCTGAAAATAAAAATAAAGATGTTCCGCTTTATGATTTTAAAGTTATTGGCTTAACAATGGAAAGAGAAAAACTTTATAAATTAATTAATAAAAGAGTTGATAAAATGCTAAGCCAAGGGCTTCTTAATGAAGTTAAAACCTTGCTTTATCAAGGGGTGAGACCAATTGATTTAGAGGGAATAGGTTATAAAGAAATTGCTAAATATTTAGCTGGAGAATGGGAATATGATTATGCAGTTGATAAAATCAAACAACATTCTCGTAATTTAGCTAAGCGTCAATACACTTTTTTTAATAATCAATTTGATGTAAATTGGCTTCAAGTAAATCCGCGTTATTTTAATAAAACAATTGAAGAAGCTATTGAAATAATTGAAAAAGACTAATTTTTTAGTCTTTTTTATATTTATTTGTTATAATATTCTTAGAGGTGAAGAAGATGAAAGTCCCGTTTAAAGATAAATTTGCAGATGCTGCAATAGTTATAGCAAGACCAATCATTAATTTATTAATGGCAAGAGAAATCACAGTAGTCCCAAAAGGAGATATTATTCCTAAAGACAGAGAACAGTTCATTTTAATATCAAATCATTTCAATACTTGGGATGCTTTTGTTGTAATGAAGTCTGTTAAAGCTAAGATTCGCTTTTTAGCAACGGCGATAGGCTTTTTAGATTCAAGTAAAAGATTTGGAATGAAGTTTTTAGCTAGAGCTATTTCAAAACGTGTTGGTAAACCTGATTATATCGCGATGAAATCAATTTATAATTATTTAGAAATGGGGTACAGTATCGGCTTTTTCCCTGAGGGTGATAATACTTTTTATGGAGAAACATTACCGATTTTTAAATCAACTGGAAAACTAATTAAAAAAGCAGGAGTAGATGTTATTTTAGTTAAACAGCAAGGTGGTTATCTTTCTCAACCAAGATGGGCTGATTATTTTTCGAAAAATGGCCAAGTCTATACTGAGACATTAACATTATTAACAAAAGAAGAAATTGAAGAATTAACACCTAATAAGATTAATGAAATCATTAAAGTTGCGATTTATAATAATGATTATGATTTTCAACGTCAAAAAATGATTAAATTTGATCGAAAAGCACGAGCTGAAGGAATTGAAAGATTAGTTTATTATTGTGATAATTGTGGTGGCGTTTTAACAGTGTTTGGAAAAGGCGATGACATTGTTTGTTCTAAATGTGGAAAAATAGGCCATATTAATGAATATGAATTTATCGAAGGTAATAAATTTGATAATTTAGTTGATTATAATAAATTCCAATATAGTAAAATTGTAGAAGTAATAAATAGTGAGTTTGTTTTTGTTGTGACACTTAACTTAGTAAATCATTCTCAAATGAAAAATATTCGCCTTGGAAAATATAAAGTAAGATATAAAGATAAAAGGCTTTATTTATCCGATAATTTATCATCTTATGTTTTTGAATTAGAAAAAATGCGTTTCCCTGTTAATACAATGCGTAATAGTTTTAGCTTTGACTATGAAGATGACACTTATAATTTTACTGATATAAGACATCAATTTGTATTGTTTGAAATGTGTCGTTATATTAATGGGAGTTATAAAGAATAATGAGTGATGATAAAGTAAAAGCAAAGATTGATTTGTGGGTTTCAATCGCTTTATGGGGAAGCTGTTTAATCATTATCGCAAGTGGATTTAGCTTAGAAAAAGATGAACTAACCTTCTATTTATTAACTACTCTTCCGGTAGTAGTAATGATAGGATGGATAATGCTAGGCTCATATTATGAATTAAGAGAAGATGTCTTATTCATAAAATTAGGACCTTTCTTTTCAAAAATAGCCTATGAGAATATAAAAAGCTTAAGATTAACAAGAAATTGGCTTTCTTCAATGGCACTTAGCATTGATAGAATTGAAATAATTCAATATAAAAAACGGTTTTATAGTGGGATGACAATGATTTCACCAGTAAACCGCGAAGAATTTTTAGAAGAATTAAAAATGCGCTGTTATAATTTAGAAAAATGAGTTTTTTAATAAGACTCATTTTTTCATAAAAAATACATAATAATGTGTTAAAATATTATATTGAGGAGGTGTTTCAATTGAAAAAGGTTATTACTATAATGATTTTGTTCTTAATGCTTTTTGCACCAACAATTAGTGTTAACGCCAAAACTGTTATTGAAGCACAAAGTATTCCTAAACGAGGATATGAAGAAGTTCAAAATGGAGCGATTAATGAAAGTAGTTCATTTGAAAATATTGTTATTTTTATTAAATTTGCTGATGAAACAAGTTACACTGCTCCGTATGATTATGATTATTACGAAGCGTTATTTAACTCAACAACTAGTCCTAGTTTAAAGAGTTATTATTTAGAAGTATCTTATCAACAGTTAACAATTGATTCATATATTGTTAATGATGGAACTACAATGATTTATTATCAAGATACTCATAATAGAGCCTATTATGAAAAATACGATGAAACAACTAATCCTGACGGGTATGACGGATCAAGTGGAAATACTCAGTCAGATCGTGAACACGCTTTGTTAAAAAGTGCGCTTGATTATGTTGATGAAAACAATTTAGTTCCGGCTTCTCTTGACTTAGATGTTAATGATGATGGGGATATTGATAGTATTACATTTATGGTAAGTGGAGAAGATAATGGTTGGAATAGTTTACTTTGGCCTCATAAATGGAGCTTATCAACATATTATGATTATAATGCAGGGGAGTATTATAGTTATGCCCCGAAAATTAATGGGAAATATGCTTACACTTATACATTTGAATTATTAGGAAATAGTCCAAGTTATGATGTTAAAGTTGATGTTGGAGTATTATCACATGAAACTTTTCATTTAATTAGTGCCCCTGATTTATATCATTATTATCGTTATTTTAATATTGAACCAGTTGGTAACTGGGGGTTAATGGATGGAACAACTACCATTTCTTCTCATATGCTCGGGTATATGAAAGAGCAATACGGAAATTGGATTAGTAGTGTTGCTGAAATTACTGAAAGTGGAACATATACTTTAGCTCCAATGGCAGATTCAGCAGATAATTTATATAAAATAGATTTAGGTCATTCTAATGAATATATTTATTTAGAATATCGCTTGCAAGAAGGGATGTTTGAAACGTATCTTCCCGAAAGTGGCCTGCTAGTTTATCGGGTAGATTTTGATTATCTTGAATTAGGAAATGAAGATGGTTATTATGCTGCCTCAGGAACACCAAGAGATGAACTATTTATTTTTAGACCTGGAATAGATGCTTCTACCTTACCAATTGTTTTCCCTGAAATAGATGAAGATGGGGTTGATGAAGATGGTGACATTGATAATGCCGCTATTAGTAATAATAATCTTTACAAAGAAATGGGAAATGGAACAGATATTCCAATGTTTTATAGTGATGGAACATTAATAAATATTAAAATTTATAATGTTATTGAACATGATGGTGTAATTACTTTTGATGTTTACTTACCACCAAGAATTGAACTAGTAAGTGAAATCGATATTCCTGAAGGAACAGAGTTATATTTATTTGATGGTCCTGGCTTTGAATATCGCTTAAATATTAGTAATATCCCAGATAATGCGTTGGTATATTACACTCAAGATGGGTCTACTCCAGATAATACTTCTACCTTATATGATGGCGGAATAATCTCTTTCAATGCAACTACTAGCACAATTAAAGCAGCGGTTTATGTAGATGGAATTTTAACCGACAATTTAATTAAATCTTTTAATTTTGTAAATGAAATTGAAACAGCACATAATCCTTATGGTGATATGCAAAATACTACATGGTATTTAGATTTAGCAGACGACGCTAGTGCTTATAATTTACATTTTTATAGTGGTTCAATTTTAGAAACAGATTATGATTTCGTGTATGTTACTAATAGTACTGAAACACTAGACTATACTGGAACAGATATGGCAAATGAAGATTTATCATTTGATGAAGATATTATTATTCAGTTTACTAGTGATGAATATGAAGATGCTGGCTATGGTTTTGCTATTGATGTTGATTTAGTTGTTGATGTTCAATTAACAATTGTTGGTGAAACAACAATGAATATTGATGTTTTTGGAACATATACTGAACAAGGAGCAATTTTAACGGGAAATGATGCTGAGAATTATACTCTTGAAAGAATTGGAACAGTTAATTCAGATGTTGTTGGCCAATATATAATTACTTACAATGTTTTAGATAGTAATAATCAAATTGTAAAATCGAGTAGTAGAACAGTTAATGTTGTCGATACGGTTACTCCAGAAGTAACGTTAAATGGGGAAGCAACAATTAATGTTGAAGTTTTTGATAATTATACAGATCAAGGCGTTCAATATACTGATAATTATGATGATGTTTTAACATATGAAATTACAAATTCAGTTGACACTGATACTGTGGGAGTTTATGTTGTTAGTTATTCAGTAACTGATTCATCAGGAAATGAAACAGTAGTTACAAGAACAGTTAATGTTGTTGATACAGTAGCTCCAATAGCGTCATTAATAGCGGGAATTGATACTGTTTATGTTGGTGAAGATTTTGATCTCGCAAGTGTTGATTGTGAAGATAATTATTATGATACATGTACAGTTACAGTTGATGGGAGTGTAGACACTAACACAGTTGGGACATATATTATTGAATATACAGTAACAGAAGATAGTGGAAATAGTACTGTGATTTACCGTTATGTTAATGTTATTGAGCCGGAAATTGAAACAAAAATTAATTTTACAATTGGAAAATCTTTAACAACTGTGAAATTAGGAGAAGAATATACGGCAGCAACATGTGATGTTACAATTACTGGTGTAAGTAGTGAATTAACTTGTAATGTTGATTCATCAGCTATTGATCCAAATACAGTTGGGACATACCAAATTGTCTATAGCTTTGAATATGAAGGAATAACATATCGAAAACTAGGGTATGTCTTTGTGTATGATGAGGATAATCTAGTTATTTGGTATTATGATAAGAATAGGAGGGATTACCTATGAGAAAGTTAAGTTTTTTAGGATTGTTAATCGCTCTTATAACTTTAGCTAGTTGTACACCACGTGATATCTCAGTAGTTTTAAATGCTGGGAATGATATTGTTGGTGTGAATGAAGAATGGGAAGATGCTGGATGTACTTTAAATATTAATGCTAACTACGCTATTGAAATGGGGATTTTATCAAGTGATCTTGATTTAACTACTCCAGGAGAATATCGTGTTGTTTATTCTGAAGAATATGCAAGTGAAGATTATACTTGTTTAAGAATTGTCAAAGTAGTGGATGAAGAACCACCAGTGGTTACATTAAACGCCGGAATTGATACAATTAAAGTTGGTGAAACATGGGAAGATGCTGGCGTAGTAGTTACTGATAATTTAGCTACATCTTTAGATGTTGGTGTTAGTGGAACAGTAAATTCTAATGTTGCAGGAAGTTACGAAATTATTTATACTGTAACAGATGATTATTTAAATACAACAATCATAACTAGAATCGTAACTGTAATAGAATAGGTGAGAAAATGAAAACAATTAAAGTTTTAATAACAGTATTAATTATTACCTTACTAGCTAGTTGTAGCAATAGTAGTAGTACGCCACAAACAATTAATTTTGATAGAATGGAATTTTCATACGTTGGAATAACTGATGATGATTATCTCCTCTTTGAAAGTGGTAACTTTAGACTAGAGTTAATTGAAAATGATGATGAAACGGTTACTATTTCGTACGAAAAGTTCCAAGATATTTATATAATTGAAGGAACAAAAGAAGATTATAAAATTAGAAAAAACGGAATTTTAGTTCAAATTTGTACTGGAGAAGAAGAAATATCTTGTACTGGATTTGCCCAAGTTGATTTTAGTAAAGATGCTGCAAATTTATTTGATATCTATCCTGAAAATACCCTTAGTTCTTCAATGATTATTATTGGTGTTTTAATTCTTGTCGGGGTTGTATCATTGTTCTTTATTCCTAAAAAGTATTTTAAAATTGTTAAGATAAACAACTTTAAAATAACCCAAGTTTTATTAATAAGAACGTTTATTATTATGCTAATTCTTGTTGGGGCAGTTATTATTATTTTAAGTTTTTAAAAGGATAATTATTAAATAAAAAGAATTACTCTTAAAAAGTAATTCTTTTTAATATATTAATATAGTCAGGATAAATTGCGTTATTTAATAATGCACGTTAGAAGCAACAAAAAAAGTGGTGAAATCCAATGCATATTAATTATAAATAGAGGATT
>CAYZEW010000008.1:0-4022 GCA_964477825.1 uncultured Candidatus Izemoplasmatales bacterium | reverse complement strand
GAAGCAACAAAAAAAGTGGTGAAATCCAATGCATATTAATTATAAATAGAGGATTAACATTTTAATCAAAGGATAAATAATTAAAATTGTAAAATTTGTAAACAGTTACATAACAAAAATTACTTATTAACAGTCGTAAGTTAAAACAAACAAAAATTTATTATAAAAATTAAGTAATAACAAATGGTCAAATGAAATAAAAGATGCTTTTTGTTATCTGAAAAAGAGTATGTTATAATATATGACTAGTGAGGAAGTGATAAAATGAACAATAAATTCGCAAGTATAAAACAAAGTATTTACGCTAATAATGGAGTAGTTGCTACAAGCGAAGGATTAGCTGCACAAGCAGGGCTAGAAATTTTAAAGGCTGGTGGGAACGCGGTAGACGCTGCTGTTGCTACTGCTGCAGCACTAACAGTTGTTGAACCAACAAGTAACGGGATTGGAAGTGACTGTTTTGCACTTGTTTATTTTGACAATAAATTACATGGAATGAATAGTAGTGGATATAGTTCTAGAAATATTTCCATTGAAAAAGTAAAAGAACTTGGCCATAAAAAAATGCCAACTAGTGGGGTTGTTCCAATTACTGTTCCGGGAACTCCAAAAGGTTGGGCGGCTTTGATTAATAAATTTGGTAATCTTTCACTTTTAGAAGTTTTAACCCCCGCTATTAAACTTGCTGAAGAAGGGTTTATTATTAGTGAGACTGTTGGTTATTATTTTAAAAAAGCAATGACGATTTATCAAAAAAACAATGTTGGGAAAGAATATGATCATTTCTTTAAAGTGTTTACTAAAAACGGTGTTTCTTACAAAGCGGGAGACTTTTTTAAATCACAATATCATGCTGATACTTTAAAAGAAATTGGCAAAACAAATAGTGATAGTTTTTATAAAGGGAAACTATCTAAAAAAATTATTGCTTTTATGGAAAAATATCAAGGGTATATTGATGAAAGTGATTTAGCTGAATATGAAGCTTTATTTGTTGAACCAATTATGATTAACTATAAAGGATATGATATTTGCGAAATTCCACCAAATGGACAAGGAATCACTACTTTAATGGCTTTAAACTTATTAAAGGATAAAACTTTTGTAAAAAATGATGCAAGTACTTATCACCAACAAATTGAAGCTTTGAAAATTGCTTTTAGTGATACATTGAAATATGTAACTGATCCATTATTTATGAAAATGAACAAAGATTATTTATTAAATGAAGAATACGTAAAATTAAGAAAAAATGATTTAACGAATAAAGCACAGTTACACGAGCCACTTGATTATCAAAAAAGTGGAACAGTTTATTTAGCTACGGCTGACAAAGATGGGAATATGGTTTCTTTTATTCAAAGTAATTATATAGGGTTTGGAAGTGGAATTATGATTGATGATACCGGAATTGCGATGCAAAACCGAGGACATACTTTTAGTTTAGATGAAAATCATCATAATAAACTAGCTCCAAGAAAACGGACTTATCATACAATTATTCCTGGGTTTATAATGAAAAATAATCAACCAATTGGTCCATTTGGAGTAATGGGGGGCTTTATGCAACCACAAGGCCATTTACAAGTAGTTATGAATATGATAGACTTTAAGATGGATCCCCAAACTGCTTTAGACGCACCGCGGTTTAGATGGGATGATGCTTTGAACGTGGCAGTTGAAGATACGATGGATCAAGAAATTATTAAACAACTAAAAAGTCTTAATCACCAAGTTACTGTCGAAAGACGCAGTAGTAATTTTGGGAGAGGGCAAATTATTTTAAAACAAAAGAATGGGTATAAAGTGGGAACTGAAACAAGATGTGATGGCTTTATTGCTTATTATTAGGAGGAATACTAATGCATAAATATTTAGAATTATTTTGGGCATTTATTAAACCAGGAGTTTTTGGTTTTGGTGGTGGACAAGCAACCATTCCTTTAATTGAACAAGAAGTAGTTGAAAACTATGGTTGGTTAACTGAAGAACAGTTTGCTGATTACTTAACAATGGGGAATACATTACCTGGTCCGATTGCTACTAAAATGAGTATTATTATCGGTTATGATATGTATGGATTACTCGGAGCATTTGTTGCTTTTATGGGAATGATTCTACCAAGTACAATTGCTATTTTAGTATTATTTAATGTCTTTTTAGAATATAAAGATACTGCTTTTGTAAAAGGGATGCAGATTGCTGCAAAGCCTGTAGTAGTAGTCTTGATTGCGGGGGTAGCATTGACAATGGCTAGATCAAGTTTCTTAAAAGATATTAATTTTGCAAATACAAATACATGGCTTATTTTTGGACTCTTAGTAGGAGCAACAACTATTACCTTGCTTAATGAGTTTACTGCTATTAATATTCATCCAGCAATTATGATTGTTTTCGCCTTAATTGTTGGGGGATTATTTATTAGATAAAAACTAAATAAAAAATAGAACTTCGCTTTGAAGTTCTAATTTTATCTCTAATAATTTTCAAAACCATTTTCTAAAATATAAATATTTTTAAAACCTTGTTTTGTCATTTTTTTAGCGGTGCGATAACTTTTTTTACCATTATTACAATATAAGTAAATTGATTGATCATGGCGTAATTTTGAGTTTTTATTAGCGATTTGACTTGGAGTGAAATTTCTCGCTCCTTTTATTTTACTTTTTTGAAACTCTTCCTTTTTACGAATATCAACTAATTGTCCTTTTCGCATATTGTTTTTGAAATCCTCTTTATTAATAATGTGAATCGTACTTTTATCTATGTTTTTAAAATTGGAAATTATTAATCCTAAAATTATCCCGACTGAAGCGGCGATAATTGAAGACCATATAGTCATAAAATCACTCCTAACTACTGAAATTATAATCGTAAATAAGGATGTTGTCAATGAGTGTGTAAAATTATTGATTTTTATTGTATAATGAAGTTTGCCTATTAATAATATAAGGAAATATAATTTAATTTAGGATATTTATAGATAAGCGTTACATAAATATAGACAAATCAAGATTTATTATATATAATATTATCAATGATTAGGAGTGAGAAAATGATTTCAACAAACAATTTTAAAAATGGAATTACAATCCAACATGCTGGAAATCTTTATACGATTATGGAGTTTCAACATGTTAAACCAGGTAAAGGACCAGCTTTTGTTCGTAGTAAATTAAGAAATTTACGAACACAAGGAATTTTAGATAAAACATGGAGAGCGGGAGAAAAAGTAGAAACTGCTCATATTGATAAAGATAAAATGAGTTATTTATACGCAATGGGTGATACTCATGTGTTTATGAATAACGATACTTATGAACAAATCGAAATCGATGCAAAAAGTATTGAACAACAATTAAACTTTATTATTGAAGGCATGGAAGTAAATGTTATAAGTTTTGAAGGAGAAATTTTAGGAGTAGATATTCCTGAAAAAGTAACTTTGCTAGTAACTCATGCTGACCCAGCAGTAAAAGGAAATACTGCTACAACAGCTACTAAAGATGCTGTTGTTGAAACAGGTTTTAAATTACAAGTTCCGTTATTTGTAAATCAAGGCGATAAAATTGTAATTAACACAAGTACCGGAAAATATGATACAAGAGCTTAAAAGGAGTGAATTAAATTGGATTATTCCGCCAGGTTTTTATTAAGTATTGCTGATGTACCACCGTATACGGTTTTATTAATAGTTGCATTATTAGCTGTTTCTAGTTTCTTTTCAATGAGTGAAACAGTGTTTTCTAGTGTCAATGTTATTCGTTTAAAAACGTTTATTGAAAGTGGAAAAAAAGGCAGTAAAAAAGCATTGTGGATCACTGATCATTTTGATCTAACTTTATCGACTATTTTAGTTGGAAACAACTTAGCTAATATCGCACTCGCAACAATCAGTGTTGGGGTCTTTTCAAAAATATTTGTTAATAATCCAACGTTAATTAACGTTGGAAATACACTAATTATGACAACGTTAATCTTGATTTTTGGGGAAATTGTTCCTAAAAGTTTTGGTAAAAACA
>CAYZEW010000007.1:0-37081 GCA_964477825.1 uncultured Candidatus Izemoplasmatales bacterium | reverse complement strand
ATTAAATATTAATATTATACCAAGCACTTTCCAACAAGAAAGTACCTTTTTTATAGTTGTATGTTAAAATGGATTAAATACTTATATTGTTATTTTAAGATCTAGAATAGAGGTGTAACATGTTAAAAATAAATCAATTAAAAGTTAGTATTAAAGATAAACAAGACGACCTAACGATAGCGATATCTAAAAAACTAAGAATAGCTAGTGAAAATATTCTTAGATATCAAATTCTTAAAAGTTCACTAGATGCTAGAAAGAAAAAGGAAATCTATTTTGTTTATAACCTTTTAGTTAAAGTGAAATCTGAAAAAGCTATTTTAACTAAAAAAATTAAAAATGTCGAACATTTTCAACCACCTAAAATTGCTAAAGAACAAGAAAAAATCAAATATGACAAAACTAAAAAGATCGCCATTATCGGCTTTGGACCAGCCGGAATGTTTAGTGCTTTACGCTTTAAAGAAGCAGGTATAAAAGTTACTATTTTTGAACGTGGTGAAAAAGTAGAAAATCGAATTAAAACAATTGAAAACTTTCAAACAACAAGAAAACTAAATAAAAATTCTAATATTCAGTTTGGTGAAGGTGGCGCAGGAACTTTTTCAGATGGGAAACTAACAAGTAGAAGTAAAGATAAAAGAAGTAGCTTTATTTTTAACGAGTTTGTTAAGGCCGGTGCTCCAAAAGAAATTCTATATGTTCATAATCCTCATATTGGAACTGATAAATTAGTTAATATTGTAAAAAACATTAGAGAAGAATTATTATCATTTGGAACAACGATTAACTTTAATGCATTAGTTACTAATATTATCCCTTCAAACGAAGGGATAATATTAAAGGTTAATAAGCAAGAAGAATATTTTGATTATGTTATATTAGCAACTGGCCATAGCGCAAGAGACACAATTGAAATGCTTTATAATAATCACTGTCAAATTGAACAAAAACCATTTGCGGTTGGTTTTAGAATTGAACACCAACAAGAACTAATTAATCAAGCACAATATGGAGAAAGTTATCAAAATAAACTCCTTGGACCAGCTGAATATAAATTAACTTATCAAACAAAAAATAAAAAAGGCGTTTATACGTTTTGTATGTGTCCAGGAGGAACCGTTACTAATGCTTCAACTGAGCCGGGATTGCTTTGTGTTAACGGGATGAGTGAATACAACCGAAACAAAGAAAACGCTAATAGTGCGTTACTAGTTACTGTTAACGAAGAAGACTTCGGAAGCAATCATCCTTTAGCGGGACTTTATTACCAACGTAAAATTGAAAAAGCTGCTTTTATTTTAGGAGGAAGTAATTACTATGCTCCTATTCAAACAGTGAAAGATTTTGTTGAAAATCGTAAAACAACTAAACTAGGAAAAGTGCAGCCAAGTTATAAGATGGGAGTAACTTACGCAAACTTACGTTCAATTTATACTAAAGATATTAATGAAGCTTTAATTGAAGCATTAGACAAAATGGGGAATAAATTAAAAGGTTTTAATAGTGAAGATGCTTTATTAACTGGAGTAGAAGCAAGGTCTTCTTCACCAGTAAGAATAGTTAGAGATAAAGAAACAATGCAAAGTATTAACTTTAAAAACCTTTACCCAACGGGTGAAGGAGCAGGATATGCTGGGGGAATCGTCTCAGCAGGAATTGATGGGGTAAAGGTGACAGATATTATTCTTAAAAAACTTAGCTTGTAAAAAGTTAAGTTTTTTTATATTTCTAACTAAAAGGTGGTATAATGAAATTACCATAAAGAGTGTATGAGAGACTGGCTCAATGATTACACAGCAACCTCCTTTAAAGGAAAGGTGCTAAATCCAGAATGATGGGGCATTTTTATTTGCTTTTATTTTCGCTTTATGGAATAGACTAAGGAGAGCAAAAAAAATGAATGAAAAGGTAAAAGGAATAATAAAAGAAATGACAATGGAGAATGAAGAAATTAACCAATTAGTTGAAAATTACGATAACTTAGATATTCTAAGAAAATATAACTTAGTTGCGAAACTATCAAGCTGGTTATTGTTAGAAAAGAAAATGAGTAAAGCAGAAAGTATTAAAATGATTGATTTAATACTACAAGATATTAAAACACTGGATCAACAAAAAAGGAAAAGAAGATTATATAATAATTATGATACTTATATGTATACTGTTCATCATTTAAAATATGATCTAATTATGTATCTAGATATTATATACGATTTAGATAATAGTGAAGATAGAAACCGTTTATTAGTAGAGTTAGAAGCTAAACAAGTAATTAAAAAAACTGAAAACTGGTTTAAATTTACTAGTAAAGAAAGTATACAATTATTAAAAAGAGGGTTTATTTTTCATGATGAAGATAATAATCATTTAAACGATAGAGCAATTGTTTTAAATTTAGAAGAAATCGGAATGTTAAAAAAAATGTAGCAGATGATTATTTTAAAAAATTAATCATTAGTGATATAATAAAGATGGACAGATGTTATGGATTTTATAATGGAGGAACATTTATGGAAATACTTTTTTATATAATTGGAGGATTATTAGCCGGGATTGCTACAGGATTAGTTGGACTAAGTGCAGCGACTATTATTGCTCCTTTATTTGCTACTATGCTAGGAATGGATCCATATACTGCAATCGGAATTGCTTTAGCAAGTGATGTGTTAGCTTCGGCGACTAGTGCAGTAACTTATTATAAAAATAAGAATGTTGATTTAAAAAGTGGATTACTTATGGGAACAAGCGTAATCCTTTTTACAATTTTAGCAAGTTACTTATCATCTTTTTCTAATCCAATTACGCTAAATACTACTATTAATTTTTTTGTTTTATTTTTAGGAATTAGATTTATAGTTTATCCAGTTAGGAATAGAAGTGAAAATAAAACAAAGAAAATAGAGAAGTGGATAATCCCACAAACAATATTTTGGGGTGCAGTTATTGGAATGATTAGTGGCTTTTTTGGTTCTGGTGGAGGATTGTCAATGTTAGCTGTCCTAACAATGCTTTTAGGATATAATCTTAAAAAAGGGGTTGGAACAAGTGTCTTTATCATGGCAGCAGTAGCTTTTGTAGGAGCTACAACTCATATTGTTATTAGTGGTTCAAGCCTTCTTCCATTAATAATAACTTCTATTTCAGCTCTTATTGGTGCGAATATCTCAAGTAGACAAGCTAACAAAGTCAATGAAATCATCTTAAATAGAGTAATTGGTATTTTCTTAATCATATATGGAATCTTTTTAATTATTGTATATTTTATCTAAATAAAATATGGATGTTTTAAAAGGTTAAGATTGCACTAAATAGTAACAAATTGGAACTTAAATAATTTAATAATAATCATTAAATTATTAAAAAAGTAATATAATAAAACAGAAAGAAGGATACAAATGCATAAAATTGCAGTTATCGCAACAAGCACAGGTTGTTTAGATTATTTAAATCTGAAAAATGATAATTTGAGAATTATTAGAATGAAACTTATTATAAATGAAGATGTTTATAGTGATTATATTGAAATGACTGCCGAGAAATTTTACACAATGTTAGATAATGACTCTACATTAGTGCCATCTTCTTCAATGCCTTCAATAGGAGAATTTCTAACAATGTTAGAATCACTCGAAGAAGAAGGTTATGAAGAGGTAATCGTAACGACGATTTCCTCTAATTTAAGTGGAACATATCAAGTGTTTTTGATGGGAAAGAAACAATATCAAGGCAAACTAAAAATTCATATTATTGATTCATTAAACGCAGCAATAAGTGAAGGCTATATTTCTTTAGAGGCACTAAGACTAATAGATGAAGGTAAAACAACAAAAGAAATTATTCCTTATTTAGAAAAATTAAAAACAAATAGAAAACAATATTTTATGGTTGATAATTTAAGACTGTTTGTAGCTAATGGTAGACTTAGTGGAGCTAGTGGCTTTATTGGGAGTATGTTTAAAATTAAACCGATATTAATAGTTAATGATCAAGGTGAAATAGTTTCATTTGAAAAAGTAAGAACGCAAAAAAAATCATTAAAACGAATGGTTACTTTAATTTTAGAAGATCTGAAAAACGTAAAAGATTTTATTATTACATATGATACTTCAAACAATGTTGAAGGATTAGAATATGTTAAAAATGAAATTAAAAAAGTATATCCTAATTATAAATATATTGAAGCACCAATTACTCCAGTTGTTGGTTGCCATACCGGAGTAGGTACTGTAGGTGTTGCTTATTTTGATTTATCGTAGTTATTAAAGTATTTAAAAAAAGCTAAGAGAAAAAAATCTCTTAGCTTTTTTTTTATAGTATATCCTATTACAAACTTGGTGTTTTAACGTTTAGAAATGAAAACTTTTGATTTTGATTGGCTTTTACTGACATAGCAGTGTTGGGTGGACAAATTACAATGTCTTCTTCGGTTACATGGTTTTCTTCCTTACCAATAATAATCGTGCCTTCTCCTTTAATAACATAAAAGAATACATCAACTTCAACACTGTGAGGCAAGATGATTTCTCCTGGATTAAGGATAATGTTTCTAACTGCAACATGCTTATTCATTACGAGGGTTTTTGTAAGAAATCCCTTTTTATTTAATTCACCTTTTATTTCAGAATGACGAATGATATTCATAGTAGTCTCCTTTTTTATTTAATTATCGCATTTAAGTGATTATTTAGTCAAACATAGTGATAATTTTAATAAAGAAGAAGAGTTGTTTATAAAAAAGGTTATATTATTTTTCCAATAATATAACCTTTCATTAAATTTCTAAACTAGCATTATATAAACTAGTATAATAACCTTTTTTATCAATTAACTGTTGGTGAGTACCACGTTCAGTAATTCCATCACTAGTTAAAACTAAAATCTCATCTGCATTAGAAATAGTCGATAACCGGTGCGCAATTACTAAAGTAGTTCGTCCTTCACTAAGTTCATCTAAAGCTTTTTGAATAAGCTTTTCAGTAACGTTATCTAAACTGGATGTTGCTTCATCTAAAATTAAGATTGGTGGGTTTTTTAAGAAGACACGAGCAATACTGACTCTTTGTTTTTGGCCGCCGGATAATTTAACGCCTCTTTCACCAACTAAAGTATCATAGCCGTTTTCCAAAGAAATGATAAAATCATGAATATTTGCTTTTTTCGCAGCTTCAATAACTTCTTCAAAAGTCGCATCAGGTCTTCCATATAAGATATTATCTTTCATCGAACCATAAAAGATATAGACATCTTGTTGAACATGACCGATATTTAATCTTAAGGAATAAAGATCATACTCTTTAACGTTATGACCATCAATTAAAACACTGCCTTTGTCGACGTCATAAAAACGGGGAATTAATTTTGAAATTGTACTTTTTCCAACCCCAGTTTCGCCTACTAAAGCAACTTTTTTTCCAGCTTCAATAGTAGTGCTAAAGTTATGTAAAACATGCTCACGTGATGTTTCATATTGGAAATCAACATTTCTAAATTCGATTTTTCCAGCATTTCGATTTAAAAAGATTGGGTTGTCTGGCGATTTTATTTTTGGTTCTAACTGCATGATTTTATAAAATTTCTCATAACCGCTCCACCCTTTTTGAACTTGTTCAATCGTTTGAATTAAAGTTCTAATTGGTTGAATCAAATAAGAAACAAACATAAAATAAGCAACGTATTCACCAATCGTGATTTGTCCTAAATAGACAAAATAACCACCAAAGACTAGCACAGCTACATATAGCAAATCGATAAATAAGTTAGTCCCAGAACTAAAGATTCCCATTTGTTTATAAAAAGTTCCAAAACTACTTTGGTAACGGTTAGTAACACTAGTAAACTTCTTTAATTCAAAATCTTCATTAGTAAAAGCTTTTGTTAATCTAATTCCCCCAATACTGTTTTCTACTTCACTATTAATTTCTTCATGGGTAGCTCTTGTCTTTCTTGAGGCAGCCATCATTTTTCTTCGTCTTGTGGCGCTAAAAATCACTAAGAAGACGATAAAGATAAAGACAATTAAAGTAAATAAGACATGAATATATAATAAAATGACAAAACTCCCAATAATCATAATTGTTGAAACAAAAATATTTTCAGGAGTATGATGACTCATCTCCGAAATATCTCTTAAATGGCCAACAATATAAGTCATAATAGTTCCGGTTTTATGATCATCAAAATAGTCAGAATCTAAAGTCTGAATTTTTTTATATAAATCAATTCGCATATCGCGTTCAATTCTTGTTCCCATTACGTGACCATAATAATTAACAAAATAATTACAAGCCATTCTTACTAAGTATAAAACAAGTAAGATTCCGCCAAAAGTAAAAATCAATTGGACTTTACCATTAGGAATAAAATCATCAATATATTTTCTAGTAATGACTGGGAATAATAAATTTAAGCCACTCATCATTGAAGCAGCAAGTAAATCTAAATAAAATAATAATTGATGGTTTTTATAATATTTAATAAATGTTTTTAACATGTTTAACACCTCACAAAAGCATTATAGCATATTCCTAAAAAGATAGCTGAACTATTTTGATTTATGTTATAATGAAAAGGGTGAGAAAAATGGTTATCAGTTTAGAAGATATTTTAAAAAAAGCATTAAAAGATGAAATTATTGTTTTTCAAACAGACACTGTTTATGGTGTTGGTTGTTTGTTAAATAGTGAAGCTGGAGTCAACAAAATCTATCAATTAAAAAACCGCGAGAAAAGAAATCCCCTCGCTGTTTTATGTGCGAATATAATTCAAGTAAAAGAATTAGTTGAAAACTTTGAAGCTGGAGAAAAATACGCTAAAGAGTTTTGGCCTGGAGCACTGACTTTAATCTTTCCTAAAAAGGAGATTGTTAGTGATGTTGTTACATCTGGATTTAAGACTGTAGGAGTAAGAATTCCTAATGACAAAGTAGCTTTGAAAATCTTAGAAAAGTTTGGACCAATGGCGGTTACGAGTTTAAACTATTCAAAAGAACCAGCCATTTTAAAATATGAAGATGCTTTAAAATTTAATGACTTTGTTGATTACTTAGTTGAAGGTAATGATTTATCATCAGTTAGTTCGACAGTTTATGATATTGTTAATCAAAAAGTGTTAAGACAAGGAGAGATTTTTATTGATTAAAAATTTCTCCTTTTTCTTTTAACTGAAAAACGTATATAATATTATGATAATTAATATATATATATAATATTTATCTAATAAATAGAATTTTTATATTGTAATCTGATAAAGTTTTGTTATAATTGTAAAGTAGTATATATACAAAGGATATTTAAAGACTTTTTAGGAGGTTTTATTTATGAAAATAGCAATCGGTGCCGATCATGGTGGATTTAGTCATAAAGAAGCGATTAAAGAACATTTAATCAAAGCTGGCTATGAAGTAAAAGACTTTGGGACATATTCAGAAGATAGTGTTGATTATAACGATTATGCAATTAAAGTTGCTGAAAGTGTTAGAGATCACAAGTATGACCGGGGAATCTTAATTTGTGGAACAGGAATTGGGATGAGTGTAATGGCTAACAAGGTAAAAGGAATTAGAGCTGCCTTAGTTCATGACTTATTCACAGCTGAAGCTACAAGATTACATAACGATTCTAACGTTTTAGCGATGGGTGGAAGAGTTATTGAACTATCTAAAGCTTTGAAAATTGTTGATATTTGGTTAAAAACTGAATTTTCAAACGAAGAAAGACATGTTAGGAGAATCGCAAAAATAGATAACTATAAAGGAGAATAACGATGGGAAAATTAGTTGTTTTAAATCATCCTTTAATAGATCATAAAATGTCGATTATTAGAAATAAACATACTAACACAAAAACCTTTAGACATTTAGTGAATGAAGTTGGGGGATTAGTCACTTATGAAATTACTAGAGGACTTAGTACAAAGGAAGTTGAAGTTACAACCCCAATTACTAAGACAATTTGTAAAACATTAAGTAAAGATGTTATTATTGTTCCAATCTTACGAGCAGGACTGGGAATGGTTGATGGGATTCAAATGTTAATTCCAACTGCTAAAGTAGGACATATTGGAATGTATCGTGATGAAGAAACTTTAGAACCAGTAGAATATTATGCTAAGTTTCCAAGTGAAATAGTCGATGGGACTGTTTTAGTTGTTGATCCAATGCTTGCCACTGGGGGAAGCGCTAGCGCAGCAATTACCGCCGTTAAAAAACGTGGGGCTACAGATATTACATATGTTGGATTAGTTGGCTGCCCTGAAGGGGTTAAAAGACTAAATGATGAACATCCTGATGTTGATATTTATTTAGCAGCAATGGATGAAAAATTAAACGAAGTAGGATACATTGTTCCAGGTCTAGGGGACTGTGGAGATAGACTTTTTGGTACTAAATAATGAATAAAAAACAAAAAAATGCCTTTCGAGTTTATTCAATTGTTAGTGGGTTTATATACGAAATCATGATTACAATTGGGATATCTATTGCTATTGGGTATTTTTTAGATAAATGGTTAAATACAGTTTTTGTATTTAAACTAATATTTATAATTATCGGGATATTTGCTGGAATAAGAAACTTAATTATGCGAGTATCTAAATTGGAGGAAAAAGATGGAGAGTAAAGATACGTTTGTAAAAACTTTTCCATTTGTATGGATTTATACGGGAATCTTAGCAACAATCTTTTGGATTTTTATTAGTAAAGAATGGAGCTTTTCATTAATCTTGGGAAGTGCAACTAGCTTAATGACAATGAGCATGCTTTATAAAAATTCTAAAAGAGTAGTTGAAAGTGATAAAGTTAATGCTCAAAAAATCGCGGTGAAAAACTATGCCTTTCGATATTTCTTTTATGCGATTGTTTTAGTAGTTGCAGGCTATTTTGATTCATTTGATATTTATGCAACAGCAATAGGTTTGTTTTCATTTAAAATAGTCTTTTATATCGTTTTAATTTTTGAAAGTAGAGGTATTAAGAATGATTGAGTTTTATGTAAATTTATCTGCAGGGATAAAAGCATCATTAATTGTTACGACATTTTTAATGATATCTACCGCTATTTTAGGGTTAAAAGTTAAAAAAATGAAATACTCAGATGTACCAAGTGGAATTACTTTAATTGCGATAATGTTTGTTGAAGGTGTTAATGAAATGCAACATGACTTCTTCAAAAAATATTGGAAACAGTTTACGCCGTACACAATGACTGTATTACTTTTTTTAATGTTTGCAAATACCGCATCACTTGCGGGACTTAGTGCGCCACTTTCAAATATTACGGTTGCTTTAAGTTTTAGCATATTTGCATTTGGATCAGTCCAAATCGCAGCATTATTTACAAGAAAACCACTACAACGGATAAAAGATTTATTAGATCCACACTGGGCTTTTTTGCCAGTTAACTTAGTTGGAGAAATGTCAACTCCATTCGCAATGGGAATCCGTCTTTTTGGAAATTTATTAAGTGGGGCAATTATTGGAATTATTCTTTATGGAGTTTTATCATGGGGAGGAATTTTAGTTGGAGCTTTCTTACTTCATCCTATCTTTGATTTATTCTTTGGATTAGTTCAAGCTTATGTCTTTTTTATGTTATTATCAATCTTTATAAGTAATGCAGTAGAAGTAGAAGACTAAAAAAGGTTATTTACTGATTAATCAGTTAATATATATAAAATTTATAATAGAAATTAAAATATTAAGGAGGAAACAAATTATGGCAGAATTTACAGAATTTTTCGCATTAGGTATGGCTTATTTAGGAGCTGCACTTGCAGTAATGACAGGGATTGGACCTGGACTTGGACAAGGGTATGCAGCTGGGAAAGCAGTAGAAGCAATCGGGAGACAACCTGAAGCAGCTTCTAGTATTAGAACAGTAATGATTACTGGACAAGCATTAGCAGAAACAACTGGTCTTTACGGACTTGTAGTTGCGATTTTATTAATTTATACTACAGGACTTGGTGGATAAAAAAAGAGTTAAAGGAGGCAGATCCGATGGATCAAGTTGCTGAAACAATAAAAGCATTTGTTGAGGGCGCAATTGGCGTTAGTCTCAAAGAAATGATTATTCAAATTTCTTCAACTTTGCTACTTTTTCTTGTTGTAAGATTCTTCTTTTGGAATAACATCACAGCTTATTTAGAAGGAAGAAAAAACCATATGGCTGATGAGTATAAAGAGGCAGATGTTGCTAATTTAAAAGCACAAGCACTTAAAAAACAAGCTGAAAAAGAATTAACTAAAATTAAAGTAAGTGCTAAAGAGATTATTGATGAAGCAAAAGTACGTGGAGAAGTTGAACGTACTTTAATTATTGGTAATGCTAAAAAAGAAGCGACAGTTGTCCTTGAAAATGCTCGTAAAGAAATTGATAGTGAAATTGAAAAAGCACGGACTAAGATTAACGACGAAATCGTTAGTGTTGCCGTGTTAATGGCTGAAAAAGTAATTGGGAAAGAAATCGATGAAAAGAAGCAAAAAGAACTTTTAGAAGAAGTTAACGCTGAGGTAATCAGTTAATGAGTTACGTCGCTTTTCAGTATGCAGAAGCACTTTTTAGTTTAGCTAAAGAAACTTCGCAAATTGAAGATGTTTTAACAGAATTTAAAGTTATTAAAAAAGCTTTTGATTTTGAAATTTATCAATTTCTAGTTCATCCAAAAATAAAAAAACAAGATAAAAAAGACTTGATTAGTAAATTTGTTAATAACAGTTTATTAAGAAGATTTATCTTTGTTTTAATTGATAATTCTCGAATTGAAATTTTAGATGATGTTTTAGATGAATTCGAGAAATTAATTGATAACCAAAATAAAACAATGAAAGTTCAGGTTTATTCTCATAAATTATTATCGCCTGGACAAAAGAAACAATTAGCTGATAACTTAGCAAAGAAACATAATAGAAAAATTGAGCTTGAAAATATCGTTGATAAATCAATTGTTGGTGGGTTAAGACTGGAATTCGAAGGAATGGTCTTAGATGACACAATCAATAATTATTTAAACAGCCTTAAAGCTAATTTGACGAAATAATCGAGGTGAGAGAATGAGTAAAATTAATCCTGTTGAGATTAGTTCCTTAATTAAAGAACAAATCAAAAAATATGAAAAAGAAATTAAGACAGAAAGCGTTGGGACAGTAATTAGTGTTGGAGACGGTATTGCGTTAGTTCATGGGTTAGATGACGCTATGAGCGGCGAGTTATTACTATTTCCAAACGAGGTTTATGGCCTTGTTTTAAACTTAGAAACTGACCATGTTGGAGCTATCTTACTTGATGAAAGTACCGCAGTTAAAGAAGGCGACACAGTTAAAACAACTGGGCGTTTACTAGAAGTTCCAGTTGGTGAGGAATTAATTGGCCGCGTAGTTAATGCGCTTGGTCAACCAATTGATGGGATGGGTAAAATCGCCTCAACTAAAACTAGACCAATTGAAAGAAAAGCAACTGGGGTAATGAGCCGTAAATCAGTTGATGAGCCCCTTCAAACAGGGATTAAAGTCTTAGACGCTTTAGTGCCAATTGGAAGAGGACAACGTGAGTTAATTATTGGGGATCGCCAAACTGGTAAAACAGCCATTACAATTGACACAATTATTAACCAAAAAGGAAAAGATGTTATTTGTGTATATGTTGCGATTGGTCAAAAAGAAAGTACGGTTGCAAGTGTTTTTGAAACCTTAAAACAGTTTGGAGCAATGGACTATACAATTATTGTTAGTGCCTCAGCTTCAGAACCTTCGCCATTATTATATTTAGCGCCTTATTCAGGAGTTACTATGGCAGAAGAATTTATGTTTGATGGTAAAGATGTGCTTGTTATTTATGATGATTTAACAAAACATGCGATTGCATATCGTGAGTTAAGTTTATTACTTAGAAGACCACCTGGTAGAGAAGCATACCCAGGAGATGTTTTCTATTTACATTCAAGATTACTTGAAAGAGCGGCAAAACTAAGTGACGCTTTAGGGGGAGGAAGTATTACTGCCTTACCTATTATTGAAACCCAAGCAGGGGATATTAGTGCGTATATTCCTACTAATGTTATTAGTATTACTGATGGGCAAATCTTCTTACAAAGTGATTTATTTTATAGTGGGGTAAGACCAGCAATTAACGCCGGACTTTCCGTTTCACGTGTTGGTGGGAGTGCTCAAATTAAAGCAATTAAAAAAGTTTCAGGGACACTTCGTTTAGATTTAGCGTCTTACCGTGAACTTGAAGCATTTACGCAATTTGGTAGTGATTTAGATGAACAAACAACAGCGCGTCTTGAACGTGGTAAAAGAACTGTTGAAATCTTAAAACAAGGGTTACACGCAACTGTTGATGTTGAAAAACAAGTTATTAGTATTTTCGCCTTAACACATGGTCATTTAGACAGTGTAAAACTTGCTGATATTAATAAATTTGAAAAAGAACTTCATGAGTTCTTCGCAAATGATAAAGCAGGAAAAGCAGTTCTAGCTGAAATCGTAAAAACGCATCAATTACCAGAAGCTAAAAAGATTGATGATGTAATTAATAGGTTTAAAAAAGTCTTTATTTAAGGTGGTGTTAAAATGGCATCAATGAGAGAAATAAAATCAAGAATTACTGCTACTAAAAAAACATCACAGATTACTAAAGCAATGTATATGGTTAGTGCTGCAAAACTTAAAAAAGCTGAAAAAGCCATTAAAGGTTTTAGACCTTTAATGTATCACTTAAAAGAAATGATTGATAATATTGTTGAAGGTGACGATTTAGTTACTCACCCAATGTTAGAAGATCGTGAAGCTGCGAAAATATGTTATATTTTAGTTTCAAGTGATCGGGGATTAGCTGGGCCATATAACTCTAGTATTTTTAAAGCATTTAGTGCGCATATTGCAAGGCATCATATTTCACAAGATGAATTTATTGTGGCACCAATTGGTTTTAAAGCATTTAATTATGCGAAAAGAATGAATTATGAGTTATTAAACAGTGAACCAATTAATGTTCGTGATGATATCCAATTTATTGATTTTGGAGAAATAACAAAAATGTTTCAACGTGATTATTTAACTGGGAAAATGGATAGTATTATTGTCTTTTATAATCATTTTATTAATACGATTTCTCAAGAGGTAAAATACACTCAAATTCTCCCAATTGTTAGTGATTCAGAACTAAAAGAAAAAAGTGAACAAAAAGATAAAAATAAAGTAAAATTAATATACAATTATGAACCTAGTCCACAAGCGATTGTTGATCATTTAATTCCAATGTATGTTGAAAATACTTTATACGGATTAATTTTAGAAGGAAAAGCGAGTGAGCATGCTTCTAGAATGACAGCGATGAAAAGCGCAACTGATAACGCTGAAGACGTCATTGATACCCTTCAACTACATTATAATCGCGCTAGACAAGCTGCAATCACAATTGAGTTAACTGATATCATTGGCGGAGCCAATGCGGTTAATTAGAGGAGGAAATTATGAATAAAGGAAAAATAGTTCAAGTAATGGGACCTGTTATTGATGTTTTATTTTCTGATGATTTACCAGAAATCAACCATGCTTTAACTTGTAATGTAGAAGCAAAAGATAATAATGGCGTTCCAATTAAACTTACACTTGAAGTATCTTTACATCTAGGAAATAATGTCGTTCGTACGATTGCAATGGATTCTAGTGATGGTGTAGTAAGAGGTATGGAAGTAATAGATACAGGTGCTCCAATTAGCGTTCCTGTTGGAAATGCTACATTGGGAAGAATATTTAATGTTTTAGGAGAATTAATTGATGGAAAAGAGGACCTTAAAAAAGATAATAAACTTAGTCCGATTCACCGTCCTGCTCCTAAACTTGATGAATTAAGTAGTGAAATTGAAATTTTGGAAACAGGAATTAAAGTTGTTGATTTACTTGCTCCATATATTAAAGGTGGTAAGATTGGTTTATTTGGTGGTGCCGGAGTTGGTAAAACGGTCTTAATCCAAGAACTAATTAATAATATCGCTCAAGAACATGGGGGAATTAGTGTGTTCGCCGGTGTTGGAGAAAGAACAAGAGAAGGAAATGACTTATACTTTGAAATGACAGAATCAGGGGTAATTAAAAAAACAGCAATGGTTTTCGGTCAAATGAATGAACCACCTGGTGCTCGTATGAGAGTTGGCCTTACAGGCCTTACAATGGCTGAACACTTTAGAGATGAAGAACATCAAGATGTATTATTCTTTATTGATAATATTTTCCGTTTCACCCAAGCTGGTAGTGAAGTATCTGCATTACTTGGCCGCATGCCAAGTGCCGTAGGATATCAACCTACCTTAGCAACTGAAATGGGGAAACTACAAGAAAGAATCACTTCTACTAAAGAAGGATCAATTACGTCAATTCAAGCAGTTTATGTACCAGCTGATGACTATACCGATCCAGCCCCAGCAACTACTTTTACCCATTTAGATGCAACAACCAACCTTTCTCGTAAAATTAGTGAGGAAGGAATCTACCCAGCAGTAGATCCCCTTGCTTCAACTTCACGTGCGCTTGCACCTGAAATTGTTGGGCAAGAACATTATGATGTTGCTCGTGAGGTACAAAGAACAATTCAAAGATATAATGAGTTACTAGATATTATCGCTATTTTAGGAATGGATGAATTAAGTGAAGAAGATAAACTCGTAGTTCACAGAGCTAGAAGAGTTAGATTATTCTTATCACAAAACTTCCATGTAGCAGAACAATTTACTGGCCAAAAAGGATCATATGTACCAGTTAAAGAAACAATTAAAGGTTTCAAAGAAATCTTAGAAGGTAAACATGATCATTTACCAGAAGATGCTTTCCGTTTAGCAGGAAGTATTGAAGATGTAATTAAAAAAGCAAAAGCAATGAAATAAAGGGGGAATATTTTATGAATATTAGTGTTGTTACACCCCGTGGAGAACTATATAATAAAGAAGTAGACTATGTAGTAGTTACTTCTCAAATGAATGGTGAATACGCAATAATGAAAGACCATATCCCAATTATTAGTTCAATTGATATTGGTTATATAAAAATGGTAACAGGTGAGGAAGAAATCTTTACTGTGATTATTAATGGGATTGTTGAACATCAAAATAACGTTGTTAATGTTATTGCTCAAGAAGCCCAAATAGGAAAAGATAAAGATGACGCAATGAAACATCTTAATAACGTTAGGAAAGAACGTTTAGAAGAAAATAAACGCCGTAGTGTTGATTTCTTCCAAGCAGAAAAAGAAGTTAAAAAAGGTGTTAAAAAAGCAAAAGCAGGACAACTATAGAACCCAAAAAAAGAGACTTAAAAGTCTCTTTTTGTTTGGGTTAAGATTGTTAAATAAACGGATTATAAAATCTACTACCGTTAATAAAGACTGATATTAAAATTGCTGATGTAAAAATACCAACAGTTATTAAAATCGCAAGATAATCTTTATAGTTAAGTTTTTTAGCATTATACCAAGTTCTTCTCTTGAATTTCGAAAATCCTCTAAGGTCCATTGCGTTTGAAATATTTTCTATTCTATCTAAGGTTGAGAATATTAGTGGAAAAACCGTAAGTATTCCGAACTTTAGACGATGAATAATAGATGTATCTTTAGAGATATTTAAGCCTCTAGCTTGCTGTGCTCTTGAGATATTAATATATTCCCTTTGAACATCCGGAAAGTATCTTAAGGTTAAACTAAAAGCATAAGCTACTTTATAAGGTACACCTATCCGATTTATACTAGCAGCAAATTCACTAGGGTTAGTAGTAAACAAGAAAATTATTCCTAGGGGAATAACTGATGCATATTTCATCATTTTAGTAAATTGATAAAACATTTGTTCTTGAGTAACTACATATCTTCCAAAAATTTTAAAGATAACATGTCTTGTTCCATATATTCCAACTGCATATTCTGGTTCAAATAAAAATGTTAAAAACAAATTAATTAATAAGAAGAAAATAACGTAAATAAGGATTACTCTAATTTGTCTAAAAGTAATTTTCGAAACCCTTAAGATAATTAATGAAAAAATCAAAATGCCAACAATAATTCTAATATCAAAAGTAAGCATAACTGTCGATGTTAAAGCCATAAAAGCGATTAATTTAGAAAGTCCGCTTAGTCTATGAATAAAAGTATCATCATCGTTATAGTTGAAAATATTATTCATTTCTCATCACCTCTGTTTCATAAGTGATGAAAGTATCAACTAAACTTTTTGCAGGTTTTATTCCCAGCATGTTAGCTAAGTGAAATAATGATGTTTCTTTCAAGTTTGCTTTTTCAATAATCCTTGGGTTTGTTAAGACATCACTTGATGCTGTATCAGCAACTAAATCACTTTCATTTAGAACAATTGAACGATGAGTATATTCAAGCATTAAATGCATATCATGAGTAATCATAATGATTGTTATTCCTAAATGTTTATTAATATCTTTTAAGAATTCCATAATTTCGGTAAAATGAGCATAATCTTGCCCGGCTGTTGGTTCATCTAAGATTATTATCTTAGGATCTAATACTAAGATAGAAGCAATAGTTACTCTTTTTCTCTGACCATAGCTTAAAGCAGCTATTGGCCATGTCTTAAATTTTGTAAGTCCACAAACCTTAAGCATTTCATTCACTTTTAAATCGATTGTTTCACTATCGATATTTCGCATTTTCAATCCTAATGCTATTTCATCATAGATTAACGAAGTAGTAATCATTTGGTTTGGATTTTGCATTACATATCCAATTAATGTTGCTCTTTCGGTAATGGTTTTATTAGCAATATCTTCACCTTTAAAAAAGATTTTACCTTCATGGTTTTTTTCAAATCCACAAATTAACTTTGATAATGTTGATTTACCTGCCCCGT
The DNA here is from genome assembly GCA_964477825.1 of uncultured Candidatus Izemoplasmatales bacterium. Taxonomy (GTDB): domain Bacteria; phylum Bacillota_I; class Bacilli_A; order Izemoplasmatales; family Izemoplasmataceae; genus JAFGXW01. Next base: position 20,215 of record CAYZEW010000007.1, on the reverse strand, counting down.
TTCTTCCGACAATCGAAATCATTTCGCCTTCTTTAATGTCAAAAGAGATATCTGTCAAAATTTGTTTTTTAGAGTTGTATGAAAATGTAACATGTTCAGCTCTTAAAATAGAATTACCAGTAATCTCAGGAATTGCTCTTTGGTTATCAGTATACCAAGTTAATACTTTCTCCTTTGCAGTACTTATATCTATTGTGTTAATATAACCCGGTTTCATAGAACTAGTGATCTTGACGCCAGCATATCTTAACAAGGTTACATAAAGTGGTTCACGGATTCCATGTTTAATGAATAAATTTGAAGCTATCATTTCATGAACTGGTAAATCAGCAACAATTTCACCATTATCTATTAAGATAATACGATCAATATCTTTATATAAAACATCTTCAATTCGATGTTCTATTATTATTATAGTTTTATTTGTTTCCTTATGAATGTTGTCAATAATCTCAATTGCGTATTTTCCAGTAGCTGGATCTAAGTTAGCTAGTGGTTCATCAAATAATAATATATCTACATTATCAACCATTATCCCTGCTAAAGCAGTTCTTTGCTTTTGACCTCCAGAAAGTTCATGTGGGGAAAGATTCAAAATATTATCTATATCAATCATTTTTGCTACTTTTTGAACTCTTTCTTTCATTTCACCAAGAGAAACACAATCATTTTCCATTGAAAAAGCAATATCTTCAGCAACTGATAAGCCAACAAATTGACCGTCAGTATCTTGAAGTACTGTACCTATTGTTTTGGATAATTCAAAAATATTTGATTCTTTTGTTTCAATATTATTAATTTGAAGTGATCCACTAATTTCCCCTCTATAAGAAAAAGGTATTAACCCGTTTAGACAGTTACCTATTGTACTTTTACCACTCCCTGAAGGTCCTATAATTAGGACCTTTTCTCCAGGGAATATTTCTAAATTTAGATTTTTTAAAGTAGGGTAGGCTTGACTAAAATACTTAAATGAGAAATCTTTAAATTTAATGATAGCTTCTTTATTCATGTTCTCACCTATTTTTTTATTTTAGACTTCCTTCTTTTGTTCTAGTTTTAGCGTAAGCTACTAATAATAATGTTCCAAATACACCAGCACTAATCATGTTCATAATCCCCGCAACAGCACCTTGTGTAAATACTAAATTAGCAGGTTCACTGTAAATAATTATGTCTAGTAATGGAGCTACTATAAACCAAGCAACAACATTACCGATAACTTGATAAATGTTAAATGTAATAATATCTTTTTTTCCGAATTCTCCATCTTCAACTTTTGTTTTCTTGAATGCTAAACCGAAAATGAAACCAGAAACACCACTTGCAATTACCCAACTCCACCAAGGAGATCCGTATTGAATAGAATCACTTAATGCATGACCAATAAATGCAATTAGTCCCCCAGCGATTGGCCCAAAGATTACTCCGAAAAAGGCACTTAATCCATAAGCTGTTTGAAAACTTGTTTCAGGAATTGGAGAAGGTATTTTAACAAACATGAAAAGTAACATAAATAAAGCAGCACCTAATCCAGTTGCAACAATTGTTTTTGTGTTAAATTTAAACATAATTTCCTCCTAGTTTTTTTATTTTTTTCTCTTGGTTATATTGTTTTTAGACTTATCGTCCAATCAACACCAGCATTAAAATTGTGTTCTTTTGCGAAATTACCTAAGTTTGTCGCAATTGCTAAATTACCAATTTCATTATTGTAAATAAGGTGATCTCCCTTTTTTACACTCGCAAAAGATTTTCCATATAAAACTTTTTGATGATAGACTTCTTTTTCTTTATGAAAGATTTTGACATCTAAATAATCATTAAAATTAACGTTTAATTCTTCTAAGTATTCAATTGGAATATTACTCCATAACATTCCAAAATGAATATCAACAATTTCCAAAGTTCCTGTGCAGTAATCAGGATATAATGATGGAGGAGTTAATTCATAACTTTCAATTTCATCTAATGAAAGTAGAGGTCCAACCCCTTCAAAATCAATTACTCCACTAGCAAGACGCGCCCCAGTATAAGCATAAACATCTCTTCCGTGGAAAATGTGTGATTTTTCACTGCCCTTAATTCTATTTACTGTTTCATCGATTTCACGAAGTGCAACGATTCCAACATAGGCGTTTAAATGAGTTAATGATTTATTATTTGGAGTGACAATATAGTGTCCTTGTGCTGTTTTAGCAACAACGCTTTTTCTGTTTGAGCCAACTCCAGGATCTACAACGCTAACAAAGACAGTTTCTTTTGGCCAGGCATGGCATGTTTGATATAGTGAATATGATGCTTCCCAAGTATTAAATTGGGGAATATTGTGTGTTAAATCAAACATTTTTAAGGTAGGATCAACTTGCATTGATACCCCATACATTTGTGAAACTGTTCCTTCAAGTAACCCGAAATCTGATTGAAAGACTAAAATTTTATCTTTCATAATGATATTTCTCAAACTCGATTATCCAGTTAATTCCAGTTCCAACGTTATATGCTCTTGCAAAATTACCTTGATTAATTGCAAGACCAATATAAAGTAATGAATTAACATAAATAATTGTTTCTCCAATATTAACTTCAGAAAAAGATTTTCCAAATCTAACAATATTATTGTATAAAATACGGTCTTTATAAATAATTTTAACTTGCATTTTATCACCATAATTAAAACCATACTTTTTAAACATTTTAGAACTAATATTAGTCCACAAACTACCAAATCTAATATCTAAAATATCAATACTCCCGACAATTTTTTCAGTGCTAAAGACTGGCTCAATTAACGGTAATTTAACAACATCTTTAATATCTAATTTTGGACCAACTCCAGGATAATCAATTATTCCACTAGCTAGACGTGCACCAGTAAAAGCGTAAACATCACGACCATGGAAAGTATAAGACTCTTCAGAACCTTCTAAGCGATTTTTATCTTCGTCAATTTCTCTTAATTCTAAGATTTGATTGGTAATAGCAAGATGAGTTAATGTTCCGTTATTAGGGGTAACAATATATTTATTATTTACTAGTTTTGCTACAACGCTAGTTCTTTTAGAACCAACTCCAGGGTCAACTACACTAACAAAAACAGTATCCTCAGGCCAATAATCAACTGTTTGAAATAAACGGTACGAGCCTTCCCAAACGTTAAACGGGGGAATATCGTGAGTTAAATCAGAAACAATTAAATCTGGACTAACTTTGTAAGATATTCCTTTCATGGCGCTTACTGCGCCATCAACTAAACCAAAATCACTTTGAAATACTAGTTTACTCATTTTTTCTCTCCTTGTGGTTAAATAGTTTAATTTTTTCTAATATGATTATCTTTAACTTTCGCCGATTTTAATACTACTAAAAGCTGAGCGATTTTCAAGATGTTTTACTTATTATTAAAATTATAGCATGTTTTTTTTGAATATCAAAACCTTTTTTAGAAAAGGACTTTTGCGCCTTGTTATTATATGAATACGTATTCATTTGACATTCAAACTAATAACGGTTATTATTACTTTATTGAAAAGCGAGGTGAATAATTGTGATTGGAAAATTAATCGTAAAGTTGGATATTATTGACTCAACTAATAACTATTTAAAAAAGCAAGATGAGCTTTTTAATGATGGGACAGTTGTAGTAGCAAAAACCCAAACAGCTGGAAGAGGAAGAAGTAATCATCAATGGGTTAGTGAAGAAGGTAATTTGTATTTTAGTTTTTTAGTTAAAAGAAATATCTCAAGAAATAAAATCTTTACTTTTACGGTATTAACTTCTATGGCAGTTATTAACCTATTAAAAAAATATGAAATTATCGGATCAATAAAATATCCAAATGATATTTTGGTAAATAATCAAAAAATTTGTGGGATTTTAATTGAGTCAAGTGGATCAAAAGAACTTGAATATGTTGTTGTTGGAGTAGGGTTTAATGTTAATCAACTTGATTTTAAGGATTTAAATCAAGTGGCTGTTTCGTTAAGACAAGTTACTAATAAAGAATATGAAATCAAAGAGATCTTTACTAACTTTATTAAAGAATATAACTTATTAGAACAAAGTGACTTTACAACAGTTTTTCAAGAATATTTAAATTACTCAATCATAATTAATCAAAAAGTGAAAATAGCTGAAGAAATCTATCAAATAATGAAAATTACAGAAACTGGGGAAGTAAGAGTTAAAAGTAGAGATAATAAAAAAGAACTTATTTTAAATAGAGTTGATTACAAGGAGTTGTTTTAGATGAACTTAACTGTAAAAGAAATATCGCTAGTAGCGATATTTCCAGCTTTAATGGCGGCAACAGCTGGAATATCTATCCCACTTGGTAGTTTACCAGCAATCTCCTTACAAACGCTTTTTGTTTTTTTAGGGGCATTATTACTAGGCCCTAAACTAGGTAGTATTAGTATAATGATTTATATTTTTATGGGAGCAATTGGTCTCCCTGTTTTTAGTAATTATCATGGAGGAATTGCGGTCATTTTATCAGGAAGTGGTGGCTTTTTATTTGGCTTCATAATTAGTACGATATTTATTGGTTTTATGAAAAACATAAAGTTTATAAATAAGCGTTATAGCATGCTTTTCGTTATTTTAGTAATTGGGAATATCATAATATATATGTGTGGAGCCACATATATGGCATATTTAACAAATGCTACTTTCTTTAGTATTCTAGCCATTTTTACCCCCTATTTTTTAGGAGATTTTCTTAAAATTATCACTGTTTTGTATGTGTACTCTCGCATACGTTCACATTTAACGTATGAGCACGCATAAATATGAAAATCAATTCAATTGTTTGAACATCAAAATAATTTGACATGTGTCATATATAGCGGTAAAATGGAATAAATTTATTATAAAGGAGGATATATTTATGGTTTTTGAAAAACTGCAAAAAATTATAGTAGATGAATTAGGAGTAGAAGCATCTCAAATTACTCTAGAAGCAGATATTAATGATGACTTAGGCGCAGATAGTCTAGATGCTGTTGAATTAGTAATGGCAATCGAAGACGAATTTGAAATAGAAGTTAGTGATGAAATGGCACAATCTTTTAAAACTGTTGGTCAAATCGTTGAGTTTATTGAGAGTAAAGTGTAAAAATCTCTAATTAGAGATTTTTACATCTTTTTCTGTTTAAAAATACTTTAAACACTGGAAAGATGGAGGAGTTACAATGGATTTAAGACAAATAAGAAACCTTATGAAAGAATTTGAAGAATCAAAGATTCATAAGTTAGAAATTATAGATAAAGATTTTTCGATAAAACTAGAAAAACAAGATAATAATTTTTCAAACTCTCCTATCCTTCCCTCGACTTCTATCACTGAACAATCATTAGTGGTAGAAGAGGGGCAAGGAGAAATAGTTGAAGAGGATAATTATTTAGTTAAATCCCCACTTGTGGGTACTTTTTATTCTTCACCATCACCTGATAGTGAACCTTTTGTTAGAGTGAACCAAAAAGTTAATAAAGGCGATGTCCTTTTTATTGTAGAAGCGATGAAAGTAATGAATGAAATTACATCTCCTGTTAGTGGAAAAATTATCAAAGTCAATGTGAAAGATGCAACGATGGTTGAGTTTGATCAAGTTGTCTTAGAAATTAAAGAATAATGTTTCATAAGATATTAATAGCTAACAGAGGGGAAATTGCCGTTAGAATAATTCGAGCTTGTAAACATATGGGTATCGAAACAGTTGCGATTTATTCTAGTGCTGATAAAGATAGTCTTCACGTTCAAATTGCTGATGAAGCAGTTTGTGTTGGAGGAGTAAAAAGTATTGATTCGTATTTAAATATGGAAAATATTATTACCGCAGCAATTAGTAAAGGCGTTGAAGCCATTCATCCAGGATTTGGATTTTTAAGTGAAAATAGTCACTTTTCAGATTTATGTAATGATGTTGGGATTCGCTTTATTGGTCCAAGTGGAAGTGTTATTGAAAAAATGGGAAACAAATCTAAGGCTAGAGAAATTATGATTGCCTCAAATGTCCCAGTTGTTCCAGGCAGCGAAGGAGCACTAAAGGATATTTTAGAAGCAAGAGATTTAGCTGTTAAGATTGGATTCCCTGTTTTAATAAAGGCTAGTGCTGGTGGTGGCGGTCGCGGGATGCGAGTTGCTAATAATATTGATGAATTTGATAATGCTTATGAAACTGCTAAGAGCGAAGCCATTAATGCGTTTGGGGATGGAACAATGTATTTAGAAAAATACTTAATCAATCCTAAACATATCGAATTTCAAATTTTAGCGGATAAATACGGTAACGTTGTTCATTTAGGCGAACGAGACTGTTCAATTCAAAGAAGAAACCAAAAAGTAATCGAGGAAGCCCCAAGTTTAATTGATATAACGTTACGAGATAAAATGGGAGAAATCGCCATTTTAGCTAGTAAAGCTGTTAATTATGAAAACGCAGGAACAATCGAGTTTTTAGTTAGTGGTAATGATTTTTACTTTATTGAAATGAATACAAGAATTCAAGTAGAACATCCGGTCACAGAAATGATTACTGGCATTGATATTGTGAAAGAACAAATTCGAATTGCCGCAGGGAAAGAACTTAGTTTTAAACAAGAAGATGTTTCATTAAATGGCCATAGTATTGAATGTCGAATTAATGCTGAAGATCCAAAGTTTAATTTTAGACCAAACCCTGGAAAAATTGAGTTACTCCATGTTCCTAGTGGAATGGGAGTTCGCTTTGATAGTTTTATCTACACAGGATATCAAATTCCGCCGTTTTATGATTCAATGTTAGGTAAAGTAATTGTTCATGCTAAAACAAGAGAAGAAGCGATTATTAAAATGCGTGCTACTTTAGAAGAACTAGTCATTGAAGGGGTAAAAACTAATCAAGATTTTTGTTATCGAATTTTAATTAATAATGATTATCTTAAAGGAAGTTTCGATACTGGGTTTATTTTAAAAAACATTGATATTTTGTTAGGATATGATCAATATGAATAAACTAGTAAAAACTTTTGAAGCGCGTCGTGCGCTTAAAAATAAATATAAGATGGTTCATTCTCATCATAGTGATATTGAAAGCAAAATTGATGTTCCAACAGGGTTATATGAACAATGTCCAACCTGTAAAGAAACTGTTAATATGAAAAATATTATTGATAACCAGTTTATTTGTAAAAACTGTGGGGAACATTTTCGTTTGCGCGCAGTTGATCGTTTAAAAATAACTGTTGATGCGGGATCTTTTATTGAAAAAGGGCACGGGTATATTACTTTAAACCCCTTATTTCAAGACGGATATGAAGAAAAAATCGCGGACTATAAAGAAAAAACTTCTTTAGATGAAGCTTATGTTTATGGGTTCGCTAAAATAAATGGAATACCGGTAGTTGTTGGGGTAATGGATAGTTATTTTTTAATGGGAAGTATGGGAAGCGTAGTTGGGGAAAAGATTACTAAAAGTTTTGAATATGCGATGTATAAAAAATTGCCAATTATTATTTTTACAGCTAGTGGTGGAGCAAGAATGCAAGAAGGGATTTTTAGTTTAATGCAAATGGCTAAAACAAGCCAAGCTGTTTTAAGACATTCCAAAATGGGGTTACTTTATATTAGTGTTTTAACGCATCCAACAACTGGAGGAGTTACCGCAAGTTTCGCAACACTTGGAGATATTATTTTAGCTGAACCAAATGCTTTAATTGGTTTTGCTGGACCACGGGTGATTGAACAAACGATTAACCAAAAATTACCTGAAGGATTCCAGCGTGCGGAATTTTTAGAAGAAAAAGGGTTTGTTGATAAGGTGGTAAATCGGAAAGATTTAAAGCTAACATTATCACAACTTCTAAAATTACATAGGAGGAATCAATAATGAATATTTTAGCTAAAGAGCGAAAAGTTCGTGAGTTAGAAAGTAAAATTGATGAACTAGGGAATGGCGAAGTTACTGAAAAATTAAAGGTAGAAATTGAAAATTATAAACAAGAAGCAATGATTAATTTAACAGCTTGGGATAGAGTATTACTTGCAAGACATCAACTCCGCCCAACTGCGAAAGAGTTTATTGATTATTTATGTAATGATTTTATTGAATTAAAAGGGGACCGTTTATTCCGTGATGATAAATCAATTATTGGCGGAATTGGTAGTATTAACGGTAATGTTGTAACGATTATTGCTCAACAAAAAGGGAAAAGTTTAGAAGAAAATTTAGAACGTAACTTTGCAATGCCTCATCCTGAGGGATACCGCAAAACTTTAAGATTAATGAAACAAGCAGAAAAGTTTAGAAGACCGATTATTACCTTAATAGACACTCCAGGTGCTTATCCAGGGATCGGCGCAGAAGAACGTGGCCAAGGAGAAGCAATTGCTAGAAATCTTCTTGAGATGAGTGACTTAAGTGTACCAACAATTGCGGTAGTTATTGGTGAAGGAGGAAGTGGTGGAGCACTTGCTTTAGGAGTAGCTAATACAGTAATGATGTTAGAAAACGCAATTTACTCAATTTTAAGTCCAGAAGGTTACGCAACTATCTTATGGAAAGATGCAAGCCTCGCTAGTGAAGCAGCAGAGGCTATGAAATTAACAAGTTATGATTTAGAAGAATACGGAATTATCGATCGAATTATTAAAGAACCGCTCGGCGGAGCGCATTTTAATAAAACGGAGACATTTCAAAAAACTAAGCAAGCAATTTTAGAAGAATTATTTAAATTAAAAAAATTAACAGGTGAAGAATTAAAAAGATTACGGATGGAAAAATATCGTGACTATGGATTCTTCCAACGTTTTAATTACGATAACCTTTAGGAGAGTGAATTAATGATTTATACTAAAATATTAGGAACAGGTAGTTATGTTCCAAAAAAAGTAATGACAAATGATGATTTAAAAGCATATGTTGAAACAAGTGACGAATGGATTTTTTCCAGAACAGGAATTAAAGAAAGACACCTTGTTACTGATGAAGAAACAATTGATTTAGCTGAAAAAGCTTCATTAAAAGCAATTGAAGATGCAAAAATTGATCCCTTAGATATTGATTTAGTAATTGTAGCAACAGTTACTCCTGATAATCATTTTCCAGGAGTTAGTCAATTATTACAATCAAGATTAAACTTAAATGAAGTGATGGCATTTGATGTAAATGCTGCTTGTAGTGGTTTCTTATATGTTTTAAACATTGCTGATAAAATGATTAAAAGCGGCGCTTACAAAACAGCTTTAGTAGTTGGTGCTGAAACGCTAACTAGATTAACTGATTGGCGTGATAGAAACACTTGTGTTTTATTTGGAGATGCGGCTGGAGCAATGATTGTTACTACTAGTAAAACAGATAAAATTAAAGATGTAATATGTGGATCACGTGGGGATACTGATGATTTATTAATTTGTAAAAATGTTGATATTAAAGATCCTGAAGTAAACGCAATCAGCAAACAAGACCACATTAAAATGAAGGGGAGCGAAGTCTTTAAATTCGCAACGCGGATTATGCCTAAAACAGTTAAAGACTTATTAGATAGAAACAAAATGGAACTTGCTGATTTAGATTCTATCGTTGCGCATCAAGCTAACGCTAGAATCATTCAAAAAGCCTCAAAAGATTTAAAATTTGATCTTAATAAAATGTTTATGAATATTAGTCATTATGGAAATACTTCAGCTGCGAGTGTTCCTCTTGCAATTGATCAAGCAATTAAAAGTAAGTTCTTAAAAAAAGGTGATAAATTTGTTACTGTTGCCTTTGGTGGAGGCTTAACTTGGGGTGGAGCACTAATCGAACTTTAGGAGGATACTGATGAAAGATATAAGAGAGTTATTAGGAATAGAATACCCAATTATTCAAGGGGGAATGGCCCACATCGCTACTCACGAATTAGCGGCGGCTGTTAGTAATGCCGGAGGACTTGGTTTAATTGGAGCTGGGGGATGGGATGTTAATCATGTCCGTGATGAAGTAAGAAAAACTAAAGCATTAACTGCTAAAGTTTTTGGCGTAAATATTATGTTAATGAGTCCTCATGCTGCGGCAATTAGCGACATGGTTATTGAAGAAGGCGTAAAAGTAGTTACAACTGGGGCAGGAAATCCTGGAGTTTATATGGAAAAATGGAAAAAAGCAGGGATTATTGTTATTCCGGTTGTACCAAGTGTTGCTTTTGCGAAAAGATTAGCTCGTGGAGGTGCCGATGCCTTAGTTGTTGAAGGAACTGAAGCGGGAGGACATATTGGTCAAATTACAACGTTTACTTTAGTCCCACAAGTTGTAGATGTTGTCGATATTCCGGTTATTGCGGCTGGAGGGATTGCTGATTCTAGAGGGCTAGATGCTGCTTTTGCTTTAGGAGCTAAAGGAGTCCAAATCGGGACAGTTTTACTCGCAAGTGATGAATGTCCAATTCACATTAACTATAAAAATAAAGTTGTTAAAGCTAAAGATACTGATACAGTAGTAACTGGTAGAGCAACAGGCGCACCAGTTAGAGTGCTTAAAAATCCAATGTCTAAAAAATATTTAGAAATGACTAAATACGGAGATATCGGTTTTGAAGAGTTAGAATTATTAACGTTAGGTTCTTTAAAAAAAGCAGTCTTTGAAGGAGATGTTATAAACGGAAGTTTAATGGCAGGGCAAAGTGCTGGATTAGTTAAAAAAATAAGACCTATTCAAGAAATTTTAGATGATATTTTCTTAAATAGTCGTGTTTATAAAGGAGAAAGATTGTGAAAATAGCTTTTATGTTTTCAGGGCAAGGTTCACAATACGTTGGAATGGGTAAAGAATTATATGATAATTATGAAGGAGCTAAAAAGGTTTTTGATCAAGCTGATCAAATTTTAGGATATAGTATTAAGGAGATTATGTTTAATGATGAAGAAAAATTAAACAATACTTTATATACTCAAGTCGCAATGTTCACTTTATATGAAGCAATCTTGACGGTATTAAAAGAACACCATATTAGTGCTGAATATAGTATGGGGTTATCCCTTGGTGAATATGGAGCAATGCGTTATAAAGATGTCTTTAATTTTGAAACGGGGTTAAAAATTCTCCAAAAAAGAGGACTCTATATGGATTTAGCAACTAAAAACGTACAAGGAAAAATGAGTGCGATTTTAGGAATGGACGCAGTAATTTTAGAAAAAATCATTGATGAAACTGCAGGTTTTGTTAAGATCGCTAACTATAATACTTATGGGCAGTTAGTTATTTCTGGTGAAGAAAAAGCAGTCTTAGAAGTTAATGAGAAAGCAAAAGCATTAGGCGCAAAACGGACAATTTTATTAAACACTAGTGGGCCTTTTCATACTTCGCTAATGACAGAAGCTAAACTAAAATTTTCTGACTATTTAAAAGCCCTTGACTTAAACGAACCAACTAATTACTTATTACTTAATGTAACTGGTGATTTTTATAAAAGTAAGATCAAAGAGAGTATGGTTAATCAAATTACTAGTAGTGTTTATTTTTATCAAATGGTTGAAAAACTACTTGTTAAAAAGGTTGATACTTTTATTGAAATAGGACCTAAAAAAACCCTTTGTAGTTTTGTAAAAAAAATCAATCGAAAATTAAACATTTATAATGTTGAAGATATGGCATCATTAACTAAATTACTAACATTTATGAAGGAGGAATAAAAATGAGTTCTTTTAAAGATCAAACCGTAATTGTAACTGGTGGAAATACCGGAATTGGTAAAGAAATTTGTTTACAATTTGCTTCAAAAAAAGCAAATGTAGTTGTTAATTATTTGTATGAAGAAGATAAAGCAATTGATTTACTTTCTCACATTCAAAACTTAGGAGGAAAAGGAATCATTGTAAAAGGGGATGTATCAGTATTATCAGATACAGAAATGATTATTAAAAAAGCGATTAAAGCTTTTGGAAAAGTTGATATTTTAGTCAATAACTCTGGAATAACACGTGACAATTTAATGATGAGAATGAGTGAAGAAGAATTTGATAGTGTTATTAATGTTAACTTAAAAGGAACATGGAATATGTGTAAAAGTGTTACCCGTCATATGCTTAAAAACCGGGCTGGTAGAATCATAAATATCGCAAGTGTTGTTGGGATTATGGGGAATGCTGGTCAAGCAAACTATGTTGCTTCAAAAGCAGGAATTATTGGCTTAACGAAATCACTTGCTAAAGAATTTGGATCACGGGGGGTTACATGTAACGCTGTTGCTCCTGGGTTTATTCAAACAAAAATGACTGAAAGTTTAAGTGATGAAGTAAAAGAATATTATTTAAAACAAATCCCCTTAGCTAAATTTGGAACAGCAGAAGATGTTGCACATACAGTTGAGTTTTTAGCTAGTAAAAAAGCTTCATATATTACTGGGCAAGTAATTAGTGTTAATGGTGGAATGATTTAATGAAATTACCAGAATTAACAATCAATAATAAAGTAGTAAAATTTCCAATTGTTCAAGGTGGAATGGGGATTAGGATTAGTTTAAATAAACTAGCTAGTGCCGCTATGAATAGTGGGATTATCGCAACAATAAGCGCAGCTCAACCTGGCTTCTTAAATAAAAACTTTAGAAAAGATCCAGTAAAAGCAAATATCGAAGCTTTAAAATATGAAATTACAAAAGCAAGAGAAAATGCAAAAGAAGGAATCTTAGGAGTTAACTTAATGCATGCGGCAACTCATTATTCTGAATATGCTTCTTTTTTAGCAACTCAAGATATTGATTTTATTATTAGTGGGGCAGGGTTACCCTTAGATTTACCAGAATATTTAAAAGGAAGTAATGTCAAAGGCGCATTTATAATTTCCAGTGGACGTGCCGCAAGAATTATGCTTAGAAGCTGGGATAGAAGATATCAATATATGCCAGCCTTTATCGTTTGTGAAGGACCACTTGCGGGTGGTCATTTAGGTTTTTCAAAAGAACAGATGGCAAAAGGAGACTATGATTCCTTAGAAAAAATTGTAAAAGACACGATCGAAGTTGTGAAAGTTTATGAAGAAAAATACAATATTAAAATCCCGATTATTGCTGGTGGCGGAATCCATGATGGTCATGATATGGCAGAAATGATTAAAGTAGGCGCTGACGGGGTTCAAATTGCGACAAGATTTATTGCGACTTATGAGTGTGATGTAGATGATACTTATAAACAAATGATTATAATTGCTAAGGAAGATGATGTTGTTACAACAGTAAGTCCTGCAGGACTTCCGGGAAGAGCAGTTAAAAACTTTCTAACAAAAACTGTAAAAAAACACAATCTTGATTTACATTATTGTGTTGATTGTTTAAAATCTTGTAAGAAAAAAGACATTCCTTATTGTATTACAGAACAACTTGGAAATAGTACATCAGGGGATACTAACGGGTTAATCTTTACTGGTGCTAAAGCCTATTTAGTTGAAAAAATGGATTATTTAGATGATATTATTAAAGAAATAATTAAAGATTGTAAAAATGATCTTACTTTAAATAAAGGAGTTATATAATGAGAAGAAGAGTTGTAATTACAGGACTTGGAGCAATTAGTCCAATTGGAAATAATGTTCATGATATGTGGGAAAATGCTAAAAAAGGAGTTAACGGGATTGACTATATTAAACGCTTTGATACGAGTAATTTAGAAGTTAAAATCGGGGGAGAAATTAAAGATTTTGATTTTGAAGGTTTCTTTGGAAGAAAACAGTTAAAAAGAACTGATCGATTTGTTCAATTATCTTTAATTGCGACAAAAGAAGCAGTTCTTGATTCTTCACTCGATTTTGAAAAAGAAGATACTGATCGTATTGGGGTCTATTATGGAAGTGGAATTGGTGGACTTGAAACAATTGCTACCCAAGAAGATAAAGCTCAAAACAGAGGGTATAATCGAATAAGTCCTTATTTTATTCCTAGTGCCATTATTAATATTGCCTCAGGAAATATCGCAATTGAATATGGGATTCATGGAATGGCTACATCCACTGTTACTGCTTGTGCAAGTGCAACTAACTCGATCGGGGATGCGTTTAGAGCAATTAGAGATGGGTATTTAGATATCATTATTACTGGAGGAGGAGAAGCTAGTGTTATTCCTTTAGGCGTAGGTGGATTTACGGTAATGCAAGCTTTAAATAAATCAAATGATCCAACTAAAGCGAGTGCTCCTTTTGATTTAAATAGAAGTGGGTTTGTAATGGGAGAAGGCGCAGGAACTTTAATTTTAGAAGAATATGAAAGAGCAATTGCACGTGGAGCGAAAATCTATGGTGAAATTATTGGTTATGGAGCTACTTGTGATGCTTCCCATATTACTAGTCCAGACCCAGAAGCAAATGGTGCAAGAAAATGTATGGAAATGGCTTTAAAAGATGGGAATATAAAAGTAAGTGAAGTTGACTATATTAATGCTCATGGAACAGCAACACCACTTAATGATAAAACTGAAACATTAGCAATCAAAAAAGCGTTTGGAGAATATGCTAAAAAAATAAGTATTTCAAGTACTAAATCAATGATGGGGCATCTCCTCGGAGCTAGTGGAGCAATTGAAGCAATTATCAGTGTCTTAGCTGTTAGAGATAACTTTATTCCCCCAACAATCAATTATCAGACATTTGACCCAAAATGTGATTTAGATTATACTGTTAATGTTGGTAAAGAAAGAGCAATTGAAGTTGCAATTAGTAATAGCTTAGGTTTTGGAGGACATAACGCAACAGTTGCGTTTAGAAAATTTAGGGGGTAATATTTAATGAAATTAAATAGTAATCAAATTCAAGAGATTATTCCGCATCGCTTTCCATTTTTATTAATTGATCGGATTGATGAGTTAATTCCGGGGGTATCTTGTACGGCAATTAAAACAGTAAGTGCAAATGAGATGCATTTTATGGGACATTTTCCAACTGAACATGTAATGCCGGGAGTATTAATAGTAGAAGCAATGGCCCAAGCTGGGGCAGTAATTATTTTATCTGTTGAAGAAAACAAAGGTAAGATTGCTTATTTTGCTGGAATTGACAAATGTAAATTTAAGAAAAAAGTAGTCCCAGGAGACACTTTGAAAATTGAAGTAGAAATCATTAAACAACGTGGCCCAATTGGCTATGGAAAAGGGATTGCGTATGTTGATGGTAAAGTCGCTGTTGTTGGTGAAATTAAATTTGCAATAGGTGAGTAAAAAAGGACGAAAGTCCTTTTTTATTTTTTCTATTTTCCGCTAAAATAAGTATATGTAAACGCTTTTTTTGTGATATAATACAATTAGTTTAATAAATGAGGATGATGTCTATGGAAAAATTGGCAAAAGTTTTTCTAAAAAAACATGATGCAAAGATCTTAGATGTTGGAACTGGAAATGGTAATTTTATAAAAATTATTACTGCTTTAACAGATGATTTTTCAGAAATTATTAGCATAGATTTAAGTAGAGCCTCAATTGAAAGTTGTGAAAAAAACTTTGAGGATAAACGGATTAATTTTTTTCAAATGGATGCTTTAGAAATGGATTTTGATGGTCATCTTTTTGATTTTGTTTGTCTTTCAAATTCCTTACATCATTTAAATAATATCAAGGAAGTATTTAGTGAAATGGAGCGAGTTTTAAAGGTTGACGGCGAAATCATTATTTGTGAAATGATGAGTGATAAGCTAACTAATAAGCAAAGAAGTCATTTATTACTACATCACTATGCTGCAGAAGTTGATCGCTTTAGGGGAAAATTTCACGCACCGACATTCACTAAACAAGAAATTATTAGGAACATAGAAGAAAACACAACCTTAACAATTATTGATAAATGGGATTTAAAATACCCTGAAAAAGAAACTATTTCCCAAATAGAAACACAGTGGTTATATGAAACAATTGATCGAGTTAAAGAAAGCGTTAAAGATACAAAGAAGAAAGTGTATTTTGAAAAAGGGGCGGATAAAGTGAAAAAGCATATTAATAAATACGGATTTGATTCTGCTACTCAATTAATAGTGGTACTAAGATGAAACTATTAAAAATCTTTGATAAAAGAGACAAACAACTCGGTCAACAACCAATTATTTACCGCGATAGTGTTCGCGCAATTATTTTAAAAGACGGTAAAATATTACTGGTTTTTTCTGAGGTTTCAAACGAATATAAATTCCCTGGTGGAGGGGTTAACGAACAAGAAATTAGACATATAGCGTTAAAACGAGAAGTATTAGAAGAAACAGGAAGAAAAGTAAGTAGTGTCAATGAGAGTTTAGGATACGTTGATCAAATATATAATGACATCTATAATGAAAGAGTGTATTTTTATTTAAGATCTTTTTACTATTTTTGTGAGGTTACTGATGAAATAAGTAATCATAATATCGATATTTATGAAAAAAAATTAAAGTTTGTTCCAAGATGGGTTACAATAGAAGAAGCAATTAAAGTAAATCAAGAAAAGTTTGATAAAGGTAGTGAACATCATTGGACAGAAAGAGAACTTTTCGTTTTAAAATTACTAAAGGAGATGAGACCGTGAGAGGTTTTGAAAAAGCCAAAGAATACCAAAATTTAGATTTTAAATTACCAAAAAGATCAACTTTGCATAGCGCAGGGTATGATATTGCGATCATTGAAGATTTAGAGATTTTACCTGGGAAGATTAGACTTGGAGTTACCGGGTTAAAAGCATATATGCAAGATGATGAAGTTTTAATGATTTATCCCCGTTCTAGTTTACCTAGAAACTACCATTTAACAATTCCCAATAATGTGGGGATTATTGATAAAGATTATTACGGAAACAGTGATAATGATGGAGCTATTTATGTTTCATTACATAATTTTGGAACAAAAACAGTTTATCTTAAAAAAGGGGAAAGAATTGCGCAAGGAATCTTTCAAAAGTATTTAGTTTCACCAACTGAAGATAGAGTAACAGAGATTAGAAAAGGTGGATTTGGAAGTACTGGAAAATAAATCGTTTTTTAGATTGACAACATTCATTTTTAGACATAAAATTAGAGAGTAGATATTAGGTGTCGTAAGACATAACAGGGAATTGAGTTAAAAGCTCAAGCTGTCCCAGCAACCGTAAGAAGGACGAAATGCAAAATACCACTGCGACATAGCGGGAAGGTGCATAGTAGGACGAATTCAAGCCGGTAGACCTACCTAGGTATCTAAAGAATTGAATTACTCCTGGGCTATGAGTAGATCGTTTATTTAACTTGTTTCTTTTAATAGTTATTAAAACGTTTAATCATCCAGGAGGATGGTTTTTTTTATTTCATATAACTTAGAAGGAGGACATTATGAAAAAACTATTCTCACTGGCATCAGTTTTATTACTTTTTTTAGTATTAACAGGATGCTCAAATGGAACCGAAGTAACAGATTTACAACAAGAAATAGATGCTAAAATCGCGCTTATTTCAAATCTTGAAGATGAAGTAGCAAGTTTAAATGCTAATCTTCAAGAAAGCACTGATGCAAACACTGCTTTAACTAGTCAAATCTCAGAACTTGAAGCAGAAATTGCTAGACTGCAAGCTTTAATTTATGATAACGTATTAACTTTTACTTTAAAGGATGAATACGGTAGTTTTACTAGTGAAACAATTGGCTATAATGATGACTATGAAGGAACTTTGTTTGATCTTTTAAATGAAAACTTCACAGTTGGCTATGATGATTCAGAGTGGGGTAAATTTATTTATTCACTTGATTATTTAAGTCCGAAAACAGGGGCTTATATTGCTTTTTATAAAAACGGAGCAATGTCAAAAGTAGGAATTGATTCAGCTACTTTCGAAGATGGGGATGTTTTCAGTTTTGAAGTAATGTGGTGGGATATGCAAGAAAAAGCAGTTGATGATGCAATCCACATGTTTTTAGATAATTATGGTGAATTTTATGTTAGTGAAATCGGGGTAGAATATAACGTTATTACTGCTTTATCATTACTTGGCGTAGTTGATGATTATGTAACCTTAGAAGAAACTCAAGCATTAGTTGATGAAATGACTTTATCGACTGTTGCGGATTACTTTAAAGCAATTATTATCTTACAAGCAGTAGGTGGTAATACTGATGCTTTAATTAGTGATTTAAACAGTATTGTCGCAGTTGGCCCATATGGTCAAACTGCTTATGGGTTACTAGCACTTGATAGTTATGCTCATTCAACAGATTACAGTACTTTTGTAAGTAGTGCTTTAACTGATTTAAAAACAACAACACCATTTAGCCTTGGGCTAGATGCTGGTGGAATTAGTTTAGTTGCTTTAAGTAACTACACTACTGAAGACGGAATCCAAGCATTAATTGATGAATATGCTGCGTGGGTTAGCACTTCACAACTAGAGACTGGTGGTATTAAAACTAGAGATGTTGTTTGGGGAGATACAACTTACCCTGGAACTGAGAATGCTGCAAGTATGTCACAAGCTATTTTAGGATTAATTGCTAATGACATTAATCCAACTAGTGCAGCTTATACAAAAGGCGATAACAACTTAATCTCAAGACTCCTTGAGTTCCAAACAACAACTGGTTCATTTGATTATATCTTAGATGATGATATTGCTGAAGATTTAATGTTTAGTTCACCACAAGCTTTCTTAGCGCTTGTCAGTTATCAAACATATGTTAATACTTATGAAGCAGTAAATCCATATAGTTTTAATTAAAAAAAATAAGGAAGTGAAAAGATGAAAAAACTAGGAATCTCTATTTTTATTTTATTGACAGCTATAACTAGCTATTTTGCCTTTTCACAACTAAATAAAAACGATGAACTTGGGGAAATCACAATAACTGTTGTTGATGAAATAGGGGACACTATTTCATCAACACAGTATCCCTTTACAGAAGATGATACCCTCTTTTCAATTTTAGCAGAAAATTATGATGTAGGTTGTGCAGATAGTTCGTACCATTTAAGTGATGTTTGTGAAAAACAAGTCTTTAATAGTCGAATTATTTTAAAAATAGATACAATAGAAACTGATTGGCATAATACCTATATTAGTATTTATGAAAATGGTGAATATTCTAATTTGGGAATTGATTCAATTATCTTAAATGATGGTGATGTTTTCTTGTTTAAATATACGGTAGTAGGAGATGGTGAATAATGGAAACGAAAAAAATGTTAATGATTTCTTTATCAATTGCGATTCTTTTTACCCAAGAACAGCTTTTGATGTTTTTACCTAATATTCAACTAACCGTTTTATTAATTATTGTTTTTACAAGTGTTTATACTTTTAAAGAAAGTATCATTTTAATTACTGCATATGTATTACTAGATAGTTTATTTATGGGAGGATTTAACATCTTTTATATGGTACCAATGTTGCTTGCTTGGTATTTAATTCCCATAAGTTATCATACCTTTTTAAGAAAAACAAATAACGAACTAAAACTAGGATTATTTGCGCTTCTTTTTGGGTTTGTTTATGGCTGGATGTTTATTCCGTTTAATATGTTACAAACAGGGATTAATAATTTTTTACCGTATTTAATTGCGGATATTCCCTTTGAACTTATTATGGCAACTACTGGATTTTTAACAGTGTTTTGGCTCTATAAACCACTATATGATGTCTTAAACGAACTTGTTTCAGTTAATAATCTTGAAATCGCTAAATCGTTTAAATAAGAAATAACAAGTCCTCCTGGGACTTGTTTTCTATATTATAAGGACTATTTACGAAGAATTAAACAAAATCCTTGCTTATTAAATGATTATTTGGTAAAATTATAAAGCCGTAAAAATACACACACATTTAGAGTATTTAGCCCTGAGCTACTCAGTAGTGGCTAACTATGTAGATAAATGTGGAGGCAAATCAGAAGGAGGAATTTAAATGGCTGTAATATCAATGAAACAGTTACTTGAGGCTGGGGTTCATTTCGGACACCAAACTCGCCGTTGGAATCCTAAAATGGACAAGTATATTTATACTAGTCGTGGCGGGATCCATATTATCGATCTACAAAAAACTGTAGGATTTATCGATGAAGCTTATGCTAAATTATTAGAAATTGGAAAAAATGGTGGAAAAATCTTATTTGTTGGAACAAAAAAACAAGCTCAAGATGTTGTTAAAGAAGAAGCGATTCGTTCTGGACAATATTATGTATCACAAAGATGGCTTGGAGGAACACTTACAAACTTCAAAACAATTAGAAGAAGTATTAGAAGATTACATGACATTAACCGTATGGAAAGAGATGGAACATTCTCGCGTTTACCTAAA